>CAZQBA010000010.1:18908-21270 GCA_964591635.1 uncultured Gammaproteobacteria bacterium | reverse complement strand
ATACACCGGCCGGCAGGGTAACCACGCACAATTGCGTGATGTCCTGCCGACCGGTTCGGTCCGCTACTTCTTCATGCCCGGTGGCTGTGACGGTCGCTTGCAGCGGCCGATCTGGTCGTGCATGAGCTCGTCTTGCACGTCAGATTCGATCTCGTCGACCGCATCGCGGGCGTCCTCGAGCGTTGGAGGGCTGGCGAACATGTTGATGGACGCCATTCCCTTGAGGATGGCACGAACGGTTCCCGCTCTGCTCATCATCCCTCCTACGGCCGCTCGGAGTCGCGGCGGGTGCGGTTGGGGGCGTGGGCGTGGATGGCCTGGGCAATGCCCGGCATCGCACGTTCGTGGCGGTTGTCCCGCTGGCCCTGGGCGACCGTGATGGCGTCGGTCACTTGGCGTGACCAGCGATCGTCGAAGACGTCGGGGTCGCTGGCGCCGGACCGCAGCGCGTCGTGGGCCTGGACGAGGAACAGGAGGTTGCCTCGGCCCATGCCAGACAGCATGCGATGCGCTTCGGAGTGTTGGGTGCGGAGCACCTGCTCGAGCTGCTGCTGCTCGGCCACGTACTCGGGGGACGCAGTGTCCCCGATGGGCGCGTGGACGATCTCGGGCTTGGTGTCCGCGATCTCCGGCGCGGTTTCGGGCGCAGGCGCGGGAATGGTGGGCGGCTGGCCGCGTCTGAGGATGGCCAAATGCTGGATGTGTCGCCCTTCCTGGGCAGCGCGGATGCGCTCCAGAATCGGCAGCTTCCCGTCCACGTCTGCCACCAGCTCGAGCTTCTGCTCGATGATCGCTGGCAGGGCCAAGCGGGCCGTGAGCCTGCGCATGTCACGGAAGAAGCGCGCGTCGGCCTCGTTGCCATGCCGGCGCCAGTCGATGGCCTCCAGGATCGGCGTTTCCACGTCGACCGGCGGGCCGTAAAGCGCGTGATCGCTGTATCTTTCTTCCTCGATGTCGCTGCCGTCCTCGGATCCGACGAGCGGTCCCTTCTCGAGCCCCATGAACGCCGCGCGCATGACTTGTGCAGCGGCGATTCCGGTGAGCATCACGTCGTAGTCTCTGTTCATCTCGTATCTCCTCCGTATCGTACCCGGCGCCGACGTGGCACCGAGGTCCCCGCCGTAGAACACGGCCAAAAGACGCTCCAAGATATCCCATTTTTGCAGCTTTGTCAACCCTTTTTTTGCGTGGTACACTTTTCACTGCTTATGGCCACAGAAGAGGCTGATGTGTCGCTCATCGGAAACCGTCGCGCCCAGGAGTTTTTGGCGCGGGCGGCTGCCTCTGGTACGCCGGCTCATGCCCTGCTTTTTTTGGGCCCATCGGATGTGGGCAAGCGCACGCTGGCCTGCCAGTTCTTGGCCACGCTGTTGGGGCGGGATTGGAATCGGACCCAAGGGCTCGAACAGTTTCGCGCCTACCCGGACTTCTCTTTGTTGGAGCGCGAGCATGATGAAAAGACGGAACGCTTGAAGAAAAACATTTCCATTGAGCAAGTGCGTGAGCTCCGTGAACGCTTGGGGTTGGGATCGTTCCTGTCTGGCTGGAAAGTGGCGGTGATTGATGGGGCGGAATATTTGTCGCAAGAAGCGGCCAATGGGTTGTTGAAGCTCATGGAAGAACCAACACCCCAAACGCTCATCCTGCTCATTGCCGACGAGCGCCTGAACATTCCAGACACCGTGCTTTCCCGCGTGCAGACCGTGCGGTTCTCCCTTGTTCCCACCAACGAACTAGCAACGGGCTTGATGGAACGCGGTGTGGATCGCGCCCAGGCCGCTGTGTGTGCCGGGCGGGCCGGTGGACGTCCGGGCTTGGCCATGCGCTTGGCACACGATCCGGCCTTACGGGCCATTGTGGACGAACCACTCTTGCGTGTGGTGAGCATCTTGGAACAGCCGCTCTATGTGCGCATGAAGTTGTTGGCCGAAGCCATTCCGGAGAAAGTCGGGTTCATGGAGCAGGTGGCGATTGTCCGGACGCATCTGTTGGCAGCGCTAACCGTGCTTTCAGACGCAGCATCCATCCAGCTGGGTGAACCGGGGCGCGTGGCCTTGCCGGATGCGCATGCCGCGGTGAGCACCTACGCCGCACGCCGGAGCTTAAGCCAACTGGTCGCCGCCCAAAGCCAAGTCCGCCGCTTTCTGGACGACTTGGCTGCCAACATCACGCCCAAACTTATTTTAGAATCTTTGGCCTTCACGCTATGAACACGTCTTTTTCTTTTAATGCGCTCGCTGCTGTTTTTGTAGGGGCCACACTCATGGGCGCCGGCTGCATTACCGTGACTGGCTCCAAGGACCGTGCTGCCACGACCACGGATGGCAGCTTCTTTGCTACCACAGATCACGGCGCAACATGG
>CAZQBA010000010.1:0-18808 GCA_964591635.1 uncultured Gammaproteobacteria bacterium | reverse complement strand
GGGTTGCGGACCGTGACTGCCATTCATTTTGACGCAGAAACTTCTGGCACGGCCTACCTGGGCCTGACCCAACCAAAATAATTCCGGATTCCTCGTGACGGATGCTATGAACATTGCCGACCACAAACCACAATTTGAGAAAGTCCTGGACCACCTGGAAAAGGAACTGAAAGCCTTGCGCACCGGGCGCGCCACGCCGGCTATTTTGGATACGGTCACGGTGGAAGCCTATGGCACTACCATGGACTTGAAGAGCGTGGCCTCCATAAGCGTGCCGGATCCGCAGACCATTGTGGTGGAACCGTGGGATACCTCGGTCCTCAAAGATATTGAAAAGGGGATTGTGGCCGCCAATTTGGGGTTGGCTCCGGTGGTGGACGGCAACAAGATCCGCATTTCGCTCCCCAAGATGACGGAAGAGAACCGTAAAGAATTAGTGAAGGCCTTGGGCAAGCGGGCCGAAGAAGCCAAGGTCGGTTTGCGCGCCGTGCGTGAAGAAGTGCGCAACGAGATCATTGCCAACGAGCGCGATGGCAAGATGAGCGAAGACGAACGCTTCCGCATGCAGGATGATTTGGAAAAGATGGTGGCCATGTATTCGGAAAAGGTCACGCTCATTGCCGCAGACAAAGAGAAGGACATCATGACTATCTAGCACATGGACGTTTCAATGGAAAAACTAGTGGCCTTAGCCAAGCAGCGCGGGTTCGTGTATCCCAGCTCCGAAATCTACGGCGGCTTTGCGGCGGTCTACGATTACGGGCCGCTCGGCGTGGAGTTGGTCAACAACATCAAGAAAGCCTGGTGGAAGGCTATGGTCCAGATGCGCGACGACATCGTGGGTCTGGATTCGGCCATTTTTATGCATCCCAAGATTTGGGAAGCGAGCGGGCACGTAGGTGGTTTTTCCGATCCGCTCACCGAATGCCGGAGTTGTCACACCCGTTCGCGTGTCGATCACCTCTTGGAAGAGATTGGCGTCACGGCCGATGAAAAGATGCCAGAGGAAGAAGTGAATGCACTGTTGATGGAGCACCAGAAGCGGATCACCTGCCCCAAGTGCGGCAAGAGCGACTTTACGGAAGTGAAAAAGTTCAATCTGTTAGTGAAATCGAACCTGGGGAATTTTACCGGTGACTTGAGCAAAGAAGCAGTCTACCTGCGCGGCGAAACCTGCCAAGGGATTTACGTGAATTTTGAGCATGTCTTGGATTCCACGCGCAAACGGCTGCCGTTCGGCATAGCCCAGATCGGCAAAGCATTCCGCAACGAAATCACGGCCCGCCAGTTTGTCTTCCGGACGCGCGAGTTTGAGCAGATGGAAATGCAGTACTTCACCCATCCCGACATGGAAATGGAGGAGTACGAAAAACTGCGCCAGGCGCGTTGGCAGTATTACCTGGACCTCGGTTTGAAAGCGGAGAACCTGCAATGGCATAAGCACGAGAACTTGGTCTTCTATGCCAAAGAGGCCTACGACATTGAATACCGTTTCCCCTTCGGTTTTGGGGAACTCGAAGGCATCCATGCCCGTGGCAACTACGATCTCACCCAGCATTCCACGTTTTCCGGACAAGAGCTGACCTACACCGATCCCATCAGCAACGAGAAATATATCCCGCACATCGTGGAATCGTCGGTGGGTGTGGGCCGGACGCTCTTGGCGGTCTTAACCGATGCGTATACCGAAGAAGAAGTAGAAGGGGAGACGCGCGTGGTTTTGAAGTTCCCCATCGCCCTAGCGCCCATCAAAGTCGCTGTCTTGCCGCTCTCTAAAAAACCAGAGCTCCAAGGCCCGGCCAAAGAGTTGGCGGCAGAACTCCGTAAGCACTGGATGGTGGACTACGACGAGACGCAGTCCATCGGCAAACGCTACCGCCGGCAAGACGAAATAGGGACGCCGTTCTGTGTGACCATGGACTTTGAATCGCTCGAAGACAAAAAGGTCACGGTCCGCGAACGCGACTCCATGCAGCAGGAGCGCATTGCCATTGCCGACCTCACGGCGTATTTACGTGAACGATTGGCGTAGGGGCGCGGTCTTCGCGCCCAGGGCGGGATAACCCCGCCCCTACACCCAACAACACCAGTCCCCATATTCCACATTCGACATTCCATATTCCCGCCCCTCGTATGCCCAAAGCTTCCAAACTCAAAAACGGCGCTCAAGTGGTGGTGCTGCCCATGAAGGAAACGCATGCCATCACCGTCCAGATTTTGCTGAACGTGGGTTCGCGCCATGAAACGCGGGTCATGAACGGCGGCTCCCACTTTTTGGAGCACATGATGTTTAAAGGCACGGAGCGCCGCCCGAATACAGAAATGATCAGCCGTGAACTGGACGCCATTGGCGCGGAGTTCAACGCCTTTACCGGAAAAGATTTTACCGGCTACTACATTAAGGCTGCGGCCGAGCACGTGGATTTGTGCTTGGACATGCTGTCCGACATGCTCTTCCATTCCGTGTTTGATCCTAAGGAATTCGAACGCGAACGCACGGTGATCATCGAGGAGATCCACATGTACGAAGACAACCCGCTCATGTTCGTGGATGAGCTGTTTGAACAGGAGCTATTCAAAGGCAACACGCTCGGCTGGCGCATTTCCGGCGCGCGCGAAGATATTCAAAAGATGAAGTTGGAAGACGTCCGCGCCTACCGCAAGCTCCACTACCGCCCGTCTGCCCTGGTGATTTCCGTAGCCGGTGCCGTTCCCAAAGACATTTCCCGCCGCGTCCAAAAATACTTTGGCGCTTCCCCGGAACCCAAGAACAGCAAACCCAAAGGCTTCACCAATTTCCGCGTGGCCAAGAAGGCCGGTGGCCCGCGCGTGGTGGTCCACAACAAGAAAACGGAACAAGTCCAGTGCATGTTGGGCTTCCCGGGTTATGGCCTGGGCCATAAGGACTTGGCTGCGCAATCCGTACTCGCCACTATTTTGGGAGGCAACATGAGCTCGCGTCTGTTCATCCAAGTCCGCGAACGCCGCGGCTTGGCCTACATGGTACGGGCTGGTTCGTCCACCTACCAAGACGTCGGTGCCTTCACGGTCCAGGCCGGGCTTATGAAAGACCGCGTGCCTGAAGCGATTGGCGTGATCTTGGACGAAATGAACAAGATCAAGAAGGATGGCGTCACGGCCGAAGAAATGTCGCGCGCCAAGGAGTACTTGAAAGGCAAGATCATGCTTTCCTTGGAAGAGTCCAACGAAGTAGCCGACTTCTACGGACGCCAACAGCTCTTCAAGAAAAAGATGCAGACCCCACAAGAAAAGATCGCTCGCATCAAAAAAGTGACGGCCGCGGACGTCCGCCGTGTGGCCCGCGACCTGTTCCGGCCCGACCAGCTGTGTGCTGCCGTGATTGGCCCGTATAAAAATGCCGCCACACTCAAAAAACTGTTCCGGATGTAACTCGCTATGCGCACCATCATTGCCAACTGGAAAATGCAGCTCACGGTGTCTGAGGCCGAAGCCTTGGCACGTTCGCTTGCCGAATCACTCCCCAAGTCCAAGCGCGACTCGCGGGTTGTGGTCTGTCCGTCATTCCCAGCACTCGTACCGGTCAAAGCGGCACTCGGCGAATCCGGCATCCTTTTGGGCGCCCAAGACGTGTGTGAGCAAGAAAAGGGGGCTTGGACTGGTGAAGTATCGGCTCGCGAGCTGGTGGACATTGGCACACAAGCGGTCATCATCGGCCATTCCGAGCGGCGCAGTGCGGCCAAGGAAACGGATGAGTTGGTGAACGCTAAAGTGAAACGGGCCCTCGCCGCCAAGCTGTTGCCGGTGGTCTGTGTGGGCGAATCGCGCGAGGAGCGGGAAAAGGGACGGCGGGACACGGTGGTGGAAAAACAAGTGCGCGCTGCCTTCTTTGGCGTGGACCTGCCGCGCAAGAGCGAAGTGGTGGTGGCCTACGAACCGACCTGGGCGATTGGCACCGGCCAAGCCGTGGACCCGGAAGACGCCGCCCGTTCGCACTTTGTCATTCGCGAAACCTTGCGTGACCTCTACAGTCAAGAAACGGCAGACCGTTCGTGTTCCATTATCTACGGCGGCAGTGTGGACCGCGCAAACATTGATGCCTTCTTCCAACGGAGCATCATTGAAGGCGTGCTGGTGGGCGGCGCCTCGCTCCAAGCCAAGGAATTTTTGGCTATTGTGGATGCCGCGGAACGGGCTGCGCAGGCACCCCGCCAGGGTTAGTCCCGTGGGTATACGGGGTTGATTCCGCCCGCTCCGGGTGATACCATCGTTTTCGCACCTATGTTGTGGTTTGTCCTCCCCGGCGTCGTCTTTGCCCTGGCCACGCTGGCCATGGGAGCGCTCGTGGTACGCAAATTCCCGGAACTGGTGCTCTTGGACGTCTCCACCATTGCCCGCGAACGCGACCTGGACATCAAGCGCGGCATCATCCACCGCCGGGCCCGCCGCATTTCGGTTGACGTCTTGCGCCGGGCGGCCGAACAGCTTCGGCCCGTGCAGGAGGCGGCCCGCGCCCGCCTGCGCCGCTGGTACTCCCGCGCGTCGGAACTGGAACGCAAGCACCGCAAAATAGGCATGGCTTCCGGCTCGGGGGAAAAGATCGCTTCCGAGCGCCGAGTTCGCGAGATCATGGACGCGGCTGACATGCTTCTCAAGAACAATAAGGTAAGCGAAGCCGAGGCCAAGTACATTGAAGTCATCAGCATGAGCCCCAAGTTCGTGCAGGCCTATGAATCCCTGGGCCGGCTGTACTTGCGCGAGCGGCAGTGGAAGGAAGCCGAGGAAACGTTTAGCTTTCTCCTGAAGCTCGACCCGAATGACGCGTCCGTCTTGGCGAACCTGGGCGAGCTGGCGACCGCCCGCGGTGACGTGAAGCGGGCTATGGAACGCTACCAATCCGCGGTCGTGCTCAAACCGGCGAACCCGAAGTACCTGGACTTACTCTTGGAAGGGGCGCTTGCTGCCGGTGACCGCGACGTGGCCCGCGAAACATTCGTCCGTTTGAAAGAGGTCAATCCGGAAAACCAAAAGCTGCCGGAGTTCGAAACGCGCATCCGCGAAATGGTAGCCCAAGCCAAGAAAGCAGCTGCACCAGAAAAAAATACTCCCCCCGCACATTCATAAAGAAGAAGAGAGAGTGCACGCCGACGTAGCTCAGTTGGTAGAGCGCGTCCATGGTAAGGACGAGGTCACCGGTTCAATCCCGGTCGTCGGCTCCAGACACACAACATACCTTTGGGCAGATACCGAAGCGGTCAAACGGGGCAGACTGTAAATCTGCTGGCCTTGCGCCTTCGAAGGTTCGAATCCTTCTCTGCCCACCAGAACACACTCCCGAAAGGGAGTGTGTTCTTTTTGGAATAAAAAAACCGCTCGCGTGAGCGAAGTGGCTAGCCTTTGGGATAGAGGCGGCGGGCGGCGGCTTTGGCTTCTTTGAGCATCTGCTCTTCGTTCGGGTGAACGACCGGCTCCAAGTCGGTCGGTGGCCGGAGCCGGTCGTGCATGATGTCCTCGAGCGTTTGGATCTGCGTTTCGTGTTCGGCCGTGAGGACCCGCTTTTGGAGCGTGTCCACATCGTCGTCTGGCTCGATGGGTACGCGCGTGGCGCGCAGTACCTGGCCATGGTCGAACTCCGGGTGCACCCACTGGGCGATCGCTTCGGTCCATTGGTCCGTCCGCTTCGTCCATCGGACGAAGTTCAGGACCGTGCAGTGGACCCGTCTTCCGTACATGCCTTTGCCGCCAAAGTCAGGCTGGCCGGGTCGCACCGGGCCTGGGTGCTGGTTGATCATGCGCTTCGGGAAGGCGCGGATTAGATTTTCCGGCGTCTTGGGCATCCAGCCGTACTGACCGATGAGCGTAACGCCAGCCCGTGCGCATTCTTCGAGCAGGGCCTCACCATAGGCTTCTGCAGTGGGGAAATCATCCGGGTTGATGACCAACACCCGTCGGTAGTACATGTTTTGGTTGGCCCGCTCGATGCCACCGGCTTTGGGGTTGTTGGTGATGGCTAGGACCCAGTCGATTCCCGGGAGCCTGCCCGCGGGGCGGCACTCGAGCCCCACCTTCTCCATGGTCGATCCGCTCCCCGTAAACAAGGTTGCCAGCCGCAGGTCTTGCGCCATTTCTTCCTCCTTGCTGCCGACCCTACCACAGCCTGGTTTGGGCAGGCAACGCCTGGCGCGGTATACTGTGGGCATGTTCAGTGCCTACCTTTCGCCCTTTTTTTTGATGAGTATTTTGTTGGCCTTGCTGCCTGGCGTGTTTTGGCTGGCTATCTTTTTATGGGAAGACCGGGAAGATCCGGAACCGCGTGGTCTAATTTTCCGCTTGGTACTCGGCGGAGCCATTGCCGCACTCCTGGCAGTCGTTTTGGAAGACCTCATTCGCGGCATTTTGGGCCGGGGTGGGTTGGGGTGGGGGAATGCGGACCTTATGATTGCGGCAGTGGTGGAAAAGGCATTACTCATCTCAATCGTCATGCTCGTGGCCTGGCGGCACCGGGCCTTCAACCAGATGATTGATGGTGTGGTCTACGCTGTGTGTGCAGCCCTTGGGTTTGCCATGGTCGAAAACTTCCTGTTCCTCACCCAGTGGGTACCGGCAAATGTCTCGGGCGGGGCGGCCGACTTTGCCCGGGTTTTAGGGACAGTATCTCTGCTCCGGTTTCTCCTCACCACCTCGCTTCACGTGTTCAGCGTGGGGGTGTGCGGGTACTTGGTTGGCATGGCCCGTTTTTCCCACCAATCCCGATGGCTGTGGATGGGTGGCGGGCTTGTGCTCGGTATCCTCATGCACGCCGCCTTTGATATCGCCCTCTTGCGCGGCTACGTGTTCCCCATGATCCTGTCGGTTGCCGTGTTCGGGTCCAGTTTCCTCATCCTCATCCGCCGCCGGGCCGCCTTGGAAATGCGCAGCGCGGTTTGACGCAGGATGCTTTTTCCCGTACCTTTTTCGGCGCGCCATCTTAGCTTCCGCCGCGCAGCTCCCGCAGCGCCGGCGGACATGCAGCGGTAGAGCAACGGTTTTGCCCGCCCGCCACGGCCTGCGCCATCTTAGCTCAGCTGGTAGAGCAACGGTTTTGTAAACCGTAGGTCCCGGGTTCGAGCCCCGGAGATGGCTTAGGCCATGGCGCTGGCGGCGGGTAAACCGTAGGTCGTGGGTTCGATGCCCACCGCCGGCTCCAGGGCCCTTGCCCAAAATCCTTTCTTCTGCTATCCTCCCAGCACCTTATTCCTCCATATGTCCCAGGATTACCTCATCAAATTGGAGTGCACGGAATGCCACCGCGTGGGCTACCAGTCGCACAAGAATAAGAAAACCATAAAGGCCCGGCTGGAACTGGCCAAGTTTTGCCGCTGGTGCCGCAAGCACGTGACGCATAAGGAGACGAAATAAACCAAAACACCCCGCCTTCCGGCGGGGTGTTTTGTGGCAGGGGCGGTAGGAATCGGTTTGTTCCCACAAACCCGGGGCGCGCTCCGTCCCGCCTCGCGGGACGTCGACGTCGCCCGTTCGATTCCTCAAGAAGTCAACAATAGAAAAACACCCGGCGTATTGCCGGGTGTTTTTCTGGCAGGGGCGGTAGGAATCGAACCCACGCAAGGGGTTTTGGAGACCCCTGTACTACCATTATACGACGCCCCCAAGCGGCAGAATCATAGCCAAACCACGTCTTGAAATCAAGTCTGTATCGACAGGTTTTTAAGTCTGTGATAAAGAGCTTGTAGGGAAAAGAGGGAGACATGTCTCATACCAATCGTAGTCCATTCGCACAGGCGTTGGCCGATCTGCTCGTGAGCGATCCAAAGGTATCACTCACAGAGTGGGCGCTATGGCTCAACCCGTGGTACCGAGAGCGCAAAACCGACGGCACCTTAGGTGGAGCGCGATGTGTGGCTGGTTCGCTCGCAGACGAAGGCGAACAGTTGAGCGAGGAGGAGCTCCGTTTGCGCAGGGAATCGTTCGAGAGGAATTGGGTTCCCTGCTATACGATCGGGGAGGGCGTGACGATTGCCAAGATCGAATCTTGGATGAACGACGAGGAAATGCCCTCGCCAGGAGAGCTGAATCTGGTACTTGGATACGTCGGTTTTTTCGAGTCGACGCCCCAAGTACAAGCAGCGACGACTGCGTTTTACAAAGTGCTGACGCAATACGCCGGAAACGTCACACCGCACGGACGGGAGTATGTGTTCATTCCTCACAATTTCGGGACGATCGGTGCCCGGATGGTGATGGAACGTTTTGGAGCGATCTCTTTTCTCCTGCATCTTCCGCCAGAACGCTGGGACCAGATGTTTGAGAAAATTGCTGTTCTCTTCAACGAAACAGGTGTTTAGCTTCCTTCTCGGGGAAGTTTTTTATTTCGAGCACCCTGAGCGGTCTTCTCTTGTAGTGTGAGAGACGCTAGGATACCAAAACATAGTTAAGGAGGTGACTCATTGAAAGTGTTCTTTGATGGATTCGACTTGTGTCCCGTGTTAGAGCGCACCCGTACGTTTGGTTATGCGTTTGTGACGCAGGCGGTACGGCCGGAGTTGTGCCAGGCCATGGAAGAGGAGATCGAGCGGTTGGAGATGGAAGTTGGCGACCATGTGGCGCACCCCATCAACCGGGCGGCGCCAAATGAAGTGCGGCAGCAGCACGAACGCGCCTATCGTCCGCTCGACCATCCGGACGTCCCGGTGGCAACGGAGATCTGCCGGTCGTTGGCACGGGATGTGGCGGACCTGCGATTCGCTCCGGAGCTCGACGCTTGGCTTCCCTCGGAAATCGGGTACCAACGCTATCGTGACGGGCAGGATTGGATTTCACCGCACCGCGACCGGGCGAGCGACCAACTCCTCAGCGTCACGCTGACTATTTCCGGTGCCGCGGTGGTCCGCATCCACGAAGCGATGGATGACCCGCCCGACTACACCCGTCTCAATGTGAAGGATACATTCCTCACTGAGCCGGGCACCGTCATGTTCCTGCGCGCCCCCGGTTTTGGATCAGGACAACGCGTGATCCATGAGGTGATGCCTCCACAACAGGGGACACGATGCATTCTCAACCTGCGTATGCGCCCCACCATTCTCAAACCGCCGAGCGAAACGCGGTGGAGGTAGGAACCAGAACTGTGCACCCGCAGTTCTTTTTTTTACTCAGATTTTTTTAGAACACTTGCTTTGGATGAGTATCTTGACCGAACTGTTTGCATGATCTATGCTCGGCCCTCACCAAGGTGGTGAGCAAGGAGGACCAATGAAGGATGTTCTTTCGTTCGAACACGTGACGCTGTCTTCTGGTTTACGGTTGTTTCACCAGGAGCGCAACACGCCATGGCTGGTTGCAAGCATGGCAGTGGTCGTTGGTTGGCGATACGACCCGCCTGGGCGGGAGGGATCAGCCCACGTGCTGGAACACTTCCTGTTCGAAGGCACGCATGGCCTGCCTCGAATGAATTTGTCAGAAATGCTCGCGTGGGCTGCAGCGCAGGGTTTCCAGGGTCTCAACGCCATGACAGGCATTGAGGGGATGTGGGTTCCACTCGCTTGCGAAGTGTCACGCATCAAACCCTTCGTTCGTTTCCTCCACGATTTCCTGTTGAGGCCCAAGCTCGACAGCGACCTGGAGAAGGATCGGGAGATCGTACGTAACGAGCGGTCAGCCAAGCCCGTGCAGAAACGGCAAGCCCAATTGGGCATGTTCCGGGCGCTCTACGGGGACCATCGTTGTGCCACAATCACCGGTCTCCCGGAAGACGAGGTGCTTAACGCGATCACGGCAGACGGACTGCGTGCAATGCATCGCGAGTACTTTCTCCCGTCGAACATGGTGATGGTCTCGACGGGTGGAGTGGGGATCCGTGAGCTTGCGGATGTCCTGGAGCAAACCTTCGTGTCGACGGTTTCAACGAAGCCGGGAGATGATGGGTTCCTTCCTGCAGAACGACCGCGGCCTAAACTACTGCGCGAGCGGTTCAGTGCAATCGGCGAGGATGCGTCAACGGTCAACCTGAAGATGTACTGGTCGGTTCCAGGAGAGATGCGCGCGTGCGCCGAGATTGTGGGGGAGGCATTGGGCAGGGCGATGCTGTCCCGGCTTCGAGAGGATCTCCGGTTGGTCTACAGTGCGGGCGGTGGGGTGCTTGAATTGCGCGACCGGACGGCCATTCAGCTCGGGGTGAGTGGCTCGAAGAAGAAGGACGTCGACAACGTCATCGATCACATTTACGAACTCATCGAAAGCCGCCAAGCTGCCAAGGCCGAGTTCGAGAATGCCAAGAGCGAGCTGCTTCTGAACAACACCTTCCTAGACCTGTCCGGTCGGGATACGGTCGAAATGGCACTCACGGATTTGCTCACACACGGTGAGATCCGGGAGGTCGGAAAACGATCAGAAGCATTGCGTGCCGTGACACCGGAGACATTCGCAGATTTTCTCTCCGCAGAATGTCGATGGGAGCATTGCTATACGCAGATCATCGAGGAGTGAGCGGGTGTTCCGCATCACAGAGGTCGGTGCATCGTGCTGCCGCCCTCTTTTTTATTTGAGTTGGCCTATTGTTTATCCACACGTGTACCCTTGACAATTCCTCCGCAACATGGCGGCTGCGGTATATTTGGTTCAAGAATTATTTTTAACTCGTTTGTATGTCTTCTCCGTCACAGAAGCCAGGTCGTTTGCCGTTCTTTGATCATTGCGAGGTGTGTTCGTATAGCCGCGAAGTGAAAGAACAACGACGTGAAATGCGCCTGGAGGAACTCCGGGCTGCGTTTCGCCGGGCCCAGTTGCGGCAGAACTTGTCGCGTTGACTATTCAGCACACAGGTGTTACACTTGGATCATCACCTGTATTACCTATGCCGACACAAAAACACCGCGTCAATCTGTCCGTCCCTGCCCACTTGGACCGCGCCTTGCACCGCTTGGCTGCTCGGGATGAGCAATCTGTCTCTACCAAGGCGCTGGATTTACTGACCCTTGCTATTGAAATTGAGGAAGACGAAGTGCTCTCTACAATCGCTACGCGGCGTGAATCAAAGCGTGCAGCGTTCATCTCCCATCAAAAAGCATGGAGGTAACGTACATCATCACGTACCATCCATTAGTGGTGCGTGACGATATCCCACGTATCGACGTTCTGCACCGACGCAAGATAAAGGAGTCTATTGAGCGGAAGCTCACCATACACCCTGATATATTCGGTGTCCCGCTCCGGCGCTCATTAAAAGGACATCGGAAGCTGCGCGTCGGAGATTATCGGGTTGTTTTTCGGATCGAGCGAAAGGACGTCCGCATCCTTGCCATCATGCATCGTTCCCTTGTTTACGAAAAATCTTTGCACAGGACGTAATCGAAATATCAGGTCACTTGGGATTTCTGATAGGTTCTCAGGAAGCACGATGGTATACTAGGTAGGAACTCCCATGAGCTTCTTCAACAAGCAGATGACCCGATCAATCTTGGTTGCTGGCGCAGTTGTGCTGGCGGCCATGTTGCTGCTGTATTTTGGTGCGCGGGCCATGGGCTGCCGGTTGAATTGGATCACTTCGACAGCTGGTTTTGTTGAGCCGTACTTAGTGCTCGTCCAGCATGGCAGGTCGCGCGGCGGGGGAGCAACGAACCATTGCCTGAAAGTGATGGATGTCCGGAGCGGGGAGATACTCCTACAAAGGAATATACCATCGGGGTTGGAGGATACGCAGGTGATGCTGGCGGATGATGTGCTTGTTGCCGGATCAAGCCAGCAGAAGGAGGTCGTCCGATTTAACGTCGCAACCCGGGAGTTTACCGTAGTGAGCGTGGACGACCTCCGCGCAGCGGTTCCAGAGGCGGCACGCGTCTCGGTGGTTCCGGACGATGGTGTGGTACGCGTGACGAATCTCCGAGGTGTTGAGACGGATCTCCATCCGCTGACCTTGGAGCCGGGAACGGCCAGCCGTGTCCGCCCCATGGAATTCCTGTCGACGTTCAGCTCCATGATCAACGGACCGCTCTCCTTCACAACAGAGGCGCAATCACCGCTCTCTGGGCCCGAGATTGAATTGCTCGAGCTGGATCCCGGACTCGTCCAACCCGCCATCATACGGCAGGTCGGTATGGGAGATGACGCTCGACTT
Source organism: uncultured Gammaproteobacteria bacterium (assembly GCA_964591635.1). Classification (GTDB taxonomy): domain Bacteria; phylum Patescibacteriota; class Patescibacteriia; order 2-12-FULL-57-11; family 2-12-FULL-57-11; genus CAZQBA01. The sequence goes on along the minus strand of CAZQBA010000010.1, from coordinate 6,720 downwards.
ATGACCCTGAGTTACGAAACAATCGAACGAAAGCAGTGGATATTCAGTGCGCTTACTCGGCAAGGCACACTCGCTTGGCAGATTCGCCAAGCCGACGTCGCCAAGGAGGCGGGTTTCCCATTTGAGTATGCCCGACCGCAGTATCATTTTTTGCACGACGGATCACTTATTGTGATTTTTGAGGGGTGGGCGGTGGGTTTCCCGGGACGCATTCTACGGGTGGATGTGGATACGGGAACGTGGGAAATTTCTCCGACCTACTGAGCTTCTTACACATTGACCAAGCCGAACATGCTTACGTTGCCGCGCTTTCTCCAGCCACGCGCCCCGTGGCCCATGAGGCTTGGAGGTTGAAACCGCCGGTATAGCCGTCTACGTTGAGGATTTCTCCGGCAAAGTACAGTCCGGGGCAGATGGTGGATTCCATGGTCCGCGGGTTCACCTCGTGCGTGTCCACGCCACCTGCCGTGACGAATTCATCACCTGCGCCGCGGCCGATCACGGTGAGCGGTATTTTTTTCATCCACGCTGCGGAAAGTGCCACGTCTTTTTTTGTGGCTTGGGCTGCTTGTTTTTCGCCATCCAGTTTGAGTTGGGAAACGACTACTGCAGCCAGGGCTTTGGGAACCAGGAAGCCGAGGACGGTTTTGATATTCTTCTTGTTGTTCGTGAAAAACGTTTTGGCAATGCGTGCGGTGAGCTTATCGGGATTTTCTTCTGGGAAGAGATCAATGTGGAGACGGAGCGGATGCTGTGCATCGTACGGCTCAAACGCGACAAGTCCCGACAGGGCAAAGACGGCCGGACCACTCACGCCGCGATGCGTAAACAAAAACGGGCCAGTGTAGTAGGCGTGTTTGACATCGGGCGCAGTGAGTGTGGCGTTGGGGATGGAGAGGCCGGATAATTCTTTGGGCCAGGCTTCTTTGGTAAAAAAAGAATTCAAACTAGGGGCAAGCGGGGTAATGGTGTGGCCGAGCGATTCGGCAAAAGCATAGCCGTCTCCGGTGGAACCGGTTTGGCGGTAGGCTTGGCCGCCGGTCGTCAGGATCACGCGGTCGGCCACAATCGGTTCGGCGTTCCGGCAGCTGATGACAAAATGGTCGCCCTCTTTAGTAATTCCGGTGGCGTGTTTTCCTAAAAGTGTGCGGACATGGGAGTCGGGTGCGCGGAACAGTCGTTCGAACACGGCCACCACATCCTTCCCGTCATCTGAGCGGGGGAAGACGCGCAAATCTTCTTCGGTTTTGAGTGGCACGCCGTGTGTTTCGAACCACGACACCGTCCATTCGGGTGGAAAGCGGCGCATGGCGGAGGTGAGGAATTTGCTGCCGCGCGGGTAACGGGTCAGCACATCGCGCACGTCAAACAGTCCGGTCGTTACATTGCAGCGCCCGCCGCCGGAAATAATCACTTTCTTGCCTAAGTCCGGATTGCGCTCTATGAGTGAAATCGTGGCTTTCGGATTGGTTTCTTGGGTAGCGGCAGCGGCCATGAGCCCGGCTGCGCCACCACCGATAATGGCAATATGCATAGGAAGGATAGTAGCACGTCTCACAAAGGGCGCACCCAGCCGGCTACATATATTCAATTGGGTGTGTTAGGGTGGATGTATATGCATACCTATATTGCCCTTGTCACAGCGGTCATATTATTGGGGTCGGGTTGTGCTGGATCGCCTGCAACGAACAGGCCGAATGCGACCAATGAGCCGGCACCTGCGGTGCAGCCGGTTTCGGGACCAACGCTCGATTTGAGCGGTCGAGGCCTAACGACAATACCGAACGACGTGTTTACCCGCACCGGCTTAGTGGCGCTCGACCTGTCCGATAATGCCTTGACTGGCGCCCCACAGGCAGAAATTCGTCACCTACAAAATCTCAAAGTGCTTGATCTGAGCGGGAACAACCTGACCGGCCTTCCGGCTGAGTTGGGGCAGCTGCGGAAATTGGAAACGTTGGACGTCTCAAACAACCAGCTGACGGGGTTGCCGATGGAGCTCGGTAATCTTACCCAGTTGCGCGTCCTCGACATTTCCGGCAACAACTATTCGGCCCAAGATCTGGCCCAGATTTCAGCCAAGCTCACGAACACAGAAATTCGAAAGTAACTTTCCGGCCCATGCCCGCATGGTGCGTCTACATCCTCAGGTGTGCCGACGGTTCTCTGTATGCCGGGCTGACGAATAACCTACCCCTGCGCCTTGTGCGGCATCGTTCGGGAAAAGGGGCCAAATATACGCGCAGCCGGCTGCCGGTGGAACTGGTCTGGAAAAAGCGCATGCCCTCGGCCACCGCTGCCCGAAAGGAAGAGGCAGTAATCAAGAAAATGACCCGTGCCCAAAAAAATCTCCGCATTGAGGGAAAAAAACGGAAGCGGGACATGGTGTAACCAAATACCGGGTGCTGGGTATATACTGTATGCATGCATCGTTCGTAACCTATAAGGACTATGAATAGAGTGTTTTTGGCTGTGGTGGCGGTGGCAGTTATGGGGGCGGGTTGTGCCCAAACGGCCAGGGTTAACACCAATGCCGCAGTGAATATGGAAGAAAGCGGGAGCGCCGAAAATGCAAATATGCCACAGGAGACGAATACGAATATGCAGGCCGCTGGCAACGTGAATGTGAACGCCGAGGTCGACGACATACTCAGAGAAACGACGGACGAACAGGAAAGTGAGGTGACAGGAGACGAAAGTGATCTTACGACCGCCGAGACCTTGGATTTGAATGCCATGATTGGCGCGTCAGGTAATTACTAACCATTATGAACACATCCAAACTTTTCCGTTCATCGATTGCTACCGTGAGCATGGCGAGCCTGCTCGTCGCGCCCGGCTTGGCTTTTGCACAGGGTGACAGCATCCGTGACCAACAGGAACGAACGCGTCCCGCGCTCAACGCCGGCGTCAACTTCTGCACCATAGTCAACACGTGGTCGACCGACGTGGCCGGCAAGATTGCCCGGGCCCGGAATACACTCACCAACCGCCAAAATACATTGGATGAACGGGTTGATGAGCGGCGTGGCAAGCGCGACGAAACATTGGGTGAAGTGCGCGAACGCCACGATGATAACCGTGATTCCCGCTACGACCGCTTAGAAGCCAAGGCTACGACCGACGCGCAAAAACAGGCGGTCGCCACCTTCCGGGCATCCATGGAAACCGCAATTGCCGCCCGCCGCACAGCGGTGGACGCCGCCCGCACGGCCTATTGGAACGGGGTAAACCAGCTCGTTTCTTCGCGGCAGGCAGCGCTCAACCAATTGGTGGAGACCTACACGTCTGCCTTGGAAACCGCTTTGAACACGGCAAAAACAGAGTGTGCGGGCGGAACCGAACCCGCCACGGCACGTGAGCACTTTGGGGCGGCCCTTCGCACGGCAAATGCCGCATTTGCCGAGGGGCGGAAGACCTTGGAGCGTTTTGGCCCGCAAGTCCGGACCTTGGCAGAAACACGGAATACAGCAATAAAAAAGGCCATGCAGGATTTCCGGACCGCGGCAGAAGCGGCACGGACCATCCTCAAAGCAGCCTTTGCGGCGTAAACATCACACGTACGCAGAACACGCTCCTCATCCAGGAGCGTGTTTGTTATCCACAGGCCCATCACTTTAATAGTGGGTTCGGTGGTATGATATTCGCGATCCTCTACTCATTTTATATTTCCTATGCAGCAGGAAAAAAGTTTCCGGAAGTGGTCCGGATGGGTTCATCGGGGTTTGCCCATCGTCGGCGGAGTCATCGGAACGATTGCGATTGCCGTGGCAGTGCATGCCGCAGCACCTTCTACTGCTGGCTCGCTGAGCGGCTCACTCACTCAGGTGCGCGATGGGGAAACCGTCACGCTGAATACGCTTACGTTCCAAGACATCCGGCCAGCAGAACTGACTGCAGCCAATGATTTGCGCATCAAAATCCCAGAAACAATCAACGCGGTTTTTGACACATCTGTCACCACAGTCAGCTTGGGCGGCACGGCCACCTCAACCGATCCGCAGGTGTTTTACGACGGTAACCGCATTGTCCGGACGAACACCACATCCACGCCTGCTGCATCGTCCACCCTGTCTATTGCCGGCTTGAAGATCGTTGGGACGGGCCAGGCAAATGCAGCGACCGCTCTTCAATATTCCATCGACGGTGGCGCGACCTATGGTTCGGCTGCGGCCATGATTGAAGTGATTGGCCGATCGGGTCGTGACGTGACACCGCCCGGTTCAGTGACAGGCGCCTCGGCCAGTGTGGCGACCAACGGCCGGAGCGTCCTCTTGCGCTGGACAAATCCGACAGATTCCGATTTCAACAATGTCCGGGTCTATCGCTCCAATATTGCAAACACCGTAGGGACGCACATCACCACGACCAGTGCCGGCACGTACACCGATACCGAGGTGGCGGCCGGAATGACCTATTACTACCTCATCCGTGCTGTCGACCTGAGCGGGTACGAGGATCAGGGTCTGGTGCAACTGTCCGTGACGATTCCGGCAGCGGGCACCACACCTCCACCGACCCCGGAACCGACCCCTGCGCCGACACCGACCCCGGAACCAGCACCGACTCCTGCTCCCGCCCCCCCGCCGTCCTTGCCTGCAGGCGTGATGGTTGGTGATTTGATCCGTGGCAGCACTCCAGCCGTCTACCTGGTCGGCCGCGACGGCAAGCGCCACGCCTACCCAACGGAGCGGGTCTACCGCAGCTGGTATGCTGATTTCTCCCGAGTCAAGCGCGTATCTGATGATGTGTTGGCCGCCATCCCGTTGGGTGCAAACGTCACCATCCGCCCCGGCACGCACTTGGTGAAGATCGTTTCTGACCCGCGGGTCTATGTGGTGGAGATGGGCGGAATCTTGCGCTGGTTGGAGAACGAAACCGTGGCCCGTGACTTGTATGGTGCTGGTTGGGCCTTACGGGTCGTGGATGTGGACGTGGCCCTCTTCGGCAGCTATGCCATGGGCGACAGCATTGCCACAGCCGCCTTCCCGGCCGGCAGCGTGGTTCGTTCCGGCACCGGCGACCTCTACGTGATCGTCCGCGACGGCAGCCGCATGCTGGCCCGCCGACTGGAAGACCAGTCCTTCGTCCAGAACCACTTCGACAACCAGTTTGTCCTGCCGGGCACGGTGTCCCTGCCAGACACGGGCGCTGGAGTGAATAGCGAGGAACTGCCGCTCTCCCTCCCGCTCTAAAACCTCTGTAGCTCACCCCGCCCATCTTTGGGCGGGGTTTTGCGTTCCAGGGGTGCGCTCGCTATACTCCCGGCATATGCCCACGTCCTCTTCCCGCTCCACGCTTCCCGTCATACTCGTGTCCGTTGCCCTGGTGATTGTCGGCGGGCTTTTGGGTTGGTTTCTGGCCCAACGCGGGCAAGCGCCGCAAGTCACCTCCAACCAAAATCAAAACAGGCCGGCCGTGACTGCGGCAGTACCGGCAGCGGCTTTGGACAGTGCCACCTTTGATATTGATGGCCAGCGCGTGGCCTTGGTGGGCGGCAGCGCTACGGTGGAAGCCGAGGAAGGGGATGGGGTCACCGAAACCTTTTTGCGCGAGCCGACCATTGCGGCGAGCGGTGACCTGAATGGCGACGGCAAGGACGATGCGGCCGGCATCCTGCTCTACAATTCATCCGGAACCGGCGTGTTTGCCTATGTGGTGGCCCTTGTTTCATCGCCAACCGGGCCCCAGGCCGTGCGTGGCGTGGCCTTGGGCGACCGTTTGCTGTTTGACCGCATGACTATCGCGGACGGCATTTTGACGGTTCGGTACCTGGATCGCGAACCAGACGAAGCTATGGTGGCTATTCCAACTATTTCCAAACAGCGCCGCCTGCGGGTGGTGATGCAAGGGGATACCTACGTGTTTAGCGGCGTCCCCGCCATGGCCACCACGTGTGACAGCGAAGATATCACTGTCCAAACGCCGGCATCCAACAGCACGATTTCCTTTCCGCTGACCGTGACCGCTGTGGTGGACAATACCCAAGGCACGACCTGCACGTGGACGGTGTTTGAGGCCCAGGCCGGCCTGGTGGAACTCAAGAACAATGCCAATGTGGTGGTGGTCAGCGTCCCGCTCATGACCGCCGCTAATTGGATGACGGCGACGCCCGTGACCTATACGGCCACGCTCCAGCCGAGCCCGGTGCCACCACCCGGCCCGTACGCGTTGGTCATCACGGAGGAAAATCCGTCCGGGGAGGGGACGCCTGGCGTGGTTTCGATTCCCGTGACCTTCTAAAACGAAACCCGACTTGACCGTGGAAGGGCCGTGCGGGACACTTTGTGGGTATGAGCAACTACGACATTTCTCGGGAAAAAGACAGTGTGGGCATTACGGTACGGGCCGGTACCCGGGCCGGATTGTTGATTGCCGCCCTCCAAGGCCTGACCACAGCTGAAGGTGCCATGCGCGAACCCGGCGCAGATGTCCAAGACCGGGCCTTTAGTGTGGAAGCGAACGATTTCACTGCGGTCTTCACTGCTTTTCTCCAACAAGCCCTTGATTTTGCAGCCAGCAACAAGGAAGTGTATGAAGACGTGCGTTTTGATTTGATTACGGACAAGAAGGCGACTGGTGCCTTTGCTGGCCATCCCGCCCCGGCTCATGTGCGGACCTTCCAAAAGATTGTTCCGGACAGTTTGAAGATTGAGAAAAAAGACGTAGGCTGGGAAGCCGTCTTTGTTTTGAAATAAAAGAAGAAGCCGGCCGCATCGT
>CAZQBA010000009.1:0-22599 GCA_964591635.1 uncultured Gammaproteobacteria bacterium | reverse complement strand
TGCTCTCCAGCCCATGGGAGCAGAAAGGACGAAGATGGCCTTGAACAGCATTCCGGCCGCTTCCGCCGATCCCGCTTCGTGGGTCGGGGAAATGGTTGGTCCATACCGGCTCACCAAGCGCTTCCATGAGAACCTGTGGTGCCGGACCTTCGTGGCTCTGGCCCCCGGCGGGAAGGAACACATCATCGTGTTCTTCCACAAGGAGTGGGCCCGGCACGCCGACCCGCAACAGCGGGCGCCCGGGGCCCTGGTCACGCTTCGCCAGTTTTCCCAGGTGCGCGGCGTCCACACCAGCCTGGAACACGGGCGGGTGTCTTCCGGATTACTAGCCGGCCTGGACTACGTGGTCATGGCCCGTGTCGCTGGCATGCGGCTCGGGGCGTACCTCATCACCCAGGGCGGGACGCTGCCGCTCGTGGATGCCGCTCTCATCGTCCACCAAGTGGCCGAAGTGCTGCATGCCGGGCATCTCTTCCGGACGGGGGAGAAGACTACGCCGGTCTTTCACGGGTCACTTCATCTCTCGGACATCATCCTGGAGAAGGAGCCGCCGTATCCGCGCGTCCGGGTAGGCGGGTACGAACGGTTTCCGTTCGTCGTGGCAGCAGTGGAAGACGAGTTCCGTAAGCGGCGCGACCAGGACGTCTCACCGGAGCTGGCCGACTGGCTGGCCACGGTGGCACCTGAGGTCGTGAGCCGCAAATCAACCAACCGGCGGGTTACGGAACGGACGGATGTCTATGGGTTGGGGGTGCTCTTCTGGACATTGCTGTTCGGACGTCCGCCCCACACGCTTGGCGAGGAGCCCGAGCGGCTCATGCCGTTTTGGGCCCGCAACCACAACAGCAAGCACCCGTTGCCAACGCTCCCGGCAGCTGCCACGTCCCTCAGTCCCAACATCCAGAAGCTGCTCCGCGAGTGTGTCTCCAACGACATCGGCAGCCGTCCGCATACGCCGCGCGACGTGGCTGCTGTCCTGGAGCTCCTGGTGCCAGAAGTGGCGCGGGCTAAGGATTTGCCGGCCATTGACCCGGCAGATGAAGAAGCGGAAGATATGTCGGCCACCATCCACCGGCCGTCGCCGGTGCCGCCCACCTTCGCCGCTCCGCCCGAACCACCTCCACCACAGGAGTCGCCAGTGCCGCCCTTGCCGCCTGCTCCGGAAAAGTCAGAACCGCTGTCTGCCTCGGCTCCGCCCCTGGCGCCGGGCCGGGGGGAAACGTACTTTGGTGGCTGGCAGATGGGGGCACATCCGCCACCGTCAGTGCCAGCTGCGCCGCCATCGCCTTGGGGAAAAGTCCTGTTCGTGTGCGGCGCGTTGCTCTGCGCTGCCGCCATCTGCATCTACCTGATGTCGTACGGCACGCCCCGGCCGCAACCACCCAGCGAGCCGCGCGTCCCGAACGCCACCCAGGCACCGCCGGAAGAGGCAGATCCAGGTGACGACGCGGCGACTGAACCGGTATTCACGGAGGTGGTCACTGCACCTCCGCCCGTGGCCCGTCCAGCGCCAACCGTCATCCTCGTCCCGGATCCCAGGGATTCCGCCCTGTGCACGGAAACGCTCATTCGCGTCATGCGCAGGCAGCGAGCGTCTTCGGCCGGTCAACAGGCCTGCGCCCGCTTCTGCGCCGCATCCCCTGCCTTGGACGACATGCGCAGCCGCCTGGAGCGCCACGGCCTCTGTCCCCGGGCTGGACCTGCCCCATAACGAAAGCCCTGATCGCTACCGATCAGGGCGCTTTTTTTATGCGCGCCGCAATGTAAGAAACAATCTGTGCAGCCGCATCAATGCCTGTTGCGGCCTCAAATCCGGCAAAGCCCGGGTGCTGGTTCACTTCTAACACAAACGGCTGGCCGTTCTGTACCAATATATCAACGCCCGCAATTTCCCGTTTCAATGCCGCACAGGCTTGCTCGGCCAATGCTTTCAAGGGTGGCGTCAGTTCGGTAGGGGAGCCAGTCGCGCCTTTGGCAATGTTCGCCCGGAATTCGCCTTGAAGAATGGTCCGTCGCATGGCACCAATGGCTGTTCCGCCGACAACGAGAATGCGAATGTCGTGGTCAGTCGGTACATATGCTTGGATGGCAAAGAAGCCGGGCGGGTGGTTCTGGATGAGTTGCTCAGCGCGACTGCGATCTTTTGCCAAATACACGTGGTCGCCATGTCCGCCATGCACGCCTTTCATGATGAGCGGAAAGGCAAAGCCTTCAAGGGCGATGATTGCCGCCTCCCGGCTGAGCGGCTGTTCGGTGCGCGAGATGGGCACACCTGCTTCGGCCAAGCGCAGGCCTTCGTACATTTTGGAAGAGATGTAGGTGCTCGTGGCCAGGCGCGCATCCACCACCACCTTCCCGGCACGGTGGAACGATTCCGCAATCGTCAGCACTTCGGAAAAAAACGGATTGAGGTTGCGCACAAACAAGGCGTCGAAGTCGCCCGGCAGTTCGTTTCCGCCTGCCAAGATGGATGCGCGTCCGTTCGCAGCAAAAAAAGAAAGAGTGTCATACGACACCACCTGCGCCACATGTCCAAGCGCTGCGGCCGCTTCCACAAGTCGGCCCGTTTCATAACTCGGCTCACGCGCCAAGATGAGCAGTTTCATGGGCGAATGATGTGGGGAAGAAAGGGGAGTGTCAAGCGTCGAGGGAGTCGGTTTGCACAAAAAATACACCTCGCGAAAGCGAGATGTATTTTTTTGGTAGCGCCAAGGGGAGTCGAACCCCTCTTACGTGGATGAGAACCACGTGTCCTAGCCGATAGACGATGGCGCCAAACGCCGGGAATATAGCGAGTTTTAACGGATGTGGCAAGTAGCTGCAATTGACAAAAACCACCCATTTTGGTACAGAAACGCTTCTGCGCACCGGGTTTTGGCCGCAGTTTTCTTACACATAATATGTTCAAGTGGTTGTACCGCAAGAAGTGGCTGCTCCTTACGTTTTTGATTATTGGCGGGGCCATTGCCGCAGTGGTCTATTTTGCCACCCGTCCGGCTGCTCCAGAGGTGCCGGAAACCGTCACAGTGCGCCGCGGCAAGTTGGTGCAGTCCGTGGAAGCCACAGGTTCTGTGAAGCCAGGCCGCGAATTTTCCCTGGACTTTGACCAGCCCGGCCGGGTCACCGTGGTCCGTGCCCAAATCGGGGACCGCGTGAAGGCCGGTGACGTGTTGGCGGAAATCGATGCCACTACGTTGGATTTGCAGGTGGCCCGTGCGAAGGCCGCCTATAACATGGCGGTGGCAAATTTGGCGGTGCGCCAGGCCGGGGAGATTCCGGAATCCATCAAGCTGGCCGACGCGGAGTTGCGCCGGGCCGAAGCATCACTGGCTGAGTCCCAGTTGCGTTTGGACGCCACGCGTCAGACGTCCGAATTGTCCATTCGCATGGCTCAAATCGGAGTAGAGGCAAAACAGCTGGCGTTGGATGAGGCACGGAGCGCTCAGCCAGGTGTGGTTTCCTACGTGTCGGTCCGTGCAGCTGAGCTGGCACTGACCCAAGCCCAATATGAATTGCAGAACGCCCGGTTGAACGCCCAGACCGGCGTGAACAGCCAGGAAGCTGCGGTGGCCGTTGCCGCCGCCGGCCGCGATGCGGCCCGAGCCGGATTGGACGCCAAGCGCGCCCAGCTCCGGGCGGTAGACAAAGCACCGCTTGATGCAGCCATTGCCGAAGCGAAGGCCGGTTTGTCCCTGGCCGAAGCCAGCCGGGCCCAAGCCGCCCTGCGCGCCCCGGTGGACGGTGTGATTACGGACGTTGCCGTGAGCGAAGGCGAAAGTTCTTCGCCGCGTACAACCACGGCCTACCAACCGCAAGGCACCTCAGCCGTGAAGATGATCAGCATCTACGCCGAAGTGGAAGTGGATGTGGCAGAATCTGACGTGGCCAAGCTGAAAGTCGGCCAGGCGGCTGAAGTCACCCTGGATGCCTTTGGTGACGACCGCACGTTTGCTGGAACCCTGGTGTGGATCTCCCCGGCCGAAACCACGGTCCAAGACCTGGTGTACTACAAGGCCCGCGTGGCACTCACCGAACAGAACAACGACATCCGCCCGGGCATGACAGCCACAGCCAAAATCATGACCTTGGAAAAAGACAACGCCCTCCTGGTGCCGCAACGTGCCGTGCGTGAAGCCGATGGCAAGCGCACCGTCCGCGTGCAGAAGGCCGACCTCACCGTGGAAGAGCGTGAGGTGACCATGGGCGAACGTGCTGATGGTGGCATGGTGGAAGTGACGGCTGGCATCTTTGATGGCGACGTGATCATCACCAGCCGCGCCCGCTAACCGCCATGCAGGAGCAGATTGCCATCACGGACCTGCAGAAGGAGTACCTCACAGGCGACCACCTGACGCCGGTCCTCAAAGGAACGACACTCACCATCTCGACTGGTGAGTTCGTTGCCATTATGGGCCCGAGCGGTTCCGGCAAGTCCACGCTCATGCACATCCTGGGTTTCTTGGACGTGGCCACAAGCGGCACCTACCACTTCGCCGGCCAGGACGTGAGTCGGCTTTCGGAATCCGAACTGGCCACCATGCGCCAGAGCTCCGTGGGGTTCGTCTTCCAAGCCTTCTTTCTGTTGCCGCATTTGAGTGTCCGGGAAAACGTGGAGCTGCCACTCGTCTACAGCTCGCGCATGTCCGTAAAAGAGCGCCGGGCAGCTGCTGAGAAGGCGATTGCTGCCGTCGGCCTTTCCCACCGGAGCACATACAAGGCCGTCCGTCTTTCGGGCGGTGAAAAGCAGCGCGTTGCCATTGCCCGGGCCCTCGTGAACGACCCGGCCGTGATTTTTGCCGATGAACCGACCGGCAACCTGGACAGCGCCTCAGGCGCCCAGGTCATGGCGCTCCTGGACACCCTCCACAAGAGCGGCCGCACCATCGTCCTCGTCACGCATGAAACGTCCACGGCCGAGCATGCCGAGCGCATCATCCGTTTGAAGGATGGCAATATTATTTCGGACGAGCGGGTGCAAAACCGCCGCACGGCTACGGCCGACCTGGGTAAATAATATGCGTACCTCCGACCTCCTTTCCCTTTCGGCGCGCGGCCTCCGTCAGAACCTGACCCGCTCGCTCCTCACCACGCTCGGCATCATTATTGGTATTGCCTCGGTCATTATCATGCTGTCCTTGGGCAAGGGCGCGCAGGGTTTGATTTTGGGCCAGATCGCCAGCTTCGGTTCGGATTCCATTTTCATTGAACCAGGCGGAGGTGGGAACGGTCCACCGCGTTTCGGTTCGCTCACTGCCCTCAAATACGACGACTACCTGGTCTTGCGGAAGCTGCCCTACATCACGGCCATTTCACCGATCCTGTACATCGACGCCCAGGTCAATTACGGCACCGAGAACGTCAACGTCACCGTCAACGGGTCGTCTGCCGACATTTTGGTGGTGAATGACGCCGAAGTGGCCCGCGGCGATTTTTTTAGCGAAGCTGACGTGGAATCGGCTCGGAATGTTGCTGTTTTGGGCAAGCAGACAGCCGAAGATCTGTTTGACGATGTCGATCCGATTGGGAAAACCATCCGCATCAAGCGCCGGAGCTTTACGGTGATTGGCGTCTTGAAGGAGCAGGGGACGGTCTTCTTCCAGAACCTGGACCAGAACATATACGTGCCGATTACCACGGCCCGCCGTTCGCTGAGTGGCCAGGACCACTTGACGTTCATTTCGGGAAAAACCAGCCTGCCCGTAGGTGAGGCTAAAGAAGAGGTCAAGTTGGTGATGCGCGACCTGCATGGCATCGATAACCCGGAAGATGACCTGAACATCGACGACTTTAACGTCTCCACGGCCGTGGAAGCAGCCGACATTTTGGGCTCGGTCACCACGGCGCTTACGTTGTTCCTCACAGCCGTCGCTTCCATCTCGCTCATCGTTGGCGGTATCGGCATCATGAACATCATGCTGGTGTCGGTCACGGAACGGACGCGGGAAATCGGCTTGCGCAAGGCGGTCGGTGCCCATCCGCGCGACATCCTCTTGCAGTTCCTCACCGAGTCAGTGTTCTTGACCACGGCCGGCGGTGCGTTGGGCGTGCTCATCGGTGCCCTGCTCTCCCTGGCTGCTTCCGCCATTATTTCGCAATTCCAAACCGGTTGGACGTTCATCATTCCGCTGGATGCCGTCATCCTTTCTTTCTCCGTTGCCGCGGTGGTGGGCATGCTTTTCGGCATTTATCCGGCTGTCCGGGCTGCCCGGCTCAACCCCATCGAGGCCTTGCGGTACGAATAGACCCAAGCTACCGTAGATTCACTTCTATGGGTTGGCTCTGGGAAACCTTTTTATACGCGCCATTGCTGAATGGCCTGATCTGGCTGTACCAGAATGCGGCCGGCGAAAACCTCGGCCTGGCCGTGGTGGAACTGACGGTGTTATTGCGTTTGGTCTTACTCCCACTGTCCATTGTTTCAGAGCGCGACGCCTACATGTTCCAGAAACTGACGCCGGAGATTGAGCGCATCACCGAAGAGACAATTCATGACCCGGTTCAGCGCACGGACCGCATCCGCGACCTCTTACGGGAACGGCGTTTGCACCCGTGGGCCAAGGCCATTGGGCTGGGTATCCAGCTCCTTGTGCTCGTTCTCTTGTACCGCGTGTTCGTGGACGGCATCCGCGCCCACCTGGGTGATCTTTACCCGTGGGTGCCGCGGCCGGCCGATATCAATACGTTTTTCCTGGGACAGGACATTGGCGTGCGCAGCGCGGTCTGGGCTGGCGCAGTTGCTCTCTTCCTGTTTGTAGAAATCCACATGGACCAGCGCCGCTCGCCCGGCAGCGTCACGCGCAACGACGTCATTTTTTCCCTGCTCTTCCCGCTCGCCACCTTTTTGGTGCTCTGGTACTTGCCCAGTGTCAAAGCGCTGTTCATCATGACCTCGATGTTGTTCTCGGTGGGCATCATGGGATTGCGCCACATGCTGTTCCCGGTAAAAGAAGTCAAGGCATAGACAGGGGAGTACCCCCGTGCCTAAGATAGGTGTTCCTATGGCCGACTCATTAGATAAGTTGATGTATTCGTTCGTCATGGAAGACGTCCTCAAAGGACTCTTCATTTACGTGCCGCCCGGATACGTGGCCTGCGTCTACGACCTTGGCCGCGGCGTGTTGCGTAAAGTCATGACGCCCGGGCTCCATTTGAAAATCCCATTCTGGCAGAAGGCCAAGTTGTTTAACACCCAGACATTAGAATATTCCATCCACCATGCCTTTAACCCAGTGAACGTGCGTGGCTTGGGCGACCAGCCCATCCAAGTGCTCACCCAGGACGGCAAACGTGTGGCCTTGGAAGCGACGATTTTGCTCCGGCTGGACATCAACCAGATCCCGACCTTGTGGCAATCCATTGGTGAAGACTTTGTGGCCAAGATCGTACGTCCCACCATCCAAAGCCGGGTCCGCATGATTGCCACGCGCTACAGCCACGGCGAAATGGTCGGGCCGAAGCGTGATGCCGTAGAAGGGGATACCAAGCATGAACTGGAACGGATTTTTTACCCGCGCGGCATTTTTGTGGAGAACGTGTTGTTGAGCGAAGTGACAGTGATCTCCGAAAAATAAGCGACAAACGCACCGTCCGTCCGTCTGTCTGTCATCCCCGTCCCCGCCTTCGCGAGGATAAACTCCGGCGGGGATCCAGAAAACCAGCAACTGTCATCCTGAGTGGGAACGAAGGATCCTTCCAGTCTTTTCTGGAAACAACCAGAAAGATTCTTCACTACCGTTCAGAATGACAGTCGATCGTGGATCCCCGCCTCCGCGGGGATGACAAGAAAATGCGTGTCGGGGTGTAGGGGTAATTCATGAGTTACCCCTACTTGACGGCCTTTTTTGTTTTTGGCACTCTACTGGTGAGACTGCTAATTCGGGATGGGCGGGGGAAACCCGCCCCTACATAAGGAACATGCTGACCGAACGCCAGGACAACTTGCTTGCGGCAGTGGTGCGGGAATTCGTGAAAACCGCCGAGCCGGTGGGGTCGCACACCTTGTCGGCCAAATACGGTTTTGACGTGTCTCCGGCCACCATCCGCATTGAAATGGCGGTGTTAGAAGACGAAGGCTTTATTGTCCAGCCACACACTTCAGCTGGCCGTGTGCCCACCGAAGCCGGGTTCCGCCGTTTTGTGGCTGGCATGGCCGAACGGACCAAAGCGAAAGTCACATCGCGTCCCAAATTGGAGGCGCTCCCCAAAGAACCAGAAGAAGCGGTCAAGCACTTGGCCAAGCAACTCGCCGAACAATCCGCGCTCGCGGTTGTCGTCGGCTTCAAGCCGCGGCACGTGTATTACACCGGCCTCTCCCACCTCTTTGCCCAACCGGAATTCCAAGAATACGCCCGCGTCGCTCGCTTCACAGAAATCATTGATCGTTTGGACGAAGTCATGGAGCAGGTTTTTGCCAAAGTGGACGGCGACGTCACCATCTGGCTCGGCAAAGAAAATCCGTTTGGCAACTTGTGCGCCACGGTCATCACGCAGTACCAAGGCAAGCACGGTTCCGGGGTAATCGGCATCCTTGGCCCCTTGCGCATGGATTACGAACGTAACTACGCACTCCTCCATCTCATGCAACAGCTGATCCGCGAACACGCCTAATATGAGCGACGACACACTGCAGCAAAACGAAGACGCCACCCCAGATCTCACGCAGCTCCAAAAGGAGCGTGATGAATATCTTGCCGGCTGGAAGCGCGCCCTGGCTGACTTTAGCAACCGCGAAAAAGAACTGGCCGAAGAAAAACGGGCCATGGCCGCCTATGCCAGTCGCGATGTGATTTTGGAAATGTTACCGGTCTTGGACAATTTAAAAACAGCACTCACCCACCTGCCCGCCGACCAAATCGAAAGCGAGTGGGTCAAAGGCGTGGGCTATGTGGTCAAGCAATTTGAAGGCGTCCTCAATAACTACGGCGTGCGTACGTTTGTGAGCGTCGGGCAAACATTCGACCCCGCGCGCCACGAAGCCGTTGGAGAAGAGAAAGGTGATGGCGAACCCGGCACCATTCTCAAAGAGGTCGCCGCCGGCTACATGCAGAACGACGCCGTCATCCGTCCAGCCAAAGTCATCGTCAAAAAATAGTCCCCATATTCGATATTCCAAATTCTAATCCCCCTCTTATGTCTCTCATTCGTTGGTCTCCCATGGAGCTGTTCCCGGAGTTCGAAGGACTGCGCGGCATTGTGCCGCCGGTGGATGTGTACGAAACGGAAACCGCAGTGGTGGTGGAATCACCCATGCCCGGTGTTGATCCGGATAAAATCGACATCCAGTTCGGTGACGGGATCCTCACCATCCGCGGCGAAGACGAAAAACGTTCGGAAGTGGAAGAAAAGAATTACTACCGCAAAGAAGTGCGCCACGGCAGCTTCTCGCGCACCGTGGCCATCCCGGCCTCTGTGGACGCTGCAGCGGCCGAAGCAGTGGTGGAAAACGGCATCCTCAAGATCACGGTTCCCAAAAAAACAGCCGAAGCCAAGAAGACTATTTCTGTGAAAGTGAAAAAATAATGTAGGGGCAGACCCCTGCGTCTGCCCAAACCCCTGACATATGCCTAAGATTCTCGGAATTGACCTCGGTACCACCAACTCCTGCATGGCAGTGGTGGTTGGTGGCAGTCCCAAGGTATTAGAAAATAAGGAAGGCAACCGCACCACGCCATCCATGGTGGCCATGAGCAAGACCAACGAACGGCTGGTCGGACAGCTGGCCAAGCGCCAATCGGTCACCAATCCGGAGAACACCTTGTTTTCCGTGAAGCGCCTCATTGGCCGCCGCTTTAGCGATGCCGAAGTCCAGCGCGACACCACGCTCATGCCGTACAAGATTGTCCAGGCAGGTGATGGCGTAAAAGTGAAGATGGGTGGCGAAGACTATTCCCCGCAGCAGATTGCGGCCATGGTGCTGCAAAAATTGAAGGCTGATGCCGAAGAACGGCTGGGCGAAAAAATTGAAGAAGCGGTGATCACCGTGCCTGCCTATTTTGACGACTCACAGCGCCAGGCCACCAAAGATGCCGGGGAAATTGCCGGCCTCAAAGTGCGCCGCATCTTGAACGAACCAACCGCAGCCGCGCTGGCGTACGGCTTTGACCGCAAGAAGGACGAAAAGATCGTGGTCTACGATTTGGGCGGCGGCACCTTTGACGTGTCTGTTCTGGAAATCGCTTACGATGGCTCTACGGAACAGAACACGGTAGAAGTGCGAGCCACAAATGGCGACACGCACTTGGGTGGCGATGACTTTGACCAGCGGATTATTAACTGGATCATCACCCAGTTTAAGAATGAGAACGGCATTGATTTGGGCAAAGACCCGCTCGCGCTGCAGCGCATCAAGGAAGCGGCGGAAAAAGCCAAGATCGAGCTTTCGAGCGCTGTGGAAACCGAAGTCAACCAACCGTTCATCACTTCCGACGCCACCGGCCCCAAGCACTTGGCCATGAAATTGACGCGCGCCAAGCTGGAAGAACTGGTGGGCGACTTGGTTGAAAAAACACTCGAGCCCTGCAAGAAGGCCTTGGCCGATGCCAAACTCTCCACTGGCGACATTCATGAAGTGATCATGGTCGGTGGAATGACCCGCATGCCCTTGGTGCTCGCCACGGTCGAAAAGTTTTTCGGGAAGAAGCCGAACATCACTGTGAACCCGGATGAAGTCGTGGCGATTGGTGCGGCTATCCAAGCCGGTAACATGCAAGGCGACATCAAGGGTGAATTGTTGCTCTTGGACGTGACGCCGCTCTCTTTGGGTATTGAAACCATGGGCGCAGTCATGACCAAGATCATTGAGCGCAACACCACGGTGCCGACGAGTAAGAGCCAGGTGTTTTCCACGGCTGCCGACAACCAGCCACAGGTGGAAATCCATGTCCTCCAAGGGGAACGTGACATGTCGGCCGACAACAAGTCGCTCGGCAAGTTCGTCTTAGACGGTATTCCGCCGGCCCCGCGCGGCGTGCCGCAGATTGAAGTGACCTTCGATATTGATGCCAACGGTATTCTCTCGGTCAAAGCCAAGGACCGGGCTACCAATAAGGAGCAGAAGATCACCATCACGGCTTCGTCCGGCCTCTCCAAAGAAGAAGTGGAGAAGATGAAGAAGGACGCCGAGCTCCATGCCGACGAAGACAAGAAGAAGCGCGAGCTTATTGAAACGCGCAACGTGGCCGACACCATGGTCTACACGTCGGAAAAGATGCTCAAGGACAACGAAGCCAAAGTAAGTGCCGAAGACAAGAAGGCTGTGGAAGAAAAAATTGAGGCCCTGAAAAAAGTGAAGGACTCAGACGATGTGGCCGCCATCAAAGCAGCCGGCGATGCCCTGGGCCAAATCGCCCAACAAGTGGGCGGCAAACTCTACGCTTCGACAGGCTCAGCGCAGGCCACCCCACCCGAAGGCGCCGCCCCCACCGAAGAAAAGAAAGACGCGCCGATCGAAGGGGAGTTTGTGGATAAAAAGGAATAGGGGAATATCGAATTTGGAATTTCGAATATCGAAGACGAGTCCCCATATTCTAAATTCGATATTCCACATTCGAACCAATGTCCAAAGACTATTACAAAACCCTGGGGGTAGAAAAAAATGCCAGCCCGGATGAGCTCAAAAAAGCCTTCCGGGCTTTGGCGCATAAGTATCATCCGGATAAAGGGGGAGACCAAGAGAAGTTTAAGGAAGTAAACGAGGCCTACCAGATTTTGGGTGATGCCCAGAAGCGCCAACAGTACGACCAGTTTGGCAGCGCGGCGTTTGAGCACGGGGGCCAGGGGTCAGGGGCTGGGTTCCAGGGGTTTGGCGGGCAGGGGGGTGTGCCGTTTGAAGACTTGGGCGATTTGTTCGGCGAAATGTTTGGCATGGGTGGGCGGAGCCGGGGCCAGCGCCAAGGCGGGGACATTCAGGTGGATGTGACGTTAGCATTCCGCGATGCGGCCTTTGGCACCACGCGCAGCTTTGATTTGTATACCAATATTTCGTGCAGTACCTGCGGCGGCAACGGGGCTGAAGGGGGCAGCGGACGGAAGAAGTGTGACACCTGCAAAGGACAGGGTCAGGTGACGGCCAATCAGCGCACCATGTTCGGCACCTTCCAGATGCGCCAACCGTGCGGTACGTGCAAAGGACAGGGGAGCATCATTGAGCATCCGTGCAAGACCTGCAAAGGACAAGGTGTGGTGCGCGGGGACAAGCACATGGAAGTGAAAATCCCAGCCGGCATGGATGACGGCGAAATGATTCGTGTCTCTGGCGCCGGCGAAGCTGGCGCGGTAGGCACGTCACCCGGGGATTTGTATGTGCGTGTCCGTGTCCAGCCCGACCCCCGTTTCCGGCGTGATGGCAGTGATTTACACCTGCGCCAAGACATTGGTTTTTCCACCGCAGCCCTCGGCGGGTCCATTCAAGTAGAAACGCTCACCGGAACGGCCGAGCTGAAGATTCCTTCCGGCACCCAAAGCGGCAGCGTCTTCCGCCTGCGCGGCAAAGGTCTGGCCAGCCCGCGCACTGGTGGCATCGGCGACCAGTTCGTAGAAGTGATTGTCAAAACACCGGAGAAACTTTCCAAAGAACAGAAGAAACTGTTGGAGCAGTTGGGGTTGGAATAGTCGTGTTCTTGACAATATCCTTTTTGTTGTGAAGGATGTGATTTAGGAGGTGGTGGTGTCAAAGAGGAAATTTTTTGGTAAGTGGCTCCTTCCCGTTCAGGAGTATAGCGATGAGGCTACGGACGTTTCACCAGGAGTTCTGCCGCTCCTCTCAGTCGCCTGCCGGATGGGACGGAGGTTCACAGAGCGCCATGTCCGAGATACGCTGTTGCTCGAGGCCTACGAGCGTTGGCCGAAGCTGCACGCGTTGCTGTTGGTCAGGGCGGCAGGAAGCTCAGCTGTTGAGAAAGTCCTCCGCGCCTGTTTCTTTCTTGGTTGTTCTTTTTCTACCGCTGATCAATTGGTGGACGGAAAAGTTTCCTGGAACACGAAAGAGGGAGGCAGCCTCTTTCAGGCGTTGTTCTCTCGGAGTCTGCTCCAACTGTCATCGCCCGGGAGGGAGGTGTTGTGGGGAGCCGCAGAACAAATCGGTTTTCCAGAACAGTTCTGGCAACTCCACTTCCGCGGAGCTGCTACAACGGCCTCTGTGCTCCGTCTTCTTCTGCGCGAAGGGATCGACGCCTACATCGCGAAGAAGCATGTGGACATACGTCGTGGAATAGACATAGTGTTCTGTCTTCCGAGGAGTGGGCGGCCGGTTGCTGTGCAGCTAAAGACCGCGCCTGCCGATGTGTCGTTGGGATGGCATCCTATGACTCGGTATAAGCACGTGCCGCACGAAAACGAAGAGGTTATGGCGCTCAAGAAACGGACGTGGATGGGAACGCACCTCCTGAATAAGGAGAGCCATATGGGCGCCATCCCTTCGGTGGTATGCGTCCCGCGCCAAGAGCATCCATGGCAGGCAACGCTGCCTGAGGGGTGGGCGCACGTCCTCTCTGAAGGAATCAAGGAGCTGGACAGCCGGTTCCCGGAGCGCGTGAAGTAATGTTCGCGTGCTTTTTTATATCATACCATTGACAAAACACGATTTTTTTGATAGATTCCCACTTCACGTTTTGGCGATTGTGCCGACGTGCGTTCTTCACAAGGAGCGAACGAATGTTAAAAAAGGATCTCCCTGTCTGGACCGTGATGGATCAGGTCCTGGATACCTTGCGGAAAGACGGGCGCGTGATCCTTCAAGCGCCCACCGGTTCTGGTAAGAGCACCCAGGTTCCCCAGGCGATTCTCGATGCGGGTCTGGCTCGCAGGAAAATCGTCGTCGTACAGCCACGCCGCGTGGCCTGCCGCTCGGTCGCACGGTATGTGGCCGAACAGCGTGGCACGAAAGTCGGTACGGAGGTCGGGTACATCGTGCGCCACGACCACAAGGCGACTGATGCGACGCGCGTGCTCTTCATCACTGACGGCATCCTGATGCGTTTCCTGGAGCGGGACCCGTTCCTCTCCTGGGCAGACGCCGTGATCTTGGACGAGTTCCACGAGCGGCGCCTCTACATGGATGTCGGACTGGGCTTGCTGCGCGAGGCACGAAAACGGCGGGCAGACCTGAAGCTCGTCGTGATGTCCGCGACGCTCGAGATCCCGCGTCTCGAGATGTACCTGGACGTCCCCGTGATTCAAGCCAGCGGTACAACCTTCCCGGTGAAGGTGCAGCACGTCTGCAACTTTCCACCGGAATGGGACCTCCCGCGACGCGTTGCCCGGGTAGTCGCTCGGGCCGTGCGAACGCTACAAACGGGCCATGTTCTCGTGTTCCTTCCAGGAAAGGAAGAAATCCAAAGAACGGCCGCCCGTCTGGAGCGTTTCCGCCTGCCCCTCACGCAGGTCATTCCGCTCCATAGCGAGCTCAAACCAAAAGAGCAGGACCGCATCTTCGATGATTCGCTCGGTCAGAAAATCATCCTGACCACAAACATCGCGGAGACGTCACTGACCATTCCTGGCGTGAAGTTGGTCATCGACACCGGCCTTGAGCGGCGAAGCTCGGTTGATGTCGATACCGGCGAATCCGTCCTTTCCCTGACGCGAATCTCTCAGAATTCGGCTGCCCAACGGGCGGGCCGAGCCGGGCGCACCGCGCATGGGACTTGCATCCGGATGTGGTCGGAAGCCGAGCATAGAAAGCTCGCCCAGACCACCCTTCCGGAAATCGAACGACTCGACGTTGGGAGCGTGATTCTGACGCTCAAGTCGGTCGGTATCGGAAACGTCGCGGGATTTCCGTTCCTGCACCCGCCATCCATGGAGCGGCTCGAATCCTCGGCGCAACTCCTCCGCACGCTGGGTGCGTTGGACGAGAAGGCTGAGCTGACGAAAATCGGATGGCGCATGCTCCGTCTTCCGCTGACGCCGCGGTACGCCCGTATCGTCGTGGAAGCGGAGCGCAACCAATGCCTCAGTGAGGTGGCTAGCATCGCCGCCCTCATGGCGGGCCGACCCATCTTCCATCGGCCGCGTGACCATGGGCAGGAAGCCGACGAAAGCCGGCGCCTCTTCCTGGTCAACGACAGCTCTGACTTCTACACCCTCCTCGAGACGTTCCGGCGGTTCAAATTCAACTACCTGCGTCCGCGGTGGGCCCGGGAGCACTTCCTCAGCTTCGAGGCGCTGCATGAGGCACGCCTTTTGCGACGGAAGATCCTCAAGGTCTGCTTCTTCCGGGGGTCACGGTGGAATTTGCGTCCCGCGGACCACCAAGCAGTCACACGTTCTTTGGTGGCAGGGTTCACGGACCATGTGGTACGTCGCACCCCGGAGGGGCGGTGGCGTCTGCCGACGGGTCTGTTCGCAGACCCTCCCGCCTGGTCGGTTGTCCACTCGCCCCTGGCTGTCGTGGCGGATGTGCGCTTGCATATCGCGTACGGCGCAGAACGACGCTATGCGTCGCTTCTCACGGCGGTGGAACCCGATACCCTGGCTCAGCTCGGGGTGGCTCTGAAGCCCCTCCCGCACGAGGGATTCTCCCACCGTCCCCTCGACTTCACCTCACGCTTCGCCCATCTTTTGCCAATCGCCGAGCGGCTGGCCAAGGAGTAACGGAGCGTTTCGACACCCTTGCGTTCGCGCGAGGGTGTTTCTTATAAAAGGGTTGACAAAAAGCGAAACTCCTGTTATATTCCCCCGTTGTTCCTGAACAATTTCCGAAGAAAAGAAAGGAGATGACAATGCAACCAATCGACGTGGAGAAACACGTGGCCCCGCTCGAAGAGCGACTTGACGTGTCCTTCAAGAATAAGATCCTCCTGCTGCAGGCGCTGACTCACAGGTCGTGCCTGAACGAGCGTCCGCACCATCCGTGCGGACATAACGAGCGGCTGGAGTTTCTGGGGGACGCGGTGCTCGAGATGGTCATCACCGACCAGCTCTACCGGCGCTTTGCGGACCTCGAAGAGGGGAAGCTGACAAATATGCGAGCAGCGTTGGTGAATGCCGACCGGTGCGCCGCGCTCGCCCAAGAGTTGGGCATCAACGGTCTTCTCTTCCTCAGCCGTGGCGAGAAACAGGACGAGGGTAAGGCCCGGATGTTTATCCTGGCGAATGCCTTCGAGGCAGTTCTCGGAGCACTCTACCTGGATCAAGGCATGGGGGAATGTCGGTTGGTGATCGACCAACTCATCAACCGTCACATGACGTCCCTGGTGGCCGACTTCCAAGATCCCAAGAGCCAGCTGCAGGAGATGGCACAGGAGCGCTTCGGCGTCACTCCACGGTACGTTGTCCTGGCAAGTTCCGGTCCGGACCACAACAAGTCCTTCCGCATGGGCTTGCTGCTCGGTGAAGAGCAGGTTGCAACCGGTCAAGGATCGTCGAAACAGGAAGCGCAGGTACACGCCGCCCAACAAGCACTCGCCACCATCAACGAATGGGAGGGACGTTTGTTGGAGCGGGTCGGAGTCCGTTCGAACAAGCGCCGCTCTCCGTCTGAAAAGAAGGAGAACAAGCAATGATCACTCAAGCCAAGCGACGGCCGAACCTGGACGAGGCGCGTACGGAATCGCTCGCCGAACAGGTCCAGCAGGAGATCCAGACCAACTCGAACCAGAAATGGCTCAGCGAAACCAATGCCTACATGGCTCACCTCTGGCGCTACCGCTCCTTGCTCAAGGGTGGCGAGTGGACTGCGCTCTTCCGTGCCTACCAGCACGGTTCACCGCAGGAGCGCAGGACGGCTCGGGACCTGCTCGTGTACCACAACATGAAGCTGGTCCTCTCTATTGCCATGCGCCACACGGGGCGCGGCCTCGACCTCCTCGACATGCTCCAGGAAGGTGCCATTGGCCTCATGACCGCGGTCGACAAGTTCGACCCGGAAAAAGGGTTCCAATTTAGCACCTACGCTAGGCACTGGATTCTCCAGGCGATTACGCGAGCCATAGCGAACAACTTGGAGAAAGGACTCTACCGGATCCCCGTGCACATGTACGAGAGGATTCGGTTCGTGTCCGCTATGGCAGCCAAGCTCATGCAAGAGCTGGGCCGATGGCCGGACGACTACGAAATCTGGCTGCAGATCAGGCAAGATCCTCGGCCCGCGTGCCAGGAGTACCGTCTGGCAGACGTCACACGTTGCCGGCGGTACATCATGACGACCGCCAAATCCCTCGATCAGCCTGTGACGTTCGAGGAGAGCGACGAAAGCTACGGCAGTCTGATGGTCGGTGAACCACCGCGGGCTGACGTAGTGGCCGATGCGCGCAAGATGCTGGAGCAGTTCCAAAAGGCACTGGTTCGGATCGAGCGCGAAATCGACACGCTGCCACCACGTAGCGCCATGATACTCCGCTTGCGTTTCGGGTTCGGCGAGTTCGACCCCATGACGCTCGAGGAGATTGGCGAGCGTTACGAGATCACCCGAGAGCGCGTTCGGCAGATCGAGGCCAAAACCCTCTTGATGCTCAAAGAACGACTCAATGTCACCAGCGACCAAATCACCCAGCTCATCGAAGGGGTCGACGCGCTCACGCGTCTGATCGCCTCGATGTAGCTGCAGACGGGATGTGCACGCGCGCATCCCGTTTTTCCTTTCTCATTGACATTCATTCTCAAATATTGTTGACTTGGGGCGCCGAAGGTTACCGGATGGTCGCCGCTCAGTGGCTCGCGCTGAGGGGAGGAAAGTCCGGGCTCTTATCCCGTCCGCGGCGGGATATGTGGTAGTCGTTAACGACGACCGGCACAAGGCGGAACCTGGGGGAAAACGACAAGCACTCCAGGATCTGTTCGAGGCCAGGGAAAGTACAGCAGAAAGGATACCGCCTGAGCCCTTGCCAGTGACGATGGCGGGGTCAAGTGCAATGAGGGTCGTCTAGACATCTCTCACCTTCATCGCACGAGGTAAGGTTGAAAACGTGCGGTAAGAGCGCACGCACTGCCTTGGTGACAAGGTGGTGGAGGAAACACCTACCCGGAGCAAGGGGTACGCCCCGCTTGAGGTGTTGAGCAATCAACATCCTAGAGGGATGACCATCACTCTTTTTGGCCGTACGCTAGCCACCGTCCGCGGTGGGGCAGTCCGGCGAAGGAGGGAACAGAACCCGGCTTATAGGTAACCTCCGGCTTTTTACCATCTCTCCGTGAGATGGTTTTCTTTTTGGTTGAGAGTTGACACAATGTATATTATCTGGTATTTTGTCTCGTCGTTCCTTAACCAAACCAACGGAGGGCCGAGTGAACACATTCTGCCAGATGGTCGGTCGAGAGATTCCTGAAACGGTCTGTGACACGGAACAAGGGGTGTCCGAGTGCCGAGGCTGCAAGGCTTCATCGCGCCGGTGCCTCAACTGCGGGCACGTTCGGGGGATCGTCAATGCGCTCACCGGACGATGTGGTACATGTGCACCGGCCATCACAAAGGGTACGCCGAGCGCACTCCCGCGCTTGGACGATATCATTTTGAGTGCCGTGGTCATTGCAGAAACCTGGACGCCGAGTCACCGGGTCGTGACAAGCTCACCTGCTGCGCAACAGAGCGGGGTCCCACCTTCTCCTTTCAGTAAAATTCCACTGGCGGCGTACGAGCTGTTACTCGAGCATGTCGTGGAGCACAAGGAAGAGGTAGTCGTTCTCAATCCGCAGCGCGTTCTGCATGTTCGCGCGCATCTGTCCGATAGTGAGTCCGACAAGTTGTTACGGCAACTTGTGCAGCAAGGGAAACTATCCGGCCAGGCACCCTGGACGATGGTTGGTATCGTGGATCAGCAAGTCAGGCCCCCGGAAAGAGGGGACTGGGCAGGCAGTGAGGAATCAACTCACTCCCGATTTCGGAAAGGGGCAGGAAACCGAAAGGCTCTCCAACCCAAACCGCTGCCGAGTGCTGTTGCCACACCTCGACCAAAACCTGTGCCTGCAGCGACCCAACCATCGATTCCTGCAACACCGCCGACGTCACCTCTTCCAGCGTCGAGGCCCGTCAACGTTCTCACGTGTGCGCAGGTCTATGCCACGCTGGCCGAGCGTTCCATGATGCTCGGAAACGAGCGCGTGGTACGTAGCGGCGTGCCGCTGGTGCAAATGCGGTTGCGGATCGGCCCCGCCGACGCGATCGCATCATTCGAGCGCTTGGTGGCGCTCGGACACATTCAATGCAAAGACGAATGGCGCGTCATCGCGCTGTTGTCTGGCAGCAGCATCAACGATGCTTCGCCCGCCTTCACGCCTCCGCCCGTCGTGGTCCGTCCGCGGCTCTCCGTGGGAAGCGTACGGGCTGGTGAGCCGCGTCGTCACCTCCAGGTCGTTCACCCAAAGGTCGGGCAGACCACACCGCCCAATCCCCCTACTCCCGTTCATGCGTCGCTCGATGACGTCATTGCGGAGGTGGAACAGCGCCTCGCGCATCTCGCAGGCGTTCGAGATGCGCTGCTTCGCGGCATGGCCCAACTGGAGGTGCTGGTAGCGACCCTCCAGTCACTCCGTGAACAGCTGGCCAAAACGGAAGACATTTCGGAGCACGCGCTTCGCGAAACTTCCGCAGCGGTCGCCCAGATCATGGAGCGACTTCGTCACGGGGGCAGCCAATAATGGTTGTCCCTGTTTTTTATTAAGGGTTGACAAAATGAGCATTTTGTGGTATTTTCGCGGCGCATCGTCCTACCAATAAAGGACGATTTTGCACCTGAAAAACCTAAACCAAAGCGTATAAGACGCTGGGAGAGAAGCATGGATCACCTCGGCATTCGACGCGAACTCGCGGGTCGTCTCGACGAGCTCTTGAAGAATCCAAGTGTCCTCCCCATCACTCTCTGGTTGTTCCAGACCGGAAGTCTCGGGGCAATGCAGCGGTGGCTGGAGGATCCGGCGGGAACGAGGCGGGCGCACATTGCGCACGCAACCGGCTTGGGCAAGACCGTACTCTTCGCGGCTGTGGCTCAGGTCTGCACCGGACTCCGGATGCTCGTCGTGGTGCCCACAAAGACGCTCCTCGAGCAAACGGCCCGGGTCGTCGCTTCCTTTACGGGAGGCATGGTCGGCCACGTTTCGAGCCTAGGGCAGATCACCAATGACGATGGGGAAGTGATCGCGGTGCGCGGCCATGACTACCACGATGTCGTGATCACCACCTACGCCAGCTTCCACAAGCATGCCATGATGTTTGCCCGGGACTTCCGTCCGGACATTCTCATTCACGACGAGTGCCACTGGGCATATGCCGAAGGGCGGCCCCAGGAACTCGAGCACTTCCCTGAGGCGGTGATCATGGGTTTTTCGGCAACGCCGGATTACCTGGGAACCGTCGCCAAAGGGGGGTACACGCCCGTCACACTCGAAAACGGTCTGGTCCTTTATGGGCCGCGTGACCGTTTCGCCGAAACACACTTCGGCATTCGGCTGGACGAGCGGGGAGTGCGGTGGGGCATTGAGAACGGTTACCTTGCGCCACTGGCGTGGGGAAGGATCGAGTTCGATGTCTCCTTGAAGGACCTCCCGACCCAAGAGACAGCGGTTGGTACGGATTACGATCCGAGTGCCCTCCGCAGTCTCATGACCCAACATTGGTCGGTGATGGTCGAAACCGTCCGCCGGCTCTATGTGAACGGCGAATACGACCTCCCCAACAAGCAGGCCTTCGCTGTCTGCGACAGCGTTACCGCTGCCGAGGAGTTGGCGGAAGCGATCGCTTCTACCGGCATTTCCTCTGCATGCGTCACGGGTGAAACGCCCGACAAGGAACGGGACCGAATCCTCAGGAGCTACCGAGCGAATGGGATCCGCTTCCTCTCCTCGGTCATGGTCTTGCGCGAAGGATGGGATGCGCCCAACGCAGAAGTCTGCATGATGTTGCGTCCAACAAAGTCACGCGTGCTCTACCAGCAATGCATGGGCCGCGTACTCCGTTTGGATCCAGACCAGGGCTATAAGGTTGCTCTCGTCTTGGATGCGCATTTCCAGAACACCACCTTCGCTCCGCTCTCGGCAGCGGCACTCATTGCCCCTCCCGGGTCGGAAATCGAGCTCGGTGCCATCATGTGCGGTTGGGGTGGAGAAGGGGGGCGTGCCCGCCCGAAGACCTCACCGTATCTCCCAAGTGATGCCGTCCCACGACTGGTCGTGGTCGATGCGCTTGGGGAAGAATATACACCACTTCCCTTCGCTGATGCCGATCATGTGCTCCGTCACGAAGGTGCGGAGTGGATGACTATTGGTGGATTCGCAGCGCTCCATCAACTCTCCCATCGCTCCGTAGACCAACGAGTGCAGAACGCACCTAACCTACGCCGTCAGAAGGCGCACGCACAAGGAGGAAAGATCCGCGAGTTTTACTTACTCGAAGATCTCCGCAGGCTCTGTCATCAACTGCTCGGTGGTGTACCCATCACCGATCAAGATGGCAAAGTGGTGATCGACGGTCTCGTGTGGTTGACGGCGACTGGTGTGGAGAAGATGTTCCGCCTTCAGAGCAAACAGGTGGTGGAACGTATCCGTATTAGTACTCTCACCACACGCGAGGTACTCGATCACCAGCGGCGTTCGACCGTTGGGTACTTGGAGACGGAACTTCGCCAGTCCTTCCACGACTTACTTGAGAGTCGGGCCTGGGTGAGTCAGACTGGAATCTTCACCATCAACGAAGAGCGGTGGGGTACGATCCTCGCTATCTCAGAGATGTTGGGTTACAGTCACAGTTTCGTTCTTCAAAAAATATCCTCACACGCTGTCCCTGTTCGTGAGTTCAGGGCTGCGGGAGGCAGGGTCCGCAAGTTCTACAAAGTGGATCCCATTCTCGCCCTCTTTCCAAACCGTGACCAGGATCTTCCTCGGGCAGGAGAGAATGGCTCGTTCGAAAAAGATGGTGAGGTTTGGGTCTGCCTGACGGTTGCGGTGGAAATGCTCAACCTCACTGAGTCAGCAATCATCAAGCGCTGCCTCCGGCAACCCGTCCGAGTGTTACAAGGTAGGTCCTCGCGGAATCGACTGGTCGATTATTATGCCTTGAGCGATCTTCGTCGGGTATGCGCCGATCTCATCGAGACGCTCCCGCAGCTAGACGCTACTGGTATAGTCACGATCGGTGATACCAAGTGGGGCACCTTGTCCGCTCTGGAAAGTGTGACGCAGGTGAGTTATATGACCCTGCGAACACGGGTGATAGAAAAGGGCTGCAGGTCTCTTCCTGCCAAAGACCCGTGCGGACGGAGAGTGCTCATCTATGAGGTGAACGAAGTGAAGGCAGCCTGCGCTGACTTCATCGAAGCCACGTCAAGGCAGCTCGACTCCGACAGCCGATGCGTGTTCGATGGCGAAGAGTGGGTGACAGTCCAGGGTGCACGAAATCTCTGGAACATCAGTGCGAGTGCGGTTACTGACCGCCTACGCAGGCGCCCGATTCAACACCTTCTGGCACGCGATACTGCAGGAAGACTCGTGAAGATCTACCGTCTCCGAGAACTTCAAGCAACCCTCGCTACGCTTTTGGCAAGTCGGGAGGCCGACCCTCCATAAGCGGAGTCAAGCCGCTGCACACGATGTTCGATCGTGGCAGCGGCTTTCTTTTTTGTGCTATACTATCCCCATGCCCACGATTGACCTGGCCCAGATCCAGTCTGCGAT
>CAZQBA010000008.1:10103-23011 GCA_964591635.1 uncultured Gammaproteobacteria bacterium | reverse complement strand
CACCAAAAAGGGCGCAATGCCTTCTTTGCAACGGTGGCAGGCAGCGAAGAAACCGTCATCATATTTGAATCCGTCCACCGCATAGAAAAAACGCTCGCCGCTTTGGCCGCAGCCGTGCCTGCCCACCGGCGCATCTGCGTCTGCCGGGAACTGACCAAGCTCCACGAGACCATCACGCGCGGCACTATGGCTGAAGTCATCCCTCACGTCCTGGCCCAACCGCGAAAAGGCGAGTACGTGCTTGTCTTGGAAAAACCATAGGTAGCTGGTAGAGTGCCCCCGCATTTCCTATGTCCCGCGACACTTTCTACGTCACCACCCCCATCTATTACGTGAATGCCCGGCCGCACATTGGCCACGCCTACACCAACATCGTGGCCGACGCCTTGGCACGCCGGGCCCGTCTCTTGGGCAAAGACACGATTTTCCTCACCGGTACCGACGAAAACGCCCAAAAAAACGTGGAAGCGGCAGAAAAAGCGGGCAAGCCCGTCCAAGCCTACGTGGACGAAATGAGTGCCATTTGGCGCCAGACGTTTGATAGCCTGGGATTCACTCATACCGATTTCATTCGGACCACAGAGCCGCGGCACATCGCCGGGGTCAATACGTTTGTGAAAGCCGTATGGGATAAGGGTGATATTTATAAAGGTTCGTACACCGGTCTGTATTGCGTGGGTTGTGAGCAATTCTATAAGGAAGCTGACTTGATCAACGGCGTATGTCCTGTCCACAAAACCGCGCCTAATCAGATCACGGAAGAAAACTATTTCTTCAAGCTCTCGGCCTACCGAGAAAAGCTGCTGACGTACATCTGCGAACATCCCGATTTTATCCAACCCACGGCCCGGCGCACCGAAGTCGTTTCCTACATTGAGAAGTTCATGGAGGATGTGTCCATCACGCGCCAGAGCATGCAGTGGGGGATTCCGTTGCCGCAAGACCCCACCCAAGCCATCTACGTGTGGTTCGATGCCCTGGTGAACTACCTCACGGGCGTCGGCTACGGTACAGACGAAGCGCAATTTCAAAAATATTGGCCGGCCCAACTGCACTTGGTGGGCAAAGATATCATCAAATTCCACTGCGCCCTCTGGCCAGCCATGCTTATGAGCGCTGGCTTGCCTTTGCCGGAACGCGTCTTTGCCCACGGCTACTTTACGGTGGATGGCGAGAAGATGAGTAAGTCACTCGGCAATGTGGTGGATCCGGTGGCCATTGCCGAGAAGTACGGCATGGACGCCTTGCGCTACTATCTGCTTCGGGAAATCCCGTTTGGCGAAGACGGTGACTTTTCCGAGGTGCGCTTGCGCGAACGGTTTGCCGGTGAATTGGCAAACGGCGTGGGCAATCTCACGGCTCGGGTTTTGGGTATGGCCGAAAAGTATTGCGATGCCAAAGTGCCCGCGTCAGACGCAGTATTGCCGGCGGTTCAGGCCGCAGTAGAAAAGGCCTGGAAAGAGAGCGATGCGGCTTGGGATACGCTGGCGCTCCATCATGCGCTGGGCAGCGCTTGGGAATTGATTGCTGTCTTGGACAAGACGGTGAATGACGAAGCGCCTTGGAAACTGGAGAAGGAAAACCCAGCGCGCATCCCGGAAGTGCTCTATAGTTTATTGGAAGGCGTGCGGCATGTGGCCTGGTTGGTCTGGCCGGTCATTCCCACGGCAGCCGAAGGCATGCTCGAACGGTTGGGTGAGCTGGATCGCGCCCGCAACATGGGCATGCAGGAGGCGCGTGCTTGGGGTACACTTCCGGCAGGCCAAACCATCCGCAAAGGCGAACCGCTTTTCCCACGGCTCGAAGAATAATTCGTTCCTATGCCGATTTTTGACGGCATCCTCATCCTCCTCCTTGCCGGGTTCGTCTTGTACGGCCTGCGGTTTGGGTTTGTCCATTCCTTTGGCACGCTGGTGGGTGTGTTGCTCGGCGCCTTCATTGCTGGGCGCATGTTTGAGCCGTTGGCCCAATGGGGGCACCAGTACCTGCACGGCAGTTTGAACATCGAGCGGATTGTCGCTTTCTTTCTCATCTTCGCGCTGGTCAATCGCCTCGTCGGCATCGGTTTTTCGGTGTTTGATGAAATGTTCAAAGTATTGTCGTTTCTGCCATTTCTTAAAATGTTCGACCATCTTTTGGGCGGCGTGTTCGGATTGCTCGAAGGCAGCCTCGTTTTGGGCATGACCTTGGAAATGGCTCGCCATTTCCCGATTTTCGGTCTCAAGAATTTGATCGATGCTTCCTCGGTCGCGGCCTGGCTCCTAGCCGCCGCAGCCGTGCTCTGGCCGCTCATCCCAGCCGCCATCCGTGCCGTCAACGAGCATATCGGTTCCGAACCATGAAGCCGCGCCTCGTAGACACGCACGCCCACCTCCAGTTCCAGGCCTACGCCGGCGAAACAGACGCGCTTTTGGAAAAAACGCGCCAGGCCGGTATCTGGGTGAATGTGGTCGGCACACAATCGGACACCTCGCGCCTGGCCGTGGAAACAGCCGAACGCCTGGGGGATGGCGTGTTTGCTTCCATTGGCCTCCATCCCAACCATCTCACCGCCATGGAGTTTGATGAGGACGAATCACACATCCGAACGCGTGAGGAGCGCTTTGATCCGGACGTGTATGCGCCGCTCGCCGCAAGCCCGAAGGTCATAGCGGTGGGGGAGTGCGGTTTGGATTATTACCGGCTGCCCGATGGTGTCGATTTCAACACGGTTCAAAAAATCCAACACGAGGGTTTCCTGGCACAGCTGGATTTTGCCGATGCGCACGACCTGCCCACCGTCATCCACTGCCGCGACGGGTCTACACCAGAAACGCGTACCGCCCATGCCGATATCATTCGCATCCTCACCCAGCGTTTTGCCGAAGGAAAAAACGTGCGGCGTGGCGTGATGCACTGCTACACCGGCGATTGGCAGACGGCAGAACAGTATCTTCAGCTCGGCATGTACATTTCGTTTTCCGGCATTGTCACCTTTCCGCCGCGGGCCGGAGCGACCGAAGGGGGAGAGGGGCTGCAGGAAGCGGCCAAGAAGGTGCCGGAGGACAAGCTCCTCATAGAAACCGACGCGCCATACCTTTCTCCCGTCCCATTGCGTGGCAAGCGAAACGAGCCTGTTTTTGTGGAACATGTGGCTGCGTACCTTGCGCAGATTCGAAGCACTTCCCTTGAGGAAATCAGCCGGATAACTACCATCAATGCCCAAAAGGCCTTTCCCCGCATGGTTGGCTAAAAAACTGCCTTGACCTTCCCGCGAAAGCCCCCTACAATAGGGGCGCTTTTTTAAAGATTGCATGGACGCCCCCAAACCCCAACCCAGCCGCTCCCAGACGCTGTTTGCCCTTGGTTTGGCCGGGCAACTGGGCTTCATGATCGGGTTGCCTATAGCGCTCCTGGCTTTGGGTGGGCGATACCTGGATATCCGTCTGGGCACGAGCCCGCTTTTCCTGCTCCTGGGCGCCCTCCTAGCGGCCGTCACCTCCGGCATCTGGGTCTACCGTTCCGTTGACCGCCTCCGGCGGGCCTACGAATCACACACCAAAAACACATGACCATTTCTCTGGCAGCAGAACCCCTGGCCACCATTGGCAACATCCCCATCACCAATTCGGCGATGGTCGGCCTGGTGGTTTTTGCTTTTTTAGTGGGTGTTGCGCTGTTGGTCCGTCGCACAGTCACCGCCGGCGCGCCCCATGGCTTGCAGAACGTGGTGGAAGCGTTATTCGAGCAGTTGTTGAACACCATGGATGGCATTACCCAAGATCGAGCCAAGACCAAACGGTTCTTCCCCTTCGTCGCAACTGCTTTTTTCTACATCTTGTTTTCTAACTGGACGGGACTCTTGCCAGGCCTGGGATCGCTCGGCATCTACAAACTGATGCATGGCGAAATTGAATTGGTACCGTTCTTGCGGGCGCCCACCGCTGATTTGAACTTTACGATTGCCCTAGCCGTGCTTTCGGTACTGGCCTGCCAGTGGTATGGCATGCGGGTCCTGGGGTTCGGCCACTATTGGGGAAAATTCTTCGTCCCGCCGTGGAAGTCGCCGTACGTGATTGGCACATTCGTTGGCTTGCTCGAGCTCGTCTCTGAATTCGCAAAAGTCATCAGCTTTTCCTTCCGCTTGTTCGGGAACATCTTTGCCGGTGAAATCCTGCTCCTCGTGGTCGGCACGCTGGCGCCAATGGGCGGCCCCTTGCCGTTCTTGCTTATGGAAATCCTTGTGGGCGTGGTTCAGGCACTCGTCTTCTCCCTGCTCACCACGGTTTTCTTGAGCTTAGCCACCACTGGCCATGGTGATGAATCGCACGCCGACCATGAGACGGAGGAACATCTCCAGCATGAAGCCGCTGTGGCCACGCACATGGAATCCAAAACCATCCACGCCGCATGACGCTCCGCCCCGCCTCTCCCAAACAGCACGGGAAGGGCAGGGTGGCGCATCATTCATACCTGTGTCGGGGACGCTAAACCCAATTGCCACCGTCTTCCGCAAACACAGAAGGACATATCTCTATGGCAGCAGAAGTTGCTACGACGGCCGCGGCAGCAGGCATGGACCTGACCGTGGTCAAAACCATCGCGGCAGGCGCGACCATTGCCTTGGGCGGCATGCTCCCGGCTTTGGCCATTGCCAAAATCGGGTCCAAGGCCATGGAAGCCATTGGCCGCAACCCGGAAGCAGCCGGCAAGTTGTTCGTGCCGATGATTTTGGCCACGGCCTTTGCCGAAGCCATTGCCATCTACGCGTTCGTAATGGCACTCATCGTCAAGTTCGTCTAAACGTGATTTTTGCCGTAGGGGCAGGTTTGAAACCTGCCCCTACACAAGACTATGGAATTATTGAATACCCTAGGGATCAACGGTTGGCTCCTGATGTGGCAGGTGATCTTGTTTTTGGTCCTTCTTTTTATCCTGAAGACGTTTGCCTACAAGCCGATTTTGGCAGCGCTTGATGAGCGCGAAGCCCGCCTCAAAAAGGGATTGGCCGATGCCGATAAGGCTGGTCGTGACGCTGCCGAGGCTGCCAAGGAAAAGGAAGCCACCCTCCGGGCCGCGGCCCAGGCGGCGGAAGAGCTCGTGGGCAGTGCCCGCGCCGATGCAGAGGAACAGCGGACCGCATTACTCGCCAAGGCCAAAGCCGAAGTAGAACAAACCCTCCAGCACGGCCGGGCCCAGCTGGCCGCCGAGCGTGAAGCCATGCTGCGCGGCGTGGAAGCGGAACTGTCCAGCGTCGTGCGCCTGGCTACGGAAAAGGTCCTGGCCCGCACTGTGACCGAGAAGGACCATGACAAGCTGGTTGCTGAAGCCATTGCCGCAGCGACCCACGCCCAACTATGAACGCAACGACTGTAAACGAATACGCGGCTGCGCTGCACCGGTTGGCAACGGACGGCACGCCCCAGGCCACCGTCCTTGCCCAGGTGGATGCGATTGTTGCATCGCTTTTCCAGAGCGGGCGGCGAGGGGACGCCAAGCGCCTGCTGCATCTCTTGGAAGCGCTCACGGACGACGGCCAGCCGGTGACCCAGGTGGTTGCTGCAGCGCCGCTTTCTGCCGCAGCTCAGGCCCGTTTTGGCAGCGACGCACGGGCGCTGACAGACCGGTCGCTGGTTGCCGGGGCGCGCGTCCGAAAGGGCGACCGCCTGATCCGCTCTTCGCTCCGCGACCGCATGGATACGCTTTTGCAGGCACCTTTCCACTAATCGAAGACTGTAAGCCCGACCATTCCCCACATTCGAAATTCCAATCCCCATATTCCCACCCACCATGTCTACCCCGATTTCCATCATTGTCGAACGCCTGAAGCAACGCATTGCGGATGCCGATCTCACCCCCGTGGCCGAGGAGGTCGGTGAAGTGGTGGAAGTGCGCGATGGCATTGCCCGGATGACCGGTCTTTCCGCTTGCCAAGCCGCTGAAATGGTGGCGTTTGCCGACGGCACCGTGGGTGTGGCCTTGAACCTGGAAAAGGAAACGGTCGGGGCCATTGTGCTCGGGGACTACACCGGCATTGCCGAAGGGCAGACCGTGAAGCGGACCGGGAAGATCTTGTCCATTCCGGTTTCTGACGAACTGGTGGGACGCGTCGTTGACCCGCTTGGCCGCCCGATTGACGGCAAAGGCGACATCAAAGCCAAGAAAGAGATGTTGATTGAGCGCGTCGCGCCCGGCGTCCTGGCACGTGAACCGGTCGACACACCGCTCCAAACTGGCATTAAGGCCATTGACGCCATGATCCCGGTCGGCCGTGGCCAGCGCCAGCTCATCATCGGCGACCGCCAGACCGGCAAGACCGCCATTGCCGTGGACACCATCATCAACCAAAAGGACAGTGGCGTGATATCGATATATGTGGCGATCGGTCAGAAGGAATCCAAGATCGCCAAGATCGTGGCCCGTTTAGAAGAAACCGGCGCCATGAAAAATACCATCGTGGTGGTGGCTGGCGCATCGGATCCGGCAGCTTTGGTCTACTTGTCACCGTACACGGGCACAGCCATTGCCGAGTACTTCATGGAGCAGGGCAAAGACGCACTCGTCGTCTTCGACGATCTCTCCAAGCACGCCTGGGCCTACCGCGAAATTTCGCTCATCTTGCGCCGTCCGCCGGGCCGTGAAGCATATCCGGGAGACGTGTTCTACCTGCATTCGCGCTTGTTGGAACGCGCCGTCCGCATGAGTAAGGAAAACGGTGGAGGCTCCATCACTGCCCTCCCCATCATTGAAACCCAAGCCGGTGACGTCTCGGCATACATCCCCACCAACGTCATTTCGATTACGGACGGCCAGATCTATTTGGAAAGCGACCTCTTCTACAAAGGCGTGCGTCCGGCAATCAACGTCGGCTTGTCCGTGTCACGCGTCGGCTCGGCTGCGCAGAAGAAGCCCATGAAAAAGGTCGCTGGGAAGTTGCGTTTGGACTTGGCCCAGTTCCGCGAGTTGGAAGCCTTTGCCCAGTTTGCCACGGATTTGGATGACACCACCCGTAAGCAAATCGAACGCGGCCGCCGCACCGTGGAAGTCTTGAAGCAGGGCCAGTACGCGCCCATGGACGTGCCGCACCAGGTGGCCATCCTCTACGCCGTGACCAACGGCCTCATTGACGATGTGCCAACTGACCGTGTGAAAGAATGGGAAACGCGCTTTCATGCCTTTTTGGACACACGGGGTAAAGATGCGCTCAACGCCATTGGCGCGGGCGCGGATTGGGACAAGGAAATTGTTCCGGCGCTTGCCGCAGCCATTGAATCCTTCCGCTCCTCCTGGACCTAAACCGTCATGGCCGTTTCCACCCGCATCATCCGCCGCCGCATCAAGTCGGTCGGCAATACCAAAAAGATCACCCGCGCCATGGAATTGGTAGCGGCTTCTAAGATGCGCCGAGCCGTACAGAACACCCTGAAGTCACGTCCATACGCCTTGGCCGCTTGGGATGTGCTTGGACGGCTTTCCGCCGCCTTAGGTGACGATCGCCATCCCATGCTCCAGGTCCGTCCGGTGAAGCGCTTGCTCTTGATTGTGGTCACTTCGCATCGCGGCTTGTGCGGCGGCTTCAACGCCAATGTCTTGCGCCGGGTGTTTGCCCAGCTCGCAGCCCCAGAACGCTTGGCCATGCAGCGCTTAGGTGTGGACATCACCGTCTTTCCAGAAAAAGATGTGCAGGTAGACGTGGTCACGGTTGGCCGCAAGGGGGAAGAGGCCATGCGCCGGGCGGGTAAGAACATCGTAGCGAGCTTCACTCTGTCCGGTGACGTGCCAAATCTTGCCGAGGCCCAGCCCATTGCGACGCTCGCTATGCGCGAGTTCACAGCTGGCACCTACGACAAGGTGGCCATTGCCTACACCGACTTCATTTCCGCCGTGGTCCAAGCACCCAAGTTCCGCCAGCTCCTGCCGCTTTCCGTGACGGACATGGAAAAGATGATTGCGGGTACAGAGATCGGTCCGCTCATGGATGCGGATGCGGACAAACCCAAGTTCCTTTCGACCCTGGACGAAGCGGTGGCCCGCGACACGAGCAAAGAGGAAGACGACGGCGGCTACATATTCGAACCGAATGCCGCCCAGCTGCTGGAAGCAATGTTCCCACGGCTGCTGGAAACGCAGGTCTACCAGGCGCTCCTGGAATCCTCAGCCTCGGAACACTCCTCGCGCATGATGGCCATGCGCAGCGCCTCAGACGCCGCTACAGACATGATTGATGATTTGACCCTCACCTTTAACCAGGCCCGCCAAGCCAGCATCACCCGTGAGATTGCCGAAATTGCCGCGGGTGTGGCTGCCCAGCATTAACCCCCCGCATATGAAAGGACAGATTTCCCAAGTCATTGGACCAGTCGTGGACGTGGAGTTCGCAGGCGAGCTCCCCAAGATTTTAGAAGCGCTCACCATCCAAGCGGGGGATGCGGTGGTGACCTTGGAGTGCGCCGCCCACGTGGGGGATCGCACGGTGCGGACGGTGGCCATGCAAAGCACGGACGGCTTGAAGCGCGGCATGGAAGTGGTGGCCACCGGTGCACCCATCTCCGTCCCAGTAGGTAAGGAAGCACTCGGCCGTATGGTGGACGTCACGGGACAGCCGATTGATGGTGGCAAGGCGATTGCTGCCAAAAAGATCTATCCCATCCATCGCCCGGCTCCGTCTTTTGCCGAGCAGTCCTCCAAAACCGAAGTCTTTGAAACTGGCATCAAGGTCATTGACCTGATTTGTCCGTTCGTCAAAGGCGGCAAGGTCGGCTTGTTTGGTGGCGCTGGCGTGGGCAAGACCGTGATTGTGATGGAGCTCATCCACAACATTGCCACGGAGCATGGCGGCTACTCCGTGTTCTGCGGGGTGGGGGAGCGGACCCGCGAAGGCAACGGCCTGTACTTGGAAATGAAAGAATCAGGTGTCATCGACAAAACTGCCTTAGTCTTCGGTCAAATGAACGAACCGCCCGGAGCCCGCGCTCGCGTGGCCCTCACGGGTCTGTCCATGGCCGAGTATTTCCGTGATGAAGAAAAGCAGGACGTGCTCCTCTTTGTGGACAACATCTTCCGATTTACTCAGGCTGGCTCTGAAGTCTCCGCTCTCCTTGGTCGTATTCCTTCGGCCGTAGGGTACCAACCGACCTTGGCCACAGAAATGGGCCAACTCCAGGAACGCATCACCTCTACCAAGAACGGCTCCATTACTTCCGTCCAAGCCGTCTATGTGCCAGCGGACGACCTCACAGACCCGGCTCCTGCTACGACCTTCGGTCACTTGGACTCAACTGTGGTGTTGTCCCGCGCTCTCTCTGAACTCGGTATTTATCCGGCCGTTGACCCGCTCGACTCGACTTCGACCATCTTGGACCCACAAGTGTTGGGTGATGAGCATTACAAGGTTGCACGCAGCGTCCAGCGCGTTTTGCAGCGCTACAAGGACCTCCAGGACATCATCGCCATCCTGGGCATGGAAGAGTTGTCTGAAGACGACAAGCAGACCGTGGCCCGAGCCCGTAAGATCCAAAAGTACCTGTCGCAACCCTTCTTTGTGGCGGAAACCTTCACGGGCACGCCCGGCAAGTACGTTTCCCTCAAAGACACCATCCGCGGTTTCCAGATGATCCTCTCCGGCGAGCTCGACCACATTCCCGAACAACAGTTCTACATGAAGGGGTCGATTGACGAGGTGATCGCCAGCTAGACATGTCCATCCACCTCACCATCACCACGCCGGAACGGTCCTTGATTGACGCCCAAGTTGATCAGGTGTCTATTCCTACCACGCTCGGGGAAATCACCGTGCTGCCACACCACATTCCGCTTTTGGCCGAAGTAGTGCCGGGTGAGCTGCGCTTGCGCACCCAAGGGCGCGATGAGTTTTTTGCCGTGGCCGGTGGCTTTGTGGAGGTGCGGGCTGGGAATGAAGTGGTCTTGTTGGCCGACGCAGCCGAGCGGGAAGAAGAGCTGGATATTGCCAAAATTGAGGAGGCCGAAGCCCGGGCCCGCAAAGTCCTGGCTGAACAGGTGGTGGCCGACGACCAATCGTTTGCCCAGGCTGCCGCAGCCTTGGAGCGCGAATTGGCCCGGTTGCGGGTGGCCCGCCGCCGGCGACGGTAGGGGACTTATACACAAAACCCGTTGACCACCCCGCTCTGGGGTGGTATCTTTTTACCGCCGTTTTTCGAGACGGTAACGACATTGGAGGAGAGTGAGATGGGCATGTTGCATCGAGAAGACCCGCGGGAAGAGGAGCTTCGTCGGGCCTGCAAGCTGACCGTATTCAGCTGTGGAGACTACCGTCACGACGAGCAATTCCGGCACGCCATCGAACGGGAGTATGGCCTGGGCGTGCGCTACGACCAGCTCGTCATTCCCGGAGGTGCATACGCGCTCGCCAACGACGATGGGGACGAGCACGAGGCCGAATATCTCGTTCGCGCCTTGCGCACCTACATCGGGCTCCATGGCCAGGAAACGATGGTCGTGGTCCTGCATACCGAGTGCGGACGGTACGCGCGCAGCCACCACTTCGAGTCGCGGGCGCACGAGACCTCCGCGCTCCGCCGTGATCTCCGCCTGATCCAGCAGCGGTTGCGCGTCGAGTTTCCGGAAACCCGGATCGACCTCTGCATCGCGCACATCCACGGCGAGTGGCTGGAGCGGCTCGAAGTGATCATGATCGAGCACGCCCCGAGGCGCCTGTCGTCGAGCACCGAGCACGCAGTGGTCGGCACGGCAGACTAGTGCGTGTACGCAATCAGGCCGGGTCTCCCGTTCGGGGACGCCCGGCTCTTTTTTTTGCCTTGAAAGCTTTTGAGCTGGAGGGTAGGATATCGCCCTATGCCATCCATCCATGACCGGATTGTCACCATCAACGCCGACGCTTCCACTCGCTATGTAGAAGCCGAATCTGAGCGACTGCGCTACTGGGCCAAGCATCCCACTTTTTTTGCCTGCATTAAATGCATGGACGGCCGGGTGCTCTTCCCATCCATGACCAACACGCCCATTGGCATCGTCAAACCGTTCCGGGCGATTGGCGGCAAGTTCCATATCTGGTGGCCGAGCTTTGCCGGCCGCGTGCGTCATTGGGTGGACAAGGCCGTGGCTAAGGGGAGCAAGAGTTTCACTTTTGTCACCTACCACTTTAGTGCCAGCGATCCGCACCTGGGGTGTGCCGGCTGGAAGTACGACACGCACGCAGCCCGGGCCCATGCCGAGCACCTGGCAGGTGAATTGACGTTCGTGTTTGGTGAACAGCTGACGGCTGTGGTGGCCGGGGTCGAGACCGATCGCGATATCCTGACCTTGCACGGGCCGTCGGGGGATGTGTCCGGAGCCGATTTAATCGCTAAGAATGATGAGGACATCGGCACCGCTGTCCGCGTGGCTTTTCCCAACATGGAGGAACAGACTATTATCGACTTGATTCCGTTCCTGCGTGGCAACGCCCAGCGGGTGGAGGAGCTCACGCGCCAGCCACGGGATGTCCAGGCCAAGGGGCATAACGAACGCATCATTGCCGTGGGCCAAGGCTTCGACTGGTTGGCCGAAGCAAATGTGGCACTCATCATCAATGACGCCGACCCGAACCTGGCGGAATCGGTCCGAGTGGCCGCCACGCTTATTGAAAAGAACCTGCTCCATGCCGCAGCCGGGGATGATGCCACCTTGTTTGCCTGCATCCCGTACCGCGAACCAGGCGTGGATAAGCGCCAGGCCGTAGCCCGGGCCCGGGGACTTCTGCGCTTCATTGAAAAGGTCATTGAAGACGCCTCTCCGGCCTTAAAGAAGAGTGGGCGTCTACACCAGTTAGCAGCGGTGATGTGGGAGCCGAACAAGAAGATTGAGATCATTTCGGCGTAAGGAGATATGCCTGATGCGCTGCTAGACGAATTAAACGCGGCGCAGCGCGTAGCCGTGACCCACTCGACTGGGCCACTCTTAATTGTGGCCGGCGCCGGTACGGGGAAGACGGGCGTGATAACCCGACGCATTGCCTGGCTGATTCAAGAAAAGCTGGCTAAACCAGAAGAAATATTGGCGCTGACATTCACCGACAAGGCGGCTGGTGAGATGGAAGAGCGGGTCGATCGGTTGTTGCCGTATGGCTACGTGGACCTTTGGATCTCCACCTTCCACGCCTTTGGTGAACGCTTGCTCCGGGAACGTGGCTTGGAGATCGGCCTGCCGCATAAATTTCGCGTTCTTGACCAAACCAGCCAGTGGCTACTCCTTCGTCGCCACTTCAACCGCCTGCCGCTCAGCTACTACCGGCCGATGGGCAACCCCACGCGGTTCCTCCAAGCCTTGCTCACGCATTTCAGTCGTGCCCAGGACGAATTGGTGACGCCGGCTGAGTATCTGGAGTACGTTCAGAAACAAAAACTCGACAACGATCGGCCGACTGAGGGGCCGGATGATGGCAGTGAAGCCCAGCGCTTGAGTGAAGTGGCGGACACCTATCATCTCTACAAACAACTGCTGCGCGAAGAAGACGCGCTCGACTTTTCCGACCTCATAAATGAATCTCTCCGCCTGCTCAAAGAACGACCGCAGATTCTGGCCGAGTACCAGTCGCGTTTCAAGTATATTCTGGTAGACGAATTTCAAGATACGAACTGGGCACAATACGAATTAGTGAAGCTCCTCACTGGTCCCAACCGCAACGTCACCGTGGTAGGGGATGACGACCAATCTATTTATAAGTTCCGCGGCGCCTCGGTTTCGAACATTCTCGACTTTGAGCGCG
The DNA here is from genome assembly GCA_964591635.1 of uncultured Gammaproteobacteria bacterium. Taxonomy (GTDB): domain Bacteria; phylum Patescibacteriota; class Patescibacteriia; order 2-12-FULL-57-11; family 2-12-FULL-57-11; genus CAZQBA01. Next base: position 10,287 of record CAZQBA010000008.1, on the reverse strand, counting down.
ACTTCCCGGATGCCAAGCGCGTGGTCTTAACCGAGAACTATCGCTCCAAGCAGGAAATTCTCGATCTGGCCTACGCTTTCATCCAGCACAACAATCCGGATCGCTTAGAAGCACGACTTCAAGGCCAACTGTCCAAAGAGCTCAAGGCAAGTCGCGGAAGCGGTGGCACCATCAAACGTATCCA
>CAZQBA010000008.1:7178-10003 GCA_964591635.1 uncultured Gammaproteobacteria bacterium | reverse complement strand
TTGCCAACATTCCGCACGGTGATATTTTGGCCTTGACGCACGAAGCACAGCGCCGTTCGGAAAGCCTGTATGCGGTCTGTCAGCGGGTTCGTTCGGTGCCAGAGATTTCGGCAGATGGTGCGTCCAAGGTGGAAACAGTGCTTGGTTGGATTGCCCAGCATAGCCAAGCGGCGCGACGTGACCCGATTGGTGTGGTGGCCCTGGCTGCATTGCATGACACCGGATACTTGAAGCTCTTAGCCAACCAAAGCGAGGAGCAAAGTCGGGAGGCCATGCGCGTCTTAGGCCAGTTCTGGAAACGGGTGGAACGCTTTGCTGAAGAAGAGGCGCTGCCAACCACGGCACGTTTCTTAGAGTTGATCGATTTGTCCATGGACGCAGGTGATACCGGTTTCTTGCCGCCGGATCCCGAGGCTGGCCCAGAGCTGGTGCGCGTCATGACCGTACACGGCGCGAAAGGCCTCGAGTTTAGTCATGTGTTTGTGGTGAACCTCGTGGATCGTCGTTTTCCCACCACCGAGCGGCGCGATCCTATTCCGCTCCCAGACGTTTTTATTAAAGAGCACCTGCCGGAAGGCGATGCCCATCTCCAAGAAGAGCGGCGCCTCTTGTATGTAGCCATGACCCGGGCCAAAGACGCGCTCTATCTCACCTCAGCCGATGAATATGGCGGAGCCCGGGCAAAGAAATTATCCCGTTTTTTGGTGGAAGCCGGCTTTGAACCAGTCTCAGCCGAATCGCGCGAGCCAATGATTGAAATTGAACCAGAGCCGCGTCCGGCCTTTGCTGGTTTCAAAATTCCAAAGCGCATGAGCTTTACCCAGTTCGCGGCATTTTCCACCTGCCCACTGCAGTACAAGTTCGAACATTTACTGCGTATCCCCAAGCGGGGGAACGAGAACCAGAGTTTCGGGCAGTCAGTCCACAGCACGCTCCAAGAATGGTTTGAGCGCTATAGAGCGCGTGCTTCTACGACTACCCCCACGTTGTTTGATGCGCCAGATGCCACGGTGCGCAAACCAATAAGTGCAGTCGTCCCACTCGACGAAGTCTTGGAGCTCTATCGCGAAAAGTTCGTGGACGAATGGTACAGCTCGGCACAATCCAAAACGGCGCGATACGAACTAGGAAGAAAAATGCTCGCCGCCTATTATGCTGAAGTGAAAGATACGACTCCGGATATAGTTGGTCTGGAAGTCGGCTTCACCATCAAGGTTGGCGCGGCCACGGTGAAAGGCCGGATGGACCGGATTGATCGCATGCCCGACGGCAGCGTAGAGATTCTCGATTACAAGACCGGTCGGGCCAAGGATAATCCGGACAAGGATCAGCTTTTCATCTACCAGCTCGCCGTCTCCCAGGTCCTTAAGGAAAAACCAGGCCAGCTCACTTTCCTTTATATGGACGGCCTGTCTCGTGTTTCCTTTTTGGCCACGCCCGAAGAGCTGGCCGTCTTTGAAGAGCGTATGTCAAAAACTGCCGAAGCTATCCGTCGGAGCGACTTCCTGGCTACGCCCTCGGTTTTAGCATGCAAATTCTGTGATTTCCGCAGTATTTGCGAGCATCGTGTCTAATATGGCTTTCATCCCACTCAGTGACTTATTGCGTAAGAATGTAGGGGCCCGGCCAACCATTGCTCGGGGCGTGGAAGCGAGCATGGTGGTGGAAGGGGCAGCTGCGCTTTTGGAACAACATTTCCCACGCGTCGCCATTCGCATCTCCGTCGTCTCGTTCCGTGATGCCACACTCACGGTCCATGCCGCGAGTGGCGCGGCTGGTGCGGAATTGCGCTTGCGCGAACAGCGCTACCTGGCGCTCCTCAGGGAAAAGTTCGGACCCGGCACCATCCAGCGTTTGCGGTACGCCTGAGTCAATCGTACAATAGGGGCCATGACGTTCCGCCAATACCTGTTGGTGATGGGGCTCGGTACCTGCGTGGGCTGGGCCGCGTTCTGGTTGATCCTCCGCCTCGTTGATCCAAGCGTGGTGGGCTGGGTTGGTTTTGTCTTTTTCTACGTGGCTCTCGGGCTTTCGGTGTCTGGAACATTGGCTCTGCTTGGGCTCGTGGTCCGCATCCACATCCTGCGCATCCCAGACGTCATGTCCCGCCAGGTGGCTCTGGCATTCCGAGAGGCTTTTTTAGTGGCAGTACTCCTCGTTTCCTCCCTCTTTCTCCTCTCCCGCGGCCTGTTCCACTGGCTGACGGCCCTGCTCCTGATTGGTGTCGTCGTCCTAATAGAGACGTTCTTTTTGTCGGTCCGCTCCCGGGGATAGGTGCCATCCTTGCCAGTCGGGAAGCGCGGTGGGTACACTGGGTGGACGGCTATGTGGAAACGCGTTTTTGGCAAGTTCTCCCGCGATATTGGTATTGACCTCGGCACGGCCAATACGTTGGTGTATGTGAAGGAAAAGGGGCTCATCATCAATGAGCCTTCGGTGGTGGCCGTGAATACGCGTACCGGCCAGATTTTGGCCGTCGGCCACGAAGCCAAGGAGATGGCGGGTAAGACTCCGGCCCACATCACCATTGTCCGGCCGCTTTTGAAAGGCGTGATTTCCGACTTTGAGGTCACCGAAAAAATGCTCAAGTATTTCATCCAGAAGGTCCACGCCGACCGCTCCTTCATGACGCCCATGCCCCGCGTGGTGGTCGGCGTCCCGTTGGAAACGACGGAAGTGGAACGCAAGGCGGCGGAAGATGCCGTGCTTTCCGCTGGCGGACGCGAAGTGTATTTAATTGAGGAGCCGATGGCTGCAGCGATTGGTGCCCGCCTGCCAATTGAGGAGTCGGTCGGCAACATGGTGGTGGACATTGGCGGCGGTAC
>CAZQBA010000008.1:1901-7078 GCA_964591635.1 uncultured Gammaproteobacteria bacterium | reverse complement strand
TTGAAGGGGTTGGACCAGGCCATAGCCCGCATGGCACAAATTCCGGTGCGCATTGCCGATGATCCGCTTACCTGCGTCGTCCGCGGCACCGGCGTGCTTTTGGAAAACTTGGACTTGCTTAAGATCATTGCCGTGCCGTCGGCGCGCGATCATTCACCGCGATAAGCGCTATGGGGTCGCGCTTGCGTTTGCTCCTGATTGGCCTGGGACTGGTGTGTTTCGGCCTTTTTCTTTTTTTGCCCCAGCTGGCCGGTGTACGCAACAGCTTTATGAATCTCGCCGTTTTACCCGGCGCCGCCATCTCTTCTGTAGGCGCGGTCCTGCACCTGCCGGGGAACAGCGCCTCAGACGAGGTGCGCACGCTCACCGAGGAACGGAACAAGTTGGTCTTGGAGAACGCCCGGCTGCGCTCCTTGGAACAGGAGAACCAGGAAATGCGGGAACTGCTGGAAGTGCAGGAACGGGCTCGTTACCAGTTTGTCCCGGCCCAGGTGATTGGCAAAACACCAGAAGTGGAAACGCAGGCCTTGTTATTAGACCGCGGTAGCGCAGATGGCGTGACTGTAGGTATGCCGGTCGTTGCCTCAGACGGCTTCTTGCTTGGGAAGATCTCACAAGCCAGCGAGCACACGTCTGTCGTCGTGCTTGTCACCGACAGCCGCAGTCGGGTGGCTGCAACCGTGCTTAATAACGACCGGACGCTCGGCTATGTGGAAGGTGGTGGCGGGTTGGGTATGAGTTTTCGTCTTATCCCTCAGCACGAGTTCGTGGCAACGGGTGACACCGTCGTCACCTCCGGGCTGGAAGCGGGCGTGCCGCGCGGATTGGTGATCGGCCGGGTAGGGCGAGTCAGCCGCGAACCACAAGAACCGTTCCAGACCGCAGTCGTGAACCAAGTGATTGCGCCGGACCGTCGGCAAATTGTGGGCATCGTTCAGCCAGTGGAGGACGGGCTATGATCCGGAGCATCCTCCTGGCTCTTGTCGCACTCCTTGTTGTCTTTTACGCAGAGGCCTTCCTCCTGCCATCTGTTGGCGTGCCGTGGCAGATCCACCTCACCGGCCTCACCCTCGTCCTTTCGGTCCGCCCGTTTCCGTTACCGGTTGCAATCGGATTTGGCGTTGTCGCCGGCTGTTTGCTTGCTTCGGTCGGTACGATTGCCTTTCCGATAGTCGTGTGTGCCGCCCTCTCTGCTGCAGTGGCCTCATGGTGGGTCAGCCGGCATGCAGTAAGCCAGCGGTCACTGCTTTCTGTGGGGGTGGTTGCAACGGGTGGTCTACTCCTTTTATGGGTTCCAGAAATGGTGCGTAGCTTGGCCATGGCGCTGGAGCGCAGTCGGCCTTTTTTTGCTACGCTCATCCCATACCTCCTCTCGGCAACGGTACACGGCCTCCTGGTGTCGTTGGCTGCGTATCCGGTGGTCATGCGCGCCCGGGTCCGGGACGCCCGCCTCCAGAGCCGCAAGAGTGGCTGGTAACCTATGCGTTTTCCCTGGTCAGAACGTATTACGCCCGAACCCGTGTTCCGCGCCCATGACCGTTTTGACGTGACCGAAACACCGATTGTCCTGCCGGAAAGCCCAGCAACGGGTGAGCGTGAATATTTAGGGGTGACCGTGTCCCGTCGCCGCATGTGGGTGCTTGTAGGCTGCGCCTGTGTGGCCTTTGGCGTGTTGTTTGCTCGGGCCGCCAGCCTGCAGATCATTGCTGGCGATGAAAACCGGTTGCGAGCAGAAAAGAACCGGGTGCGGACAATACCGGTGCCTGCCATCCGGGGCGTGTTTTTTGACCGGACCGGCAAGCCACTCGTGGCTAATGTGCCGACCTTCACGGTGCGGGCCACGCCCAGTGATTTGCCGGAGGATCCCGCCGAACGCCAGTCACTTTTAGAACGCCTTGGTACCATCCTAGGGTTTTCCGCCGCAGAGTTTGAAGCTGTCCTAGCCGAATCACGCACGCCTAGTTTTGTACCCGTTCTCTTAGTGCAGAACGTGCCGCACCCCATGGCCGTCCGTTTGATGATTGATGCCCAATCCATGCCTGGTATCACCGTCCAGTACGACACCTATCGCGCCTATAACGTCGGCGAGCCAATCCATAATTCGTGGGGACACCTATTTGGCTACGTAGGCAAAATCACCGCAGAGCAATACGCTGCGCTGCCACAGGGCAAGTACCTGCTCAATGACCGAATTGGCCGTGAAGGGTTGGAAGCGACATTTGAAGATGTCTTGCGCGGGACAAGCGGCGTGCGACAAGTAGAAGTGGATGCCCTGGGCCGGGAAAAACGGGTGGTGGCGGAAACGCTCCCCGTGGATGGTGACAGCGTCCAACTGACGATTGATGCCGATGCCCAGAATAAACTTGAGGAACTTTTAGGGGCGGAATTGAAGACCGTCGGCAAGACCCGTGGCTCAGCCGTTGCCATTGATCCGCGTGATGGATCAGTCTTGGCTTTGGTGAGCACGCCGGGATACGACGCGAACTTGTTTTCCACGGGCATTGCTTCCAGCACCTATCGCTATTTGTTAGGCGACGAAGATGCGCCGCTCTTTCCCCGGGCAGTGGCCGGCGTCTATCCGTCTGGTTCCATTATTAAGCCGGTCGTGGCTGCAGCTGCGCTCCAAGAAGGAGTGATCACCACCAAAACGTCTTTCCTTTCGGTGGGCGGCATCCACTACGGAGAATGGTTTTTTCCAGACTGGAAGGCGGGTGGCCACGGTCAAACCAACGTCTACAAAGCAATCGCTGAATCAGTAAATACCTTTTTCTACTTGATCGGCGGTGGGAATGAAACGACCATCGGGCTTGGTATCGACCGCATGGCTAAATATTTCCGGGCCTTTGGTTTTGGCGAGAAGACCGGTATCGAACTCCCCAAGGAAGCATCCGGCTTGGTGCCCACGCCGGATTGGAAGCAGCGCGTGAAAAATGAAGCCTGGTTCATTGGGGACACCTATCACGCCGCCATCGGCCAAGGAGATGTGTTGGTCACCCCGCTTCAAATGGCCGTAGCCCTCCAAGCTTTTGCTAATGGCGGCACGGTCTACGCCCCACGCCTAGAACATGCTCGTCGTGCTGCAGATGGCACGGTCACGCCCGTTGCCGTGCGCGTCATCAACCGCAACATGGTCTCACCAGAAACCATCCAAGTCGTTCGTGAGGGCATGCGCCAGACCGTGCTTTCCGGAAGCGCACGTTCTATGAGTGCCTTGCCCGTTGCCGTGGCCGGAAAAACCGGCACCGCTCAGTGGAAAGAAGACCACCTGCCCCACGGCTGGTTCGTGGGTTTTGCCCCTTACGACGCCCCGGAAATCCTGGTGGTCGTCATGCTCGAAGACGCCGGTGAAGGCTCCTCCGTGGCCGTCCCCGTCGCCCGTCAATTCCTGGATTGGTATTTCAGCCGTTCATCCACACCTTCCCTTGACGTCGAAACAGCCATCGAGTAGCTTATTTCTATTCACTAAATGAACACACTGACCCCGCGCGCGGGGGTCAGTTTTGCATAGTCTATGAGCGACGCCATGTATGTGACCCCCGACGGGTACGAAAACGTGAAGAAGGAACTTTTTGAATTGAAGACCGTTAGGAAGCGCGAAGTGGCCAACCGCATTGAGAAAGCCAAGGAGCTCGGCGACCTTTCGGAAAATGCCGAGTACGCCGATGCAAAAGATGAAATGTCCTTTATTGAAGGCCGGATCATTGAATTGGAAGACACGTTGAACCGGGCCGTGATTATTGAGCAGGGGAGCACGGATAACGTGAAGATCGGGGCCACGGTGGAGTTGGATAACCGGGGCCAGAAGAAAACCTACACCATTGTCGGCTCGAATGAAGCCAACCCGGGCGCTGGCCGCATTTCCAACGAAACACCCCTGGCCCAGGCGCTTTTGGGCAAGCAGGTGGGTGATGAAATCACGGTCACCGTGCCCTCGGGCGAAGTCCGGTACCGGATTGCAAAAATCAGCTAAAACTGCCTTTACAGCCCCTCCGGCCACCCCTATACTGGAGGGGCTTTTCTATGGCTGAAGAAATCGTCGTCCGGCGCGAAAAACTGGAACAGCTGCAATCTGCAGGCATTGAGGCCTATCCTGCGTCTGCCGGCCGCACCATCACGGTCGCCGCAGTGCTGCGTGATTTTGCGGAACGTGAATCGTCCGGAGTAGGGGAGACCCTGTGCGGGCGCGTCATCACCATCCGCGTCCATGGTGGCTTGTTGTTTGCTGACGTGGAGGACGGATCCGGCCGCATGCAAGTGGCGCTCAAAGAAGATGGTATTGGCGCGGAAACATTCGCCTTGTTCCGCGATCGGATTGATCCGGGCGACTTTGTAGAAACCACCGGCACGTTTTTTACCACCAAGCGCGGGGAAAAAACCCAACTTGTTTCTGCTTGGCGCATCTTGTCCAAGGCCCTGCGTCCACTCCCAGAAAAGTGGAACGGCTTGGTGGACATTGAGTTACGCCAGCGGGAACGGGAGCTCGATTTGGTGAGCAATGCCGAAGTGCGCGAGCGGTTCGTTCTGCGTTCCAAAGCGGTTCGAGCCATGCGTTCGTTTTTGGAAGAGCGCGACTTCATGGAAGTGGAAACACCCATGCTCCAGACGATCCCAGGTGGTGCCAACGCTCGGCCGTTCACGACCCATCACAACGCCCTCAATATCGACTTGTACCTGCGCATTGCTCCGGAGCTCTATCTGAAGCGGCTTCTGGTTGGCGGCTTTGAGCGGGTCTTTGAAATTGGCCGCTGTTTTCGGAACGAAGGCGTTGACTATTCGCACAATCCGGAGTTCACCATGATTGAGCTCTACTGGGCGTATGCGGAGAAAAATGCCTTCTTGTCGTTCTTGGAAGATTTGATCCGCCACGTGGCTGCCGAAACCATCGGCACTGCTCCGGTTGCGGTAGAGGGCGGAACGCTCGACTTCCACGCTGCCTGGCCCCGCATCACGTTCCGACAAGCCATTCTCGACGCTTGTGGTTTGGATATCGACACGCTCCGCACTGCCAAAGAAATAGAGACGGCTGCCAAGAAAAAGAAACTGAATATTGATTTCGAAGGTTGCGTGGGGATTGGTGAATATTACGATGCGCTTTACAAGCACACGGCCCGCCCCAAACTGGAACAGCCTACCTGGGTCTTGGATTACCCCGTGGAAATGAAGCCGCTGGCCCGTCG
>CAZQBA010000008.1:0-1801 GCA_964591635.1 uncultured Gammaproteobacteria bacterium | reverse complement strand
GTGACGCGGGACGATCGCGTCTTTGAGGAAAAGGGGATGCGATCGCTGTTTTCGGAAAAAGAACGGCTCCAGATCATCGCAGCTCTGGGTGTGGTCAACTGGGCGACCTTGGGCGACCCAGTCGGAACCTGGCGCATCCTCAAGCAGTTGCAGCCAGCAGTCATCGCCCTTGGTCACGATCAGAAGCCGAGCCCAGAAGCAGTGCGCGCACTCAAACTGCTCCCGAGTCACCCTGTTCTCAAGCGCATGCGTCGTTTTGGCCCTATCCGCCACACGTCTCGAAACATCAAACGCCTCATCTATGATCGACAGAAAACTGCTGCGTGAACAGCCAGACGTGGTCCGCAAGGCCGTCGCAGACCGCGGCCTGCGTATTGATGTGGACGCCCTGTTGGCGGCCGACGAAGAACGCCGGGCTTTACTTCAAGTGGTGGAAGAACGCCGTTCCGTGAAGAAGAAAGCTTCCAGTGCGATTGCATCGGCAACACCTGAAGAAAAGAAACGGTTGATTGCGGAGATGAAGGCGGGGGACAGTGAAGCCGACGTTGCTGCTGAGCGGCTCGCTCTGCTTGAAGAGCAGGTTGAGAAAGATATCTTGAGCCTGCCGAACATCCCGTCGGAGGATACGCCAGTGGGGCCAGATGAAAGCGGAAATGTCGTCATTCGTACGGTGGGTGAACCCCCGACATTCTCTTTTCCGGTCCGTGATCACATAGAGCTTGGAAAAATACTCGGCGTGATTGATAACGAACGCGGTGCGGCAGTGGCTGGTTCGCGCTTCACCTATTTGTTTGGCGACTTGGTGCGTGTCCAAAACGCGCTCCACCAAATGGTCCTAGCGCTGCTTACGGATCACAAGGCACTGGGAAAACTTATCAAGAAGCACAAACTCGATCTGCCAGACACGCCATTCATCCCGGTTGCGCCGCCGCTCATGATCCGCCCCGACGTCTTTGCCCGCATGGCCCGTCTGGAGCCGCGGGAAGAGCGCTATCACATTCCGTCTGACGACCTGTTCCTGATTGGCAGCGCAGAGCACACCCTCGGCCCTATTCACATGGATGAAACGTTGGCGGCTGAGACGCTGCCGCGCCGTTATGTAGCCTTTACACCGGCGTTTCGCCGTGAAGCAGGAACGTATGGTAAGGATGTGAAGGGGATTCTCCGTCTCCATCAGTTCGACAAAATCGAAATGGAATCATTCTGCACTCCAAGTCAATCGTTGGCCGAGCAAAATCTGTTTGTCGCCATCCAAGAGCACGTGGTGCAGCAGCTCGGCATTCCGTATCGCGTCGTTCAAATCTGTACGGGCGACATGGGCACGCCCGACTACCGCCAAATCGACATTGAGTGCTGGATGCCTGGCCAAAATACCTACCGAGAAACACATACATCCGACCTGATGACTGATTACCAAGCACGCCGTATGGGCACCAAGGTCGCGCTCGCCGACGGTTCAACCGTCTTCGCCCACACCAACGACGCCACGGCCCTAGCCATGGGACGCATCTTGATTGCGCTTTTGGAGAACCATCAGCGGGTGGACGGCAGCGTGGCTGTCCCCAAAGCACTCCATCCGTACTTGGCCGGCACAAAAGTCCTCACGCCACGGGAATAACCACCATGCGCCTTCCGCCAAAAACATGGGTGGAAGTTTCCAGTGCGGCGCTTCGCCACAATGTGGCGGCGTTGAAAAAAGTGTTGGAGCCACGCGCCCAACTCATGGCGGTGGTCAAATCAAACGCGTACGGGCATGGATTATCGGAAACGGTCACGGCCCTCAAAGGTCGTGTGCCGTGGT
>CAZQBA010000007.1:17398-26252 GCA_964591635.1 uncultured Gammaproteobacteria bacterium | reverse complement strand
CCCGAGCTACCGGGAAATTGCCGAAGCCTTGGGTCTCTCCTCCCCCGCCACCGTCCATGAGCATGTGGAAAACCTCAAATCCAAAGGCTACCTCTCCGCCCACGACGAATCCCGTCCCGTCCGCATCAACCCCACCTTCCTGCGTTTCGGCCACGCCTTGGAACTGCCGCTCTTCGGCCTCATCACGGCCGGCGCACCCATTGAAGCGGTTCAAGAAAACGAAACGTTCGCAGTGCCGGCCAAGCTGGTGGTGGATGGCGCCAACTCCTACGTTCTCAAAGTCAAAGGGCGCTCCATGATTGAAGATGGCATCCTCGATGGCGACTACGTAGTGGTAGAACGCAACCCCTCCCCTAAGAATGGCGACGTAGTGGTCGCGCTCCTCGATAACGCCTATGCCACACTCAAACGCTTCTACCGCGAACCCAGCCGTATTCGCCTCCAACCCGCCAACCGAGAAATGGATCCCATTTACGTGAAAGACGTGATTGTCCAAGGAGTAGTCCGAGCGGTCATCCGCCAGTTCGCTACCGCCTGAACGTCATAAAATCGCGATTCGAAAAAATGCCGCATCTCCATGCGGACCGAGATTCTTATTACTCATTTTAAAGAAACGCATATGCAATCCAATGTGTCGTTCGCCTGGCCCCCGCTCAAATCCATTGTCCGCCCATTACCGAACCGCCCGCTCCCTCGCCAACGCCGGGATCTCCGGCCAGAAAAAGGCTTTGGCCGGTACTGGCAACGACTGATGCGCAAGCACCGTCAGCACATGCTTATTCGGAAGAACGCCGTGGCCCCCAGACTCCGCATTCCAGCTGAATTTGGCGACCAGGCCCGCTGGTATGCAGTCTCCGTGTAACGATCCTATTAGCGTCGTGGTGGCCTTTGTGGACGGTACTGTCCGCCCCTGGAAAATGCGCTGGGGTTCGGTCTTGTATCACATCCGTCGCGTGAACATGATCCACGGCGCACATGAAGGACGCAGCCGCATCTTCTACTTCTCGTGTTCGGATGACGCCAACGCCTGGAAGTTGCGGTTCAACGCGGAGACCCTGGAATGGCGGCTCGTCGAGCATTACGCTGGAGCATAAGCCGGTCTACAAGCATGGACGGTTCATGCAATAAAAAGCCGCAGGAGGGATTCGCCCCCTGCGGCTTGCCGCGCAATCGCACCGTCATGTTCTTGCCTCAGCGCCAGAACATGATGTAGGCCCACACGAGCGAGGCCAGGCCTGCGCCGACCACGATGCCGGCACCGAACACTCCTGCTTCTTTGAGACGCTTCTTCAATGCCTCGTCTGCGGCAGCGATTTCCATATCCACCCCTTTCTTGTACCGATGGACAAAGAAACATAGCCGAAACGGATCCCAGCGTCAATCCCATGCCCCGCACCATCTTCCATATAGATATGAACAGCTACTTCTGTTCGGTGGCTGCCCAAGCCAACCCGTTTTTGCGCGGGAAGGCGTTTGGCGTGGGCGGCAAGCCGGGCACACGCGGCATTATTGCCGCGGCCAGCCGGGAAGCCAAGGCGCGCGGGGTAAAAACCGCCATGAATGCGTACGAGGCACTCCGCATCTGTCCGGAGCTGGAAATCATTAACGGTGATTCCAGTATGTACGAGGAAATCACCAACCGTTTTTTGCGTATCTTCCGGCGCTACACAGAGGACGTTGAAGTGTTCTCCATAGACGAGGCGTTTTTGGATATGACGGGTTGGGTTACCGGAGGCATCGCGGGTGACGCGAAGCGGGGGTCCCCCACCGCGCGGAACGAAGTGAGCACGGTGGGGGTGCGCAGCGGCAGGACCCGCGATGTTATACGTATGGCGACACAAATTAAAGCCGACATGCGCCGCGAGCTGGGCGAAGCCATTACCTGCTCTATTGGCGTGGCCGAAAACAAGTTGCTCGCCAAACTAGGGAGTGATTTGAAAAAACCAGACGGCCTTGTGTTTGTTGGGAATTTCGAAGGTCGAATTTCGCATGTGGGAACCTGTCCCGATATTCGATATTCCACATTCCATATTCCCGATCTCTGGCCCACGCTTCCCGTACAGGATCTGTGCGGCATTGGGCCGCGGATCGGCGCCCGCCTTTTTTCCCGTTTCCACGTGGAGACCGCAGCCCAGCTAGCCGCCCTCCCGCTCCACATGCTCATCGACGAATTCGGCCCGACGTCTGGCTACCACCTCTTCCTCATGGGACGCGGCGAAGACCCGTCGCCAGTGGTGAGCACAGTGGCCGCAGCCAAATCTTATGGGCACTCCTACACCTTGCCCCGCGACATCACCGATCGCGACCAACTCAAAAAGGTGCTTTTTACTCTAGCAGAACGGGTGTGCCGCCGCATGCGGGCCGATGCGGCCTGTGGACAAACTGTTTCCATCTACATCCGTTATGGCGATTTCACTGGAACTGGCCAACAAACTCGCCTCGGCGTACCTACGAACGACGGCTTGGTGCTATTTCGCACCGGCTGGCGGTTGGTGAAATACCTCTTGGGCGAACGCAGGGGTTCGCCCCTATGGCAAGAAAAACCAGTTCGCCTGCTCGGCATTACCTGCTCGGATATTTCCCCGGCGACGAACCAACTCTCCCTTTTTTCCAAAGAAAACAAACGGCGCTTCGTGCTCACTGCCAGCGACCGGGCCAACGACAAATGGGGCGAACGCGCGGTAGAACCAGCCGCTATTGCCGGCGTCTCACTCCGCCGGCACGTTTCCGGGTTCCATCACGCCACCCACGTTTCCGTCCAACGGGCCGGTCGCCGGTGAACGGATGATGGCGGCATAAAGCCGGGCTGCCGGATCCAAGGCATTCCCATCTTCTTGCACGGCCCGGCCAATGGACCACAAAGCCTGGGCAATTTTTCCCTGGCGCGACAAAACAACCGCGTACTCCAAATGGGTCTGGGCCACGTCGTCGTTTATCCGGAGTGCGGATTGCAAAAGCTGGGCCGCCAAGTTTAACCGGCCGTCACGCAAAGCACGCAAGGCCAGCATTTGGTAGGCCTCAATACGGTTCGGGTGCGCAGTAATAGTTTGGCTCAGCAACGGCTCAATCCGCTCGGCATAGGCCGGAAACAATTCCGTGAGCCCCTCCAACAAGCGGACGGTGGCTAGTGGAATGCTTGGGTCCCAGGGATGCCGGCGATGTTCCTCCATAAGTGCGGCCAGGGCGCCTTCGCCAGCAGCTTGCACCTCACCGGGGTCCCCCCGTCTCAATACAATCGCCTCGCGCACTGCCGTGGCCCACATCTTCGCCACTTCCGTCCGGACACCGCTCGGAAGTTTGTAGGCAGCACGGTACACATGGGCACCCGCCCGCAAGTCGGTTTGTGACCGCACATACGCCGTTCGGGTTTGGTGCAGCGCTAAGAAAGGCAGGAGCACGCTCATGATCCAGGCCATAACAGCCACCGAAACGCCAAGCATCGGAAACGCCAAAGACGTTTTTTTTGATGATCCCAACCACAACCTTTCAGCCAGCGGGGCAACAAAGAATGGTATCAGGACAATCCAGGAAAAGACGGTATCGAAAACGAATTGTACGGACACAAAAGAGAACACTGCGGCTCCAAGCACGGTGAGCGCCAACCACGACCGGTCGCGGAACCATTTCCGCCCCCAATACCACATGAGGCACACCCCTAGGCAGGCGGTCGCAACCAAACCAACGGCTCCGGTCGTGAGTACGGCATCCAGCGCTCCATTATGGGCGCGGTCAAAAATCTCAAAGGTGTGGGCGTAGAGGTGTGGCAAAAAATGTGCGTAATACGCGACCAGCTGGTTTTCCGGACCCCACCCGGTCAGCCACCGTTCCTGGATAGCGGGCAAGTAGATCTGCCAGATTTGCCAACGCTGGTCAACGAGGGAGATGTTTGTGATCCGTGACAGGAGCGGAAAATCAAAGCGGACCCAGAGGTGAATGAAGCGCAAGAGACCATAAGCGAATGCGAGAAGCACGGCCCCGCTTGCCCCAATCATGGCTATCGGCAGTCGCGTGCTGGCCCGTACATACAAAAACAGCACACAGAGACCCGATGCACCTAAAGCCAAGAAGATACTCCGGGAGCCGCTCATGATAGCCATGTAAGCCAAGAGCACTGCCGCAGCCCCAAACAAGACACGGCTGCGTTTTGTTGTTGCGCTCCCCGCAAGACTCATGGCAATCCAAGCCGTCACAGCCATCACCATCCCAAAATACAAGGGGTTGACATACACACCCCACAACCGCCGGCTCGGCTCATCGCCGCCTATAAAATAGGAAACGATCGGCCAAACCGCCGCGTGGACTGCGGCAAACAATCCAATCCCCACCGCCGCCGCGGCAAAACGATGCCATGCCGTCCGATCACGAAACGCCACAGTACAGGCAACTGCATATGCTGCCAGTGCACAGGCGTGCAACAGGCCTTCTTGGCGTACCATGTCCCCCCAAAATGCCCGGGCCGGGTCTGCCGCAGTCACGCTGGCAAGCACAACCGCAGACAAGACACCAGTAGCTGCCGCCCACACCGCCAAGGAACGAAATTGAAGGCGTTCGTTCCACGCCACAACAATCGCCAACGAAAAAAAGAGGAAAGCACCGCTCCGAAAAAGAAAACTGACGTCTGCCAACACGCCCAGCCGTGGCCACGCTAACGGAATAAATGGCGCAGCTAACATCACCGGCAAACCCCAGGCGAGGATATTCCGTGCCCAATACGAAAAGGAGGTTGCGGCCACAACCCCCTTCCCGCCATTCGAATGGTTAGCGTTTGGCATTGATGGTTGCAACGCTCAGTTCGGCGCTGCAGGCTACGACGTCAATGCGGTTGTTGGCTGTACGGTCAACGGCATACCCGGTGTTCCCTGCCGTTCCGCTTGCCGGATCACGCGGGACTTCGGCCAGGTAGGTTTCCACCAAGGCGCTGTTCAAGTCCAAACATGCGGCGCCGACGTAATCTGCCGGGAGTTGGCCGCAAGCGGCACTGCAACCGGAAGTCGCGGTCCCGAGCATCTGGTATGAACCAGCCACGGTGTCCAAGCCGGTCGGGAAGTTGCCCCGGTTATCGGTCATGTATTCCAGGATTGCCTCGTTGATGTCGCGGACGTCTTGGCGGCGGACGGCGTTACGCGCTTCGGAGAAGCGGCGAGCCGGGTCAACCGCAATCAAAATCACGGCAAACAAAATACCGATGATACCGATCACCACGATCAATTCAACGAGCGTAAATCCTTTATGTGCTTTCATGTATTCACCTCCTTCCAGATGTGGATGTTATCCACAATCGTGTGCTGCATGCAGTATATCACATCCCGGGCGCGCTCATGACTGGGCAATAGCAGAAAGATCCAGGGTAGCCGACCGGTTTTCCAAATCCACCCCACGGACCGTGAACTGCCAATCGCCAAAACGCGCCTCGCGGGGCACCACCACCCCCTCGGCCTCCAACATATCCCGCAGGTGAGTGATCAATTCCGGTTCGTCCAACACCAAGCCATGGAGGCGGATCCGTACCCGGACCACATTCCGATTCGCCCCTCCATCCGCAGTGAGAGCCGGTGCTGCCTCTTCTACATCTACCTGGATTGGGTTGGGTACGAGAATCTGTCGTGCAGTAAGACCACGTTGCCACACGTCCATGGTTTGGCTCACGACTTGCCGCTCCAACGCCCGGATTGCCTCTTCACGTGTAGCAAAGCGGACGGTGCTCGTGGCCGGGCCATCACCAACCAGTGCCTCGGCCTCCTGTTCCACCACGGCCATGTCGCCCCGGATGTCATGTTGCCCGTCTAAGACGCCGCCAAAGCGAACCCGCAGCGTGGCAGTGACCGGAATACTTTCCGAAACGGCCGCGGGCGTACCACCATTCACCGGATCGTCCGCTGAACGCTTCCAAACCAAAAATGCGAACAAGAGCACCAAACCCAAACCGAAACCGGCAATCAGATACAGTTCCCGCTTGGAGTGCACCAAGGACCGGAGGGAAAACGTGCTTTTTGTTTTGACGGCTGCCGGAACACCACCATTGCTTGCCGGGGCCGCGTTGCCATTCGGCCGGGCAAGCGGCATTCGGATCGGCTTGTCACGAAGAAAATTTGAAAAATGGAGACGAGGCAGAAGTGACTCCTGAACGCTGCGGGCGGCTCCCACCACCCCGGCATACAGGACGAACGTGCCTCCGGGCAGCCCGCGGGGCGCATCACCCATTTCACTGTCAATCAAAGCAACTGGCTTTTTCCAGGCGGCAAAACAGGCCTCGACCAAGCCCGGCATGGCACTTGCCCCGCCGCTTAAGAAGTAGCGCTCCACCGGCACGCCGCAGGCCAGCTCAAATTCCCGCGCGCTCCGTTCTGTCTCCGTAAAAAGCGGCGCAAAGAGCTTGCCTATGAGCGATGCCTTCTTGCCATCTCCCAGCCCCTCGCTCCGTTTTTTTGCCTCGGCCTCTTCCCGTGTCATATGTTCGGCGGAAATAAGCGCATTCGTGCAGGTATCCCCGCCCACCGGAACGGAGGCGGTCCGCCGCAAGCCACGACCATCGAATAAACCAATCGTCGTGACACGCGTGCCGATGTCCACGACGCCGAATCCGGTTTTGGGAGCAGGTGGAAACGCCAAGCGCCCCAAGGCCAGCATTTCCGGATCAACACCAACCAGCTTCAATCCGGCTGCAGCGGCAATGAGTTGCATGTTTTCCAAGACGGCACGTGGGGCTGCCACATAGGCCACGTCCTGGGTCGTGTCCGTTTTTCCCACCGGAAAAAAATCCAAAGCAATCTCGGTGAGCGGCAGGGGCACGAAACCCTCGGCATCCTCACGCACCCGCTTGGCCATCTCCAGCTTTGACCCGCCCTGGGGAATAGAAATAATGCGGATGAACGTGTAGCGATCGGGTAAGGTGAAGACGGCGGGACCGGGCCGGATAAGCCGGGGCGCAGCCGATTTCATGGCCTCTTTAAGAAGGGTGCCGAATGCTTGGGGATCAGACGCCACCCCATGCACGACCAAGCCTTCTGGCAATTCCAATCGGCCAGCAGAAACCACACGCGGACGTCGCCCGGCAACATCAACAAGTGCGACCTCGAGCGAGGCGTCCGAAATATCAACGGCAATCACCTTCCGATGGTTGAACATGTGTCTGCCGATATGATACCTGATTTCCTCCGCCGGAGCACTTACCGACCGCGCAATTCCACGGCGCTACGCAACGTGGTGGACGCGGTAAAAATCTGGTTGAAGGCACTGTGCGCGTATTCCGTCGTTATGACGATGCCCACGTTCCGGGCCCGCCCCGAACTGTGGTTGCGAAATATCAATTCACGGACATGCACCCCTTCCGGAGTGAGTGGTGTGGCTGTGGCGCTCCCCTGCCGGATATACAGGATGTGGTCCTGAATACTGAACTCGGTCGGGTTGAGCGTACTGGAGGCCATGGAAAAACTGACCACACTGCCGCCATATGCGGGCAGGGCCAGGTCTACGCCAAAGGTCGAACTGGCAGCGTTGATGCCGCGGGCCTCACTGATTTCCGCTTCCATCCGGGCGATGGCAATTCGAGCGTGTTCCTGCGACTCAATCACCGACGTAGCCCGGGTCCGGTCGAACAACAAAGAGGCCGCGAACAGCATAAATATGAGGATGGCCACGGAAATGACAAACAGGTAGACCAAGACTTCGATGTAGGTCATACCGGGTCGGCCGCGCAGCATGTGCCTAAAATCCGGCATAGGGAAGCCATTCTGTTATGGAGATTGCCCGACCATCCACCGAGACGGTTGCCCCCAGCCTGCCATAAAATTGGTCGACGGTTGATGTTGCAGTGAGGGTTCGACTTTCTCCGGAACCGGACACAACCACCTGACACGTTGTGCTCGCTACCGAAAACGTGCCGCCCAAGAAAGTATTGTCCAATTTCAAACGGTACAGCGCCTCTTCCACACAGGCTTCGGCTTGGACCCGCCCGGATTGCGAACGGGTTTCGTAATAGCCATGCTGTAGTTCGGAAACGGCACTGGTGCTAAAGGTCAACCCGAGCACGACCACGGCCGTCATCACTAAAAGTACGGCCAGGAGCGATACGAACCCGCGCGGTGGATGCTGGTTACGGTTCATAGTACGTGACGGTCAGATCATCCACATACGGTGTGACGGACACATTCGTTGTGGATAAGGTCAGACGGTATTGCAGGTACTGCGCGGCCGGGGAAGAAATCGCCGCCCCGATCGTGGAATCGGCGGATTCGTCGCTCCACTGCGACCAACTGCCATCGGGCGTGGCCGACTGGCCACTCCGCGTAGCCACAGTCACGTCCGTCCCCCCCACCAAACGCTCCGTCCAAAACACATTGTCCCACACCGTCGAAGTGGCAGCGCTATCCAAGACCGATGAAACGTAGGTGCCGGATCCCGCATATCCGTCCGAAGGCTGGATCCGCACGATGGTTCCATTTTTGCCCGTGCCCCACCCTTGGTCGGCCAGCCGAAGGTGGACGGAAAGCAGGGTGTTGCTCGTGACCGGTGCGACTGTGGTCCACACACTGCCGTTCCAATAAACGATCGTGCCGCGATTCCCGACGCCGTAGCAGACGGTTGTGGAAAAACAGTCTAATCCGAATAGGTGTTGGGCCGTTGGTGAATCCTGGAGGGTCCAGCTTGTGCCATTCCAGCGTACGATGGTCCCGTTCCGGCCGACTGCAAACCCATCCGTTGCGGATATCATGGAAATAGCCTTGAGTTCCCGGCCGGTTGGCGAAGAGAGCAAATCCCATTCCACACCATCCCAATGCGCGATCCGGCCGTTCTTCCCCACAGCAAACGCCTCAGTAGCCGAAACCATAGATACTGCCCGGAGATCCTTATTGGT
>CAZQBA010000007.1:5646-17298 GCA_964591635.1 uncultured Gammaproteobacteria bacterium | reverse complement strand
GGCCGGACTGACGCGTGGGTCATCGGTCGTCAAGGTGACCCGGTATTGGGCATATCGTCGGCTGGGAGAGGTGATTTCGTCTCCTTCTGCCTCGGTCAGCTCCGACGAAAAGCTCGACCAGCTGCCGTCGGGACTGGCCGTATTCCCGGTCCGCGTGGCCACGGTGATATCCGTGCTGTACGGGAGGATTTCCGTCCAATACACGAAATCCCAAGTGCTGGTGGTGCTCCCCCCGTCCATAATGGCCGAGGTATAGCTCGCACTCGACGGGTAAAAGCTGGAGTATTGCACGCGGCTGCCGCTCGCCCCCAAAGCCCAACCGTCGCTTGCGGAACGCAAAGCTATTGCATACAGGGCGCTGTTCACGGACGAATCCACTTCCTCCCAACTCGAACCGTCCCAATGAATGACCGTGCCGCTATTGCCCACAGCCCAGCCGTCCGTGGCCGAGACCATGTACACCGATTGCAGCGCGTCATTGGTGGGTGAGGAAACGCTCGACCACGAGCTGCCGTTCCAGTGCAGAATATCGCCGCTATTACCCACGGCCCAGCCGTCCGTAGCGGAAACCAAGTGAACGCCGTTCAACTGCTGTGATGTGGGGGAAGAGACCGTGGCCCAACCTGCGCCGTTCCAACGGATGATCCGCCCGCTCTGGCCCACCGCCACGCAAAAACTGGCCGTTGCACAGGACACGCCGTACAAATGTGATGAAGTGGGCGTGCTTGTGGAACTCCAACTCGCTCCGGCAAATCGAAGGATCTTGCCGCTACTGCCAACAGCCCAACCGTCCGTAGACGATCGGAGGACGACTTCGTTGAGATCCGTACTAATGGGCGTACTCGTGGAAGACCAAGTGATGCCGTTCCAAGAAATGATGCGGCCGTTTTCTCCCACAGCAAAACCAGTGGAAGTGCCATACAAAGACACCCCGAGCAAGTCGTCGGTCGTCGGCGTCGGGAACGTCCACCAGAAACTGCCGCTCCAACGGATGATGTCGCCACCATCGCCCACGGCCCAGCCATCATTATCGGCGGGCATTGCAGCAGCTCGCCAGGTCCCGCCCGTGCTCGGTGATTGGACGTGCCCCCAATAACTGCCATTCCAGTACTCAATCGCCCCGCCGGTGCCAACGGCAAACCCGGCATCAACCAGCTCCAAGGCCACCCCATACAGGTCTTCCGCTGTTGCGCTGCTCACGACCGACCAGCTGGTGCCATTCCATTGCAAAGTCGTTCCATTATTACCCACAGCCCAACCGTTGGTCGCGGAATACATATGCACGGCCCGCAGTGTCTGGGAAGTCGGTGAGCTCGCGGTTGACCAACTCGTCCCGTTCCATCGGAGAATGCGGCCGCTGTTACCCACAGCCCAACCGTCCGTGGCCGAAACCATGTCAATGCCGTTCAGAGTGGTGGCCGTCGGCGATGACGTTGTTGACCAACTCGTCCCGTTCCAGTGGATGATCGTCCCCCCTTCACCCACGGCAAACCCATTTGTTTCCGAGACCATGGAGACGGCGAACAGGTCATCGTTTGTTGGGGAGTCCTCTGTAGACCAGCTTGGGTCGTCCCACTGGAGAATAGCACCATCGTTACCAACGGCGAAGCCGTACGTTTCGTTTACCCAAGAGACCGCATTCAGGTCCTCAGCCGTCAGCGCTTCTTCTTCCGCCACCCATGACTCACCGTCCCACATCAACACCGTCCCGCTGTCTCCGACCGCCACACCGTCGATCGTCGAGACCATGTCGATCCCGTTCAGATTCTGTACGGTCGGTGAAAGCAATTGCGTCCAGTTGGCACTGTCCCAGCGCAAGAGCACGCCGTTTTCCCCAGCCACAAACGCATCGATTGGCAACAAAATATCAACGGCATTCAAACGACTAGCGACGGCTGGGGTATTCGCGTCTTCCACCCAGAACGTCGACGTGGCGATCACGAGTTCGCCGGCAATGTCCACCGGGTCATTGGCCACGTCCAAGACAGCGGTGCCATCGCCGGTACCCTGGGAAAAATCCACTACGGAGGTGTCTTCAAAGTTCAAGCCGCCCCCCGGCGTCCAGTGTGTCCCGCCAGAGCCGAGCTTGATAGCGGCCGGAACACCAGTTCCATTGACGTTGGTATAGTTAAAGCTGCCCGCGGCCCAATCCGTGTCTGTGGTGTGGAAAAACTCATTCACAAACCAATTGGTTAGGTATGTGACAAGCTGCTGGACCACGGTCATGCCGGTTGGCAACGGCCGGCGGACGAGGACTTCAATGCGCTTGGTACGCGGATCCAATGTGCCGCCCGATTCCACCAGGTTCCCGTTTTCATCGCGATAGGCAGGTGAGACCGATGTTGTCCGGAAAAATGAACCGTCATCAAAAAAATCTTGGGGACCACTAAACTCCCAGTATCCATTGGTCGTGGTGATACCGTGCGTCCCCAGTTCCAAATACCGCCAGCCGCGATCCCGGATGGCATGGGCAGCCTCAATGGCTTCCTGGGCGTAGGACCGGGCTTCCGAAAACCGCTTGGCATGGTCGGTCGACATCAGGTGCTGGCTGGTGAACGCCGCTAACCCCAAAGCGACGACCGAAAAGAGGCCAATAGCCACGATCAGTTCTACCAAGCTTTGTCCGCGGCGATTTGTCATGGCAATTCAATAGAAATACGCCCTTCGGCATTCACCCGGACAGCCTTGAGGTCCGGGGCCAGCGAGCTCATGTACACGGTGCCGGCCATGTTCGGTTTTCCCCGGACGCGTGAAAAAATGATGTCGACCGTCTCCGGGCTGCCCGGAAAATCAAACGTCAGGCCGATTTGCGTGGGGAAGGTGTACGCCTCGTCAACATCGGCATTTCGGCTGGCATAACTCGCGCCGCGAAACAGCACGTAGGGCGTTCCCGTTCCCGCCGTCAGCCGCACACCGACGTTTTCCCCACCCTCGCTGAGCAAAGCACGGAGCTGGGCCCGGCGCAGGATATGGGTGAGGTCGCGGGTTGCGGCCGGCAAATCCTGACGCAAGGCAAAATGCTGGGCCACCGGCAACCCCAAGGCCACCGAAGCCACCATGATGCCCATCACCGCCAGGAGTTCGACCATGCTCACCCCGCGCTGCATAGGCTTAACTCCCCGGCTCGGCCACCGAACCGGTCAACTGGTAAATGGGCATGATAATGGAAAGCGCAATCAGCCCCACCGCTGCGCCAATACCGATGATCAACATGGGCTCCAGGGCGGTGGAAAGTGTTTTTGCACTATTATCCACTTCCTTTTCGTAAAAATCCGCCAAGGAAAGCAAGGATTCATCTAAGGTCCCCGTCCGCTCCCCGACGTTGATCATGCGCGGCACAATGGTTGGCAGGATGCGTTTTGAAGAGACTTCCTTTTTCATGGCTTCGGACAAAGCCACGCCCAATTCCACATCCGTTGCCGCCCGCAGGAAGAGCGACCGGTAGACCTCGTTGCCAATGGTTTCCTTGGTAATGGTGAGTGACTCGACAATAGGCAGGCCGCTTTTCAAAAGAATGCCCAGGGTCCGGGTGGAGCGAGCTAAGTTCACGTTCGTCACCAGCTTGCCGATAACCGGTATGCGCAACAACACCTGGTGCCAGAAAGGACGGATTGGTGCCGAATGCAAGGCAGCCCGAATAGCAAAAAAGACAACAACCACACTAGGGAAAAAATAGGCACCGTAGCTGACCATGAACTTGGAAGTAAACAGGACGAGGCGCGTGGGCCACGGGAGATCCTGACCAAGGGAAAGGAAGAGCGGGATGAGCTTAGGCAAAATCAAGAAACTCATGGCACCGCCCATAAAGAAGGCGAGTACGAGCACAATCAATGGGTACGCTGCTGCGCTCTTCACCTTCTGGATGGTTTCGTAATCATGCTCCAGCTGCATGGCCAGGTACTGCAAATTTTCTTCCAAGGTACCTGATTCCTCGCCGACCCGGACCATATGGACGAACAAGTTGGGAAAAAATGCCGGGAAGGCGGAAAGCGATTCAGCTAAACTTTCTCCACCATTAACCCGGGCCAAAACCGCTTCCAGCACCTTGCGGGTGCGCTTGGACGACGCTTCTTCGCGCAGAATATCCAGTGCTTCGTCAATCGGGATACCGGCCTTGACCATGGTGGCCAGGTGCTTGGCCAACAACATCCGGTCCACTTGGCGGACGGACATCTTGTCAATAAAGAAACGGAAGGATTGGGTGACAGAGAACATACTAAATGATCATTTCTTTCATAACCTCATCAAGCGTGGTTTGTCCCGTGACCACCTTGGAAATGCCGTCCAAGAACATGGTGTTCATGCCCAACCGGATAGCCTCTTTGCGGATAATGTCGGCATTGGCCCGCTGCATGATAAGCTCACGGATCTCGTCGGTCACGGCGAGAATTTCGTAGATACCGACCCGTCCCGACAGGCCGCGGAAATGACAGACGTTGCAGCCTTTGCCTTTGGACAGGCGAACCGAACTCTTGCCTTGGAACAAGACTTCCTTGATGGCCAAGGGGATTTCGGTAGTGGCGTCGTCTGCCTTGAGAACGTAGCTCTGGATACAGTTGGAACAGATGCGTCGGACCAGGCGCTGGGCAATGACGATGTTGATGGTGGATGCCAAGAGGAACGGTTCCACTTTCATGTCGATGAGGCGCGGCACGGCCGTGGCCGAATCGTTGGTGTGTAAGGTGGAAAGCACCAAATGGCCGGTCAAGGCGGCATTCACGGCAATGGCCGCTGTTTCGTTATCGCGGATTTCGCCGACCATCACGATGTCCGGATCCTGTCGGACAATGGATTTCAACCCTTCGGCAAAGGTCAGGTTGGTGTCGGGGTTGACTTGGATCTGGTTAATGCCGGCGATTTCGTATTCCACCGGGTCTTCGATGGTGGCGATGTTCACTTCTCGCTCGTTCAAGATCTTCAGGATGGCGTACAGGGTGGTGGTTTTTCCCGAACCGGTTGGGCCAGTGACCAAGATCATGCCGAACGGCCGGTTCATGGCGTCGGTCACTTTCTTCAAGTCAGACTCGGAAAAACCAAGGGTGTTGAGCGAATGCTGGCGCAGTTTTCCGGCCAAGAGGCGGATCACCACCTTCTCCCCTTCCACCACTGGCGTAATGGACACACGGGCGTCCACCCGTTCCTCGCCCGTTTCAAACTGGAATTTGCCGTCTTGGGCGGCCCGGTGTTCGTCGATCTTCAGCTTGGCCAAGATCTTGATGCGTGAAGTGATGAGGTCATGCAGCTGCTTAGGGATGCTAATGACGTCGTGCAGGATACCGTCAATCCGGAAACGGACGACCGTGGCTTTTTCCTGCGGCTCAATGTGCACGTCGGACGCGCCGTTGTCGTAGCCGTAGAGCATGATCGTTTCCACGATCTTGATGATCGGCAGGTCTTCCGGCTGGTAGGCCGTGCCCGCGCTCTGGATCACACTCTGAATCATTTCATCAAAAGCCTGTTTCAACTCCTTCTTGTACCGACCCAAAACGCCACTGATGTCCTTGGCCGTAGCATAGGCCACCTCCACCCGCTCGCCTGTCTTTTTTTCCAAATTCCGCACGAACTCCAGCTGGCCCGGGTCGCTCATGGCCACCCGCACCACGTCGGGCGTGCGCTCGTAGGCTATGGCCTGCTGCTTGCGCGCCACCGGTTCGGGAATAATAGAGAACACTTCATCGGGAATGACCAGGCTTGAGACCTTCACGAACGGCACACCCAACAATTCGGCCGTGACTTCGCCCATCCGGGTATCACTGATCATTTCCTTCTGGAGCATGTACTGGTCGAACGGGACGCTGGCTTTGGCCGCTTCGGCCACCAGCGCATCAAAATCCTTCTCGGCGATCACGCCCAGGCTCACCAATGGCTTCTTATATTGTTCCGCTGTCAGTGTGGGCATGCCTCCTCGGTGCGCCTATTCCGCCTCGTCTTCTGCCTCTTCCATAAGCGACTCGTACTTTGTCGGCTCAGCTAAAAAGGCAGAAGCGCAGGCGTCAGAACAAAACTCCCACAGGTCATCGCCCCGTTTCATGGAAACGGCGCGGGGCAGGTCATCAATCGGTATCCGGCAAACCAGGCACTTCTTCATATAGTGAGTCAGGAATAACAAAGGGAGTATACCAAAAATGGGCGCTTTCGCCCATTTGGAGTTCCTTCATAGCTCGCCTGCCGCCTTGGCCGGAATGGGTACGTCTGGTGGCAGCGGCGCACGCTCCATGGCCACGAACACGACACCATCTTTCACCTCTGTTTCATAGCGGGGAATACACTCCTTGCGCCATTGGGGTGGGCCACAGCCATCCTTCGTGGAATACTGCCACTCGTGCCACGGGCAGACGATGAAACCCTCTTTGTCGACCCAACCGCGGCTGAGCGGCCCTTGCTGGTGCAAACACGTATTGCTCACTGCCACATAGCGCTCCCCCACTCGGAACACGGCGAGCGGCCGGCCTTCCACAAAAAACTTCTGACCCACACCCGGCACAAACTCATCCACCCGGGCAATGCCCACGTACCGTTTTCCTTGAAGTGCCATCTCTTTGCCGAGCTTCGTCACGCGCTCGCGGGCAAAACGGTCAGCGCAATATTTTGCGACGTGACCATAGACATGCGAGGCCAGGACAACTCCAGCCGCACCGATGACTGTCGGGAGCACCCAATCGACGCCGTAGGTGTCTGCCACAAGGGAAACATGGATGATGAGCGCGGTATAGGCCGCATACACCATGCGGTGGAGCTGCTTCCAACCAAAGAAGGGACGGAACAGGCGTAGCGACCATGGGCTGCGCACCAAAAACACGCCGAGCAACACCACGCCGGCAGCAACGACGGGTATCCATGCGGGATACGGACGCTGTTGGAACGACACAGCAACAAGCACAAACGCAGCGTATCCAAGCAACCAACCAACATGGATCCGCTGCCACCAAGCCTCGGATATATGGCGCTGGGCATGGTCGCGCGAAATCACGGCCATCGCAAAGAAAATGAATAGCGCGGTATAGCCGAGCAGAACCACCGGCCCGCCGGCGAGCAACGACTTCACGTCGCCGCCATAATAGGTGCGCAGGATAAGCGCATAATGGAGAAGGCCGAGCAAAAACACGGTCACGCCCATGTGCCGGCGGTGTTTGACGAGCCGCATCACAAAGCGAGACTGCCAGGACCACGGGCCAATAAGGAGAACGAGGTGCAGTAAAACAAAAGCGGAAATGGCGGCGGTGCGCAACAAAAGCGTGGTGGGGTCAACGCCAGGGAATTGCCAGTGGCCGAGGGCGAGGGCCAATGAAAAAACGGCGGCGAGCGCCACGTCTTCCCAGCGCTTGAGGGGTAGGGCGAGCAGGATGACGATTACACACACGCCATACACGGCCGGCAACAAAAACGCATCAGCAAGCGGGCTGTAGCCAATCAAAAAAATAGCGGCCAGCACAATAAAGAGCGCGGCACGGACGCGATGTCCTTCGAGGGGGTGGGCCATAAGCACCGATTATACCAAAACCCGCATGCCCTGGAGCGCAGCCACGAGTTCAACTCGCGAGGTGATGCGCACCAGCATGCCGCGCAACTCTTTGGCGCCGGGCGCGCCTTTGTAGTACCAAGCCAAATGTTTGCGCATCAACACCGCGGCCCGCTCCTCCCCTACCTCTTCGGCCATCAAGTCAAAATGGGCGAGGATAGCCCGCTGGCGTTCGGCTTCGACAATGACCGTGCGAACTTCGCCGAACTGCAGCATTTCTTCCATCTGTTTCAAGCGCCAGGGGTTCCCCAAAGCACCACGCGCCACCAAAATACCGTCGGCCTGGGTCACCCGCAGCGCTTCCACCGCCGCTTCCGGGGTGTGGATGTCG
This sequence comes from uncultured Gammaproteobacteria bacterium, assembly GCA_964591635.1. Taxonomy (GTDB): domain Bacteria; phylum Patescibacteriota; class Patescibacteriia; order 2-12-FULL-57-11; family 2-12-FULL-57-11; genus CAZQBA01. Next base: position 9,448 of record CAZQBA010000007.1, on the reverse strand, counting down.
CCATTGGCCAAAACCGGAATGGACACGCGCTTTTTGACCTGGCCGATCCGCGCCCAATCAGACGTGCCGGAATAGCCCTGCGCTTTGGTGCGGCCGTGGATGGTGATGAGTTCGGCGCCCGCTTGTTCCAGGCGTGGGGCAAAATCCAAGGCTTCATCCGGCGAGCTCCAACCCAAGCGAATTTTGACGGACAGCGGCACAGAAATGGTCGCTTTGATTTGCCGAACGATTTCTTCGGCCCGTTCCGGCTCCTTCATGAGCGCCGCGCCGTTAAAGTCGGACGTGATTTTGTAGACCGGGCAGCCCATGTTCAAGTCAATGCCGTCCGGGCGGTGCGTTTCTTCGATGATCCGCGCTGCCTCGGCCATCACGGCCGGATCTTTGCCGAAAATTTGCTGGATGAGCGGGCGCTCTTCTTCATGGAAGGCCGCCATCTGTACGGTCTTCGCATTCCCGCGAACAATAGCCTCGGCCGAAACCATCTCCCGGAACATGACCTTGGCCCCATACCGTTTTGCTAGGCGGCAAAACGGCGAATCCGTCATGTCCGCCATCGGCGACAGGGCAATAATCGGCTTGGCTTGTTCGTTCCAAGAGAATGACATTGGTGAGTTGTCGGGGCGGGTGGCGCCGAAGGCGGGTTCCCTTTTCGCGCGCAGTGCAATGAGCACGAAAAGGGTGCCGCAGGCGACGGGACCCGCCCCGTGTTTACTTGATGATCTGCGCCAAGGCGGCCAATGCGCGGTAATCGGAAAGCGTGGCCGTGCGCCAAGATTTCACACGGTCTTGGATGTCTGCTTGTTGACTTTTCAACATATTTCGAAGGGCCTCGCGTCGCGACAGATTTCCGTATGCCTCACAATCTGTCTTACCGGCGATCCATCGATTCGGGCAGCCTTGCAAGAGCACCCCTTCTTCTGTAGGCCAGGTTTGTTGTGCCAAACGCGTTAACGCAGGAACAGCAGCTGCGTTCAAATCAAGCAGATAATTGATGTCCATGCGTCTCGTCTTTCCGCTTAAAAACCGATCGACATTCTTCTCTGCCACAAACCCTTCCACGTTCACAACGAGCATGAGCGAGAAGAAGGCCAGCATGCCGACCGACAAGACGCGCTCCAGGTGGGAAAACCGGACGTGGGACAGCGCAGCCAGGGCCAGTGCCAGGAGGACGCCAGCAATAAGAAAGACGAATGACAGGGCCCAGACGCGGGACACGCTGTAGCCGTAGGCGTCGATGTAGAGGAGGAGTCGGCTGGCAGCCGAGGCAATGACCACTGCGGTTTGGGCAATGAGGCCGATGGTCAGCCCGCGCAACAGTTTGTCTTTCATCTCGGTTCCGTAATACATGGCCAAGGAAAGCAGGAACACCACGCCAGCCACCCCGAGCAGTTGGAAGAACCCTTGGCGGGCATAATCGGCATAAGTCACGCCGTATTGCTCAATCACCTTCTGCCCGCCAAAGAAGTACACGGCCTGGAAAAACAGGAAGACGGCAAAGAGCGCGTTCAAGAGGCCCAAGACCGTACCAAAGATGGCGCGGTCGGGCGTGCCCGCATCCACGGCCTTCAGTTGCTCAGCTGGTTTGCGCTTCACCAAGAACACCCAGGCTGCGCCAGCAAAATACAACCCGAAGAGCGCATCACGGATTGTTTTACCGGCATACTCCGGCAACCGCTCAATGTTCAGGACCTGTTCCAGCGCTTTGGAAAACAAGAGGTCGGCCGACGCAAACAGTGCCGCGCACAAGAGCAACAACGGCAGAGCAATCACCACGCCCACGGCCACCGAACTCCAACGCTTGCCAGCGCGCAATTTTCCCCACAGCTCGTTGAAGCCAGTGAATGGGAGGACTGAATCAAAGAAAAACTGCGCGGGCGTGAGCACCGACGCTTTCCAAAAAGAAACGGCTGGCACGCTCACCCAGTACACAAACAAGGCTGTGCATAGGATCATGATGAGCGAACCGATAAAGAAAACCGTTTCGGTACTGAAGAGCACGCTGGCAGCGGCCGCCACCAAGACCGGCGCCAAAAACAGGTAGGCCCACATGTTGGGCTTGCGACCGGCCACGACCAAAAGGATATGTGCAGCTGCAGCAATGGCCACAATCATCATGGCCCGGGTCGGCCCTTGGGGATTCACAGCCACCGTGAAGTGGAAGACGGCCGTGAGGGCAACAGCAACGGCAACGGCCGCAATGCGCAGGTGGCTTTGGTGGTGTGGGTGGATATCCATACTTCCGCACCCTACTAAAAAACCCGCCCCATGTCGAGGCGGGGGGTATATTGTGACGCACCCCTACACCAGCATGGGCGGCGGGTGCAAAACGGATTTCCGCTTGAAAACAACGTCTTCAATGCGGTAGGTACCGTGCGTGGGCGCCTCGCGGTAGCCATTCCAGGCCATGCGGGCCAAGCCGCCGGAATTCAGCCAGTCAAAAAGCCACTCGTTCGTATACTGCTCGTCGTGCTGGGCCACGCCCCCACCCACCTGTTGCAGCCACAAGCGGTTGAAATCCTCCTGTGAACCAATAGAAGGCGCCATAACCACGGGAATGCCCAAGCCCGTATAGAAGGAGAGTTCCGACGGCTTGGTCCAGAGGATGTCAGTGGTCCTGAGCAGTTTGCTGAATTCGCTAAAATAATTGGGCCGTGAATCCGCCAGGATCACCCGCACCCCTTTGCCGATCTCGCTCGACAGGCCCATGGCCTTGAGCTCATCACGGAAATACCGACCGATTTCAGGACGCGTGCCGGCCACCAAATTCACCACCACGTCCTTTTGCTTGATATTGCGCTTGAGCGATTTACAGAGGTTCACCCCCAGCTGCTTTTGTGCGCCGGCACCGCCTACGCAAAACGTGAGCGTCAACGGCCGCCGGACATTCAGGGAACAAAACCGTTTCCCCAAATCACGTTCCAAGACGCGGGCATACGCGTCCTGGAAGACGCCGGCCGGATCCAAATTGCACAACCGTTTCCCCAAATCCTCGCGCAGGACGGACGCATCCGGACCGCCAATCAATTCCTTGGGCATGGGGAAGCCCGTAAGGAAGATGTTTTCCGCAGGCACGCCATAGAGCTTGAGACGCTCGACGACGCGGCCATTGGAGGCAAAATACTTGATGCGGCTTTTTTTGGGATCCTTTGCCACCCAGGCCCGCGACATGTCGGCGTCGCAGATAACGGTGTAGATGTCGTTGGGGTAGTCGTAGGCTTCGGCTGCGAAGGCCGGAATGAAGAAGGTGCAGACGAGCGGGCGGTCCGGATGCTCCTTGAGCTTGTCTACCAGATGCTTGCCCAAGCCGCGCTTTTCTATGAGGGCATAGGTTTGCGTCACTTGCAGTGTTGGCGCCGACAAGTCGCGGCGTGGGTAGAAACTGGGGATCCGCTGCAGCGAATCAAGCACTTCAAAAATATACTGGCCGACCACTGGCAATGGTTTCAATCGCGAAATCGTTTCGTACACCGAACGGCCTTCGTGCCACATGCGCTTATCTTCCCGCGGGATGCCCGGATAGTTGTTGGCAATAATGTAGCCTTCCGGCCCCGCCATGTCGCGCAAAGCATACGCGGCACGTTCATGCCCGTACCCCATGTCCACAGCTACCACCCATGCTTTGGTTTTTGATGTCCGGTGTGAATGCATATCCTCCAATCGCCCCATAGTATAGCAAGAAAAAAACGCCTTGTCCGAAGACAAGACGTTGCCGCGTGCGTTCACGGGTTCAGGCTGCAGCGCTGCGCTCGTCGATGATCTGCTCGAGCGTGTCGGCAATCTTCTCGGTCGCGCCGGGCTCCTG
>CAZQBA010000007.1:3147-5546 GCA_964591635.1 uncultured Gammaproteobacteria bacterium | reverse complement strand
TCCCAGCCACGCGCGGTGAGCACCGGTATCGTCAGCAGCATCTCGTTGGCCGCTCCGGCATCTCCCACCACAAACACGATCGTTCCCTTCGTCATCGTCTCCTCCTCATCAGGCCTCATTGCCTGCGCCCGGATTACCATACAAAAACGCGCATGTCAATGCGCGTCAAACAAAAAGGGCGGGATAACCCCGCCCCTACAACTCAACAACAACTTGTTTATTCCCCTTCTTTCACCTGGTTCGCTAACTGCCCACAGGCAGCAGCAATGTCTTCGCCAGCAGAAACGCGCACCGTGCAAGGAATGTCGTGGTCGAGCAGGACTTGCTGGAAGCGCACGATTTCTTCGCGGATGGTCGGTTTGTAGTCAAAGAAGCTTTGGTGGAACGGGATGAGGTTGACCTGGACGAGCGGCTTGAACGGCCGCATGAGGGTGACCAGTTCTTTAGCCAGCTCTACGGAATCGTTGATGCCGCGGAGCATGACGTATTCCACCAAGAGCTTGCGGTTGGTTTTTTGGGTGTAGGTGCGGCAGGCGTCAATGACTTTGGTGAGCGGATAGGCTTTGTTGACCGGCATGATCTTGGTGCGCAGCTCGTCGTTGGGCGCGTGCAAGCTCACGGCCAAGTTGATTTGCTTGGGGTAGTCGGCAATGCGCAGGATGCCGGGGACAATGCCGCTTGTGGAAATGGAAATCTTACGGGCGCCAATCGAGAAAGTGGTTTCGTCGTTGAAGACTTCGATGGCGGCAAACACCGCATCCAAATTATGGAGCGGCTCGCCCATGCCCATGAAGACCACGTTACTGACCCGCTCTTCCGGCGAACGAGCCCCGAGGATACGGCTGTAGTAGAGCACCTGGTCGATAATCTCATCTGCCGTGAGGTTGCGCTTGAAGCCCATGATGCCGGTGGCGCAGAAGCTGCACTTCATGGCACAGCCCACCTGGGAAGAAACGCAGACCGTAAAGTGGTCGCCCATAGGAATGAGCACGGCTTCAATTTTGTTCTTGTCTTCCAGTTCAAACACCGTCTTGATGGTGCCATCTTTGCTCTCTGCGGTGTGAACCGGGGTAACGGTGAGCGTGGGTTGATCTTGAAGAGCAGTCCGCAATTCCAAGGAAAGCGAAGTGATATCGGAAAAAGACGCTACGCGCTGGCGGTAGACGGCGTCCCGGATTTGCCGGAAACGAAATGGTTTTTCACCGCGGGCCTCTAGGAGGGCGGCAATGCGTTCTTGAAACATGGCCGGAAGCTACCACAAAACACAGCTTTTATCAAGAAGACGATCCGGGAAACAAAAAAGGCGGGTCCATGACCCACCCTTTTGCCAGAAACACTGTTACATTCCCTTCTTTTCGCAGGCTGCGCACGGTGGGCACTTGCTCTTAAAGAGCATGGCCACACCAGCTAAGCCAACGAGCACGTAAACCACGCGCTCTACCATGGGCCAATTGCCCAGGAGGTACGTCACCAGGTTGAACTGGAACGCTCCCCACAACCCCCAATTGAGGGCACCGACGATGACTAAGAGCCAGCACACTTGGTGTACGCCGCATCCTTTCATCATCATAAATGAACGGATTATGAATAAACTATAGGCATCATACGCCATCCGTGGTAACGGAGCCATGTTGGCCATCCACAACCAGGCGCGTGCCTGCCGGCCAATGTGCGCGGGCACCAATGCAGCCAAAAACCGCAGGCACCTTTCGTTCACGTAACTGGATAGCGCCATGTGAAAGCAAGCTGCCAGTTTCAGCCACCACCCCTTTCAAGGCCGGAAGGTCCATGATGCCGAACCACGCGGGAGTAAATGCATCGACCACTAAGATGAACGGCTCTGCGAGTGGCTTCTGCAATTCATCACGGGGTTGCCAAACCACGCCCGTTCCCACCCCCAAAGAAACACCGATCCCCGACGGTTGTCCACTTGCCGTGTCTGGCCGGAAGAGGTCGAAGAGTGTGTGACGACGAATGTGAATGGGCGGATGGATATCTGCGAATACATCAGCCGCAGGTTCAGAAGGCAGCGTGCCCAACAGAACACCGACCAGTTGCTTGGCATCCTCTTTGAGCAGCGCGTAGAGGTCAGATAAGTTGGCGGGAGTTGGCAGCTGCGAACGGATGGGAACGAGCGGCGTCCGTAGGTCCCAATCCACACGTCGCTCTTCGGCCAGCGTGAGAAGCGGAGCACGGACACGAGCGTACCCGTCGGCCCAGACCGCAAGGTCGACGCCACCACTCCCTCGCTCTTTCAGCGCCAGACGCTGCAACATGCTCACACGCATGTACCACTCCCCCACAACTCCCAACAATTGCGCTTCGGCAGATTCTTTCTTCTGCACATCTTTGACAAGCTCTGGGAGCACGCGCAGTGATTCACTCGGTACCGCCCGCAC
>CAZQBA010000007.1:0-3047 GCA_964591635.1 uncultured Gammaproteobacteria bacterium | reverse complement strand
GCGACGACCGCTTCCGGCAACACGCTCCCGGTGCGCTGCAATTGCCCACCCGGCCAAGCAAAAATTTCCTCGGTCTGTGCTTGTCCCGACACCACCCCCTCGGCTCCACCACGGGCCGCAGCAATCACCACCAATTCCAAATCGCGCGCCGGATGCTGGGAAAAAGCCACACCCGAGACCGTACCTTCAATCCATTCCTGCACAATCACTCCCCCATCGCTCTGCCGTTCGTCCAGCGAGGCAGCCACATCACGGAGCGCTTCGGGCAGATCGTTTGCGGCCACACAGGTGCGACTACGGAACGTGCCCGCCTGCGCCTGGTCTTTTTGATCTTCCTGCATGCTTGAACTGCGGACCGCGAAACGCGTGCCCGGCAATACCACATCTTTCGGAAGCACGCCGCTCCGGACATCAGCCAATGCAAGCACAACACCAGGTGGCACCGGCAACCGAGCCTGCAGGAGCGCATCCAAATAGCGCGCTTTGTTCCCCAGTGATGCATGGATTCCCGCCCCTAACTGTGCGATCATGTGCAGTATGATACCCGCTCTTCTTGCGGCTGTCCTGCTGGCGTTCGTCATTCCGCTTCCCGCATTGGCGATTCCGGGACCCGATCTCATCACGCCGCTGCTCACAGCCCTCACGGCCATCTTCGGCGTACTCCTCACGTTTTCTGGTGCAGCCGTGGTGATGTTGCGGCGCGCCCACAAACGACTGTTCGCCACACCTGTGCACGTGATGGTCGGCATCAGCCTGCTGGCTCTCCTGATCGTCGGCATTGGCGTGGGAAGTATTTGGTGGCTGACCAGTGAATACACAAAGTACAAAAAAGCCCTGATTGCCGAAGAAGAACCGGAACCGCCGTTTCCCGCGCCCGTTGAACCGCCTCCACCACCACTGCCACCAACTGACACCTTCAATGGCATCACCAGCCGAGTAGCGAGCTCTACACTCCTCGTCCCCATAGAAATCCTGCAAGAACTTGTTTCGTCCGACCCGAACTGGGCCACGTCGTCAGTCTACGTCTTAGACATTCGTGAGCCAGAAGAACAGGAAGTCGGTTACATTCCGGTTCCGGCCCGCGACATGTCGATTGCCGACCTTGTTGCTGGCGGATATGCCGAACTCCCGCGCAACAAAGACATCTTGGTGATTTGTTGGACCAGCCTGCGGGGCGAACAGATGACTACCTTCCTCCGGCAACGCGGCTTCGACCGGGCCTTTGCCATCAACCACGGTCTGCAAGGGGAATCGTTGGAAGCGGACAACGGCTGGATTGGCGCCGGACTCCCGTGGAGCGGCACCAACAAATTCTCCGCCATGTATGGCACCTACCAGCCGCTTGGTCCCACCAAAGCCCGATCGCTTATCGCTCAAACGCCAATCATCCTAGACAGCCGCTCAGCGACCTCGCGCAAAGCACTTCCCCTCCCAAAAAGCCGCTGGGCCTACTTCCGGGAAAACCTGACCACCGGAGAACTGGAAACCATCAAGCCCCTCATCCCCAAGAACGCGGAACTCACCATTGTTTGCGACGGCTACGTTTCCTGCTACTACGCCCGCATCCTCGGCATCCGCCTCTCCCGCCAAGGCTGGACCTACGACGCACCCATTGATTTCCGAGCCACATCTTGGGACACCCTCCAATAACAAAACCCCCCGTCGCTCTTCGAGCTAAGGGGGATCGGGGGATTTATTGGAGTCGGAATCTCCCTATGTCTTTGAATATATGAATCGATGACTTTTTACGATCATAAGAATCGCAGCAAGACCAACTGCTATATGGAGCCCCCTCAGCACAATCGGCCAACTACCCAAAAGGTATGTAAATAAATCAAACCGAAAAAGGCCAATCAGCCCCCAGTTTATTCCACCCAATACTGACAGTATCCATTCCAGATTGGTATTTCCGAGTGATCCATGGGCACGAAATTCCATACGGCTAACAAAAAGAATAACTGAGAAAGCATATCATAAAAACGGTAATAAAAAATCCCGCCCCTACGGCGGGATTTTTTGGAGTCGAATGGAGTCGACTAGAGGATGGCGTCCTTGGCGGCCTTGGCCAAACGGAACTTGACCACGATTTTTGCCGGAATCTGGATGGTCGCGCCCGTGAGCGGGTTGCGGCCCTGGCGGGCTGCCCGGTGCTTCTTCAACAGCTTGCCGAAGCCCGGAAGTGCGAATTCGCCGCTCTTCTTCACTTCGTCATATGCCATTGCTGTAAGGGCATCCATCAAATCCCCCACCTGCTTTTTGCTCACACCGACTTTTTCTGCGAGCGCGCTGTACAGAGCCGACTTCGTCATCTTGGCCATAGGGCAAAGAAGTAAGTTATCAACAAGGTGAATTACTGAAGCAAAGTATACTCAATATCCAGCATTTCCGCATCCCCCGTCAAGGCGTAAAGGGTTTTTGGACGGTCAGGGGGAAACAGACGCGGCCCACCCCATGCTGCCAGAAACGACCAGGATATGGCTCAACATAGGGCTTTGCCATGCGCGGATCTGCCTCATCCATGGCGGTTTCAAAGGTCGCGCATAGCTCGAAGGCCTCGGCTCCCGTCACCCGGTATTCATAGGGTTGCTGGGTCCGCGGGTCAAAAATGGTCGGCAGGTAGTACTCGCGCTGGTTTTGCAGCAGTGCCAAATTTTCCGGCATCCGCTTCATGCGCTGGAAATACGCATCTACCGCATTGGCCATGTTTTGGAGCTCGTTTATTCGCTGCTCATCATACTGGCGGGCCCGTTCCTGGCCGGGTGTGCCAGCCATGGATAATCCCAAGATCATCACAGCCACGACTGCCGTGATTACGGTGCCAAGAAAGATGTTGAATCCGTTTTTCATACGGTTTCCTTTTCATCCTGCCGCAAGTCCCATAGGTAGTAGCCAAACACCGTGCCGGAAATCACGGCAACCACCAGGACTTTCAAAATGAAACGCAAGGTCAGTTCGCCGCCCAAGACGTTAAAGACCAGCGTAATCAGGTCACCGATGATAATACCGGCGGCCACAAAGAGCGTGATGTAGGTGAGCCATTTCCGGAT
>CAZQBA010000006.1:14542-26359 GCA_964591635.1 uncultured Gammaproteobacteria bacterium | reverse complement strand
GCTGGACCCGACCGTTGCCAATGCGCCCGGTATACGCCTTGTTTTCGCCAAAGCGACCGCCGGTAGCTACTTGTGCAACCAATTCGCAGCCGAAATATGGGGTGAAGTCGGCATCACTCACCGTTCCTGGACCGGGAACAGGAGTATCGCTGGCCTGACAGTCCGCATAGTGCGTCAATACGCTTTCCTCATACTTGCTGGGATCAGATGACCGCCCACCGATAAACTTTGCGTCTTTTCCGTCATCCCGCACCAACCCAATGTTATAGGCAAGGGATGAACTGCCTTGCAACATGTAAATTTCGGCGCCTGCGCCAGCACCCGATGTCTGCGCGCGCCAGAACGCGGCATCCGCATCGCTCGGCCGCTCAAAGTATCCGCGCCCGGTGGGTGGCGGTTCGCAGGCCCGTTTTTCCGGGTCAGCCATGTGGCGAGAATTCCGTGGAATACATACATACGACAAGCTCGAAAACAGGCCGTCAGTATCGCGTGGGGCAACAATGGCAAACCCAACATTGGCCGGGCAGTCAACCCGGATTGCCCCTTGGCCAACTCGGCCAGTGGATGGAACATACATACGGAACTCACCACCTGCCGGCGGTGTCCTTCCCAAGCTGTCCACATACCCGTCAGCGATGAGATCGGCCGATGACGGCGCTCCACCGCCGATGTCGGTGAAGTCCACGGCCACCGCCTCACCAATGGAAATTTCGTAGGGCTTATTGTCCACACGCACCGTCCACTTTTTCCGGTTCGTGGCGCCAAACGGCACCACGCGCTGGTAGGCTTCGGGCATGGCGCAGAAGTAGGCGTTGCCCACGTTATAGCCGGCCGAGGTGTAGGAATTGTAGATGTCCGGCGTGCCGGCCGGGCGGTCTACGGGGTACCAGGTAGCGCAGGCCCGGCTTTGCTGGTTGTAGGTGTCGCGTTCCAAGCCGTTGATAGGTGTGGCCAAGTCGCGTTCCAAACAGTAGCCGCTCAGGCCTTGGAAGCTGTTGACTTTGGCCAGTGCTTGGCACGAACCTCCTTCGCCACACGGCAAATCACGCTGCGGGATAGTGGGGTCGCAGGCTTGCTGGTCACGCGTCCCGCCTTGGCACACACCAGACGGGGCTTCGGCTTCGGGCGCCAGGTAGAGCTGGGCCTGGCCGCTGCGGTAGTCGGCCTTGTTGTAGGCACATTCACAGTTCTGGCCACGCTCGCACAGGCTGGCCTGGCCGAACGACTGCTGGACGGATTGGGCCACTGAGCGCTGGCTCAATGACGGTTCTTCCAGGGACCAGGTCGTGACCACCGAGTTGGGGAAGGGCGAATTGCGTTCCGGGTAGGCCCGGCACGCCAGAGTTTCGCTGTTCTGGTTGGTACCAATCGGCCGGAGCGGCTGGGCCGTGTCGGCAATGACCGCGCCCAAACCGGTTTGGCCGTACGGCGATTGGGCGCACTGGCCGAACCAACAGCTCCCACTCCCCCATTCCGGATGGCTGCCGCTCGAGCACGTAGCCCCGTTAGCAACAGCACACCGGTCCAAGACCCGCGCCAACCGGTACTGCGGATCACCGCAACGGGTGGCGGAAACCGCCGGCTCATCCGTGCCGTGCAAGAGACGGAAGATTTCCGGGTCTGACGTGCAGTCGGAATCGTTGGTGCAGCTCCGGCCCGGGTTGTGCGTGCAATAGCGGCCAACGAAGATTTGGGAGAGGGATTCCACCGGGTACATGTGCGGGATGGCGTAGCCCGAGTAGTCCGTGCCGTTGTAGCCGAAGGTTCGGTCCTGGTAGACGTCTTTGGAAAGAATCTGGGCCGGCCGGTTGACCCAGCTCGTGCACTGCGTGCCTTCGGCTGTAGAAACGGATTCGTTGCACAACCCCACGGCATCGCACACGTCACGGAAGCGCTTCAAGGACGGATCCCAGACTGGACTTGAGCTCTTGCAGGCCAACCACTCGGCGCACACCCGGTCGCGACGGACCTTGAGCACCACGTTGGCATCTTGGGCATTCAAGTCGCACGTTTCCCCGATTGCGGCATTGCAGTCCACATTTGAATTGCAGCCCCCGCCCTGGGTGCGCTGGGTGCGGCATTCGCGGATCACGCCAAAGGCCGTGGTTCGTTCGGCACACACTTCCCGGTCCACCGCGCACACGCCGGAAACTGGTGAGCGGGCCAGGCTGCGGCCTTCCGGATCCAAGGCATACGTGCCGGCGGCGTTGTACGAAAGCACCGGGTCTGAGGTGTCGTTAAAGAGGACACAGCCGTTGGCTAGGCTCACCTGTCCTTTGCAGCTGGTGTCGTCCAGCTTGTTGTTCTTGATGAAGTAATATGGCTCGCCGCGCGGCTGTTCGGTTGTTTTCTTGGCTGGGTCGTCAAATTCGGTGCAGCCGGCATATTGCCGCGGGCAGCTCCCGACAAAGCCTTTGTAATCCGGGTCGCCATTGCTCCACAAACCGTAGCGCACGCCAGCCACCAGGTAGTCGCGGTCGCACGGCAAGTCCGTGCCCTCCAAGAACCAGCCGCTCACGGCCGCGCCGCGGACGTCCACGTTTTCGCGGTAGGCGCAGACCCGGCCATCAGCGTGTTTGAAGTATTGCGGGGCATTGTTTTCCCGGCGTGAGGCCCAGGCATCGCAGCCGTTGGCTTCCAACGTGCAGAGCGAGGCATTGTAGCGCGCCGGGTTATTCAAGACCGTGACGTCGTCATAGGCCACGGTGGTGCCGGCCGGGTACGGTTCCTTCCAGGGCAAGACGCCACGGCAGACAGATTCCCCAGCCGCCACTTCACAGAGCGGTATGGAAATTGCTGCCCCGCCAGCGCCGCCCAACCCAGCGCCAATGCGGCCGCTCACGCTGCAGGTGCAGGTCCGGCTGCCGGCCGCTGGCGTACACACGTCGGGGTCGGAGTCGGCATCGGCCCCGTCACGCAAGGTACAGGTCTGGAGCCCGCTGGCTTTGCCGGCCAGCATACAGCCAGCTGCTTCTTGCTGGCAGCGTTGTGAGGGCACCACGAAGGCCGACGTATCGGCTGGCACCACCACCAAATCCGATGGTTGGCCGGTGCAGGTGCCGCCAGCCCCCACCGAACGCGGCCGGCCCGTTGTTGGATCAACGATCACCGTGCCATCTACTTGGCAGGTGCCGCCTGCAGCCAAGGTGAAACCGACCTGCGGCGGCACATCGTCGGTCTTCCAACGGCAGGAGCGGCGGTTCACGCCGACCGTGCAGACCTCGCGGCCATCTACTTGGCAGGAAGTGGGAGCCGTGGCCGCGGCATCAATCACGCACAAGGCGTTCCACGATTCGCGGCCAGTAGACACGGATTGTTGGGTTTGGCGGTAGGCCGTGCAGCCCACAGCTTTTTCGCGACAGAGCGAGGCAAAGCCAGTGAGGTACACGGTTTGGTTGGACTGGCGGCTCCGGTAGGCCGTGCAGCCAAGCATGGCCTGCGGCAAAGTAGCGCCAGCCGTGTTTTGGTCGCAGACCTGCGGAATCACCCACGAGTCCTTAACGAGCGCAATGTTAGAAGCGACTTCCGACAGGATGATTTGGTCAACGAAGGAAACATCGGTGAAGCCGGAAAGGACCAGCCGCTCGTCGGCACCCGGTTCCCAAGTGACCTGCACCGGGCCGAACTCGTAACGGTTCCAATTGGCGTTCACGGTGATGCCGGCGTCCGTAAAGCTGCTGCCGGCCGGGGCGTTGGAGAAGCGGGCTGTGATTGCCCCGCGGCCCTTGGCCCAGAAAGACAAATAGTAGGTACCGCCTTGGGTAATGCGCACACCATCGGCACCCATGACTGACCGTTCGAGTGTTGAACCATCCGGCACGCGCAAGGAATGGCCGCCAACTTGGGTTGATTCCGTAGAAACCGTGACGACCCCTTCTGGCCCCCAGCCTTCGGTGGTGCCTGCTTCCACATCGGCCTGGTGGAGGACGCGGATGTTGCGGCCTGCGTTGCCCGTGTACAGCCGACAATTGTTTTCCGTAGCTTTGCAGGCCCGTGATTCCGGAGCATAGCCAAAGAAGGTGCAGCCCAGGTTGCCTTCGTCTGTGGCGCTATCCCACTTGCCGCCAAAGGCATCGCAGAAACCGCATTGGCCGGCAGCCGCGTTAAAGCGCCCGCCCGCTGCAGCACACACCGCCGCGTCCGTGATGCTTTCGTCCACCGGCAAGGTGGTGGCACGCAGAGCCCGGCACTCGGGTGTGACCACAATAGTCCGCGAATAGAGGCGGTGCGAGACATTACCAGCATCATCAAAGAATTCGCGGCAGTCCGGATTGGGGTTGAGTGGGTCGGCGTAGGAGGCGGCCGTGCAGCGCGGCAAATCACGCAGAGGATCAATCACGGTTGGCGGCGCACCCGTTTCCCCAGCTTGCGGGCTGCCCGGCTTCAAATGCCATTCCTTCAATTGGAAACCGGTCGTGTCGGAGCCTTCCCAGGTGTAGTAGGTCGGTAACACAGAACCAGCCGGTTTTTCACAAACCCGGAGCGACGACCAGTACTCACGGCCTTCACCACCAGTAGCAATGGCATCGAGGTTTGTAAATTCAGTACAACCGGCGGCTGCGGCCGAGCAGACCTTGGCGCCGGAAGGAATCAGGTGGACCGGGTATTCGGCAAAATCAAAGTCGTTGGCTTCCTGGCGGTACGAGGCATAGCCGGCACACACGGCCGGGCACTCATTTTCCGCCGACACGGTACCGGGGATGGAGGGTCCGCCGGCTGCCGGCGTGTAGGCGTCGCAGCCCACTTCATCGGCCCGGCACATGCCCGAATACGAAGCGCACTCCGGCGGATCCGAATCTTCGCCCGTGCAACCCAGCCAGGCGGGTGGCAACTTCAAGTACTCGGCCGACGGGTTGTCGTAGCCTTCGCCACGGAAGGTGGTAGCCGTGCTCCCCTCTTCCAGCATCACGGCATCAATCAACACCTGGCCGTCGGAAGCTAAGACCAGCTCCAGGTGTTCACTGCCGTTCGGCGCCGTAAAGGTGCATTGGCGGCGATCAAAGACGAGTTGGCCGTTGCCATCGCGCACATCACCAGGGGTGACCGTCATGGTGCCGCGTCCAGCCGAAACCGTGCAGCTGGTTTCGGTTTCTGCCAATGCCAGAGGCGCGCCTGTGGTATCGCGCAGTTCAAACGTCAACCGGCCGGTGCCTTCAGCGTCTGCCAACCGGCGCCCGTAGAAGGAAACGGTGTAGGTTTGCCCCGGATCAACAAAAATGATTTGCCGCAGCCCGGCCCGCCACGGGGCATCGGGTGTTTCCGTGCCAGGAATCACGGCATGCCCGCCCACAGCCGGATCGGCATTGGCTACGTCTTCGGCCCACAAGGACAACGAACCGCTCCAGGCATCTGGCCGGCCGTCGCCTTGGCCGTCGGCCGCATCCTGGTCGGTTTCAAAGCTGGCATTCCGCACCAGGTTCATGCGCACCGGCTTGGGCAACAGTTCGGTGCAGCCAATGTCCTTGGCTTCGCACTTGCCGGCTTCGCTGTCCAGGAAGATCCGCCCGGTCTCTGCCACCCAATCGCCTGTGCCATTGCCCGGGTCTTGCGCGGTGGCGTACGCCCGGCACCCGGCGTTTTCCGCAGAACAGATGCTTTTATCTACCGTGTTCGTAAGCACCGAGACTTCTTTTCCGGCAGAGCTGCGGAACGTATCACACGACGCAAAGTGGGCCGGGCAGGTGTCGGCCTGTGCCCGCCAGGCACTCTTTTCTTGGGTGCAATAGCCGAACCCGCCTTCGCAGGTGCCGTTCGGCCCTTCTTTCACACAACTCGGGGCATCCACGCAGACCTCGGCCCGGATGTCGGTTTCTTCGGACACCAGGGTTGGGCCGTACACCTTGAGCCGGCATTGGCTGGTGGGATATTTGAGGAGCCAGTTCGGGTCAAGAAGGTGGCACCAGCGGTATTTGGGGTCGTTGGGGTTGGGGTCGTCGGGCGTGGGGCAGTGGGTGAAGCCGACCATGAGATCGGTCAACGTCGCGGACCGGCCGTCGTCGCCCCGGGCTTCCAAAGCGGCCAACTCAAAACCAATCGGGATGATGCGGGCCTTACGCAGTTTCACCAAGTTGGAATAGCAATAGGCGCCGGAGTAACAGTACGGGTCGCTGTTGCGGGCCTGGTCTTCGCCAGACGGGCCGATGATCGGCCAATCGCCATGCAGGTAGCCGCGTTCCACGGCCTCGCGGATGGTGAGCGCCTGGTCTTGGATAGCCACGCGCACTGCCGCAGCAAAGCCGCTGTCCATCACACAGTTGTTGGGCGTGCGCAAGCGGTTGGGGCAGACCGTGAATTCGGTAATAGCATCGTAGTTGTTGACTTCCTGGATGCGCGGCGCCAGCAAATCAGCAAAGGCCACTTGGGCGGCTGCCCGGCCGCCGGCTCCCACCCGCTGGGCATCGGAAAGCGGCGAATCCGTACACTCGCCCGTGACCAGCGCTTCCAAGCCACAACGTGCCACCTCGTCGCCGGTCACGAGCAAGCCATCACCAATGGCCCGCTTGAGCAACTGCGAGGCCAAGGTATTTACGAACGTACTCAAACCGACCGACAACACTTGGGTCACGCCGCGGGCCAAGACCGGACCGATAATGGAGGCGTTCGTCGCCTTTTCGTTATTGGCAGCTCGGGATGAAAACTCTTCTAAAGCAGTTTCCCGCACCACGGCAGCCGGCGTGCGCTGACGGCCGGTCACCAGGTCCACCACCGAACGGAAGCCGCCGCCTTCCTCGCGGTCGCGTTCGGCATTTTCGGTGGTCCGGCGGATCTCTTCCCGAATGCGCAACGGCGCCTGGAACAGGGCATGGATACCTGTCTCCCCCGGAGAAAGTGACAGCGACACCCGCTGCAGCACTTCACCGCTCTCAAAGCTGCCAACAAAGGTATCCCAGGATTCTGCAATGCGCCCCCATTCACAGCGCGGCGTTGGCGGTTCGTATTGCTGGGCAATGCCCAAGGCTAAGGCCAGCCGCAACTGCGGGCCATCGGGCCCACCCGGTTCGCACAAATTGAATCCCAAAAAACCGACTTCGCTCAAAGTGCCCAAGGCCTCCCCGGCCGCGCCCAAAGCCACATCTCCCAAATAATCGCCAAAGCTCTGTTCATGGAAGAGCGGGCCCTCCCCCTTGCCACCCGAGGCAATCCAGACGGCTGTGTCGTACGCGATCTTTTGCGTGAAATAGTTGAGCGAATTAATGAAGGCCATGGTCACGCCGCCCAGCAGGATCTTGTCGGTAAACTCATCAATGTTACGGATGGTGGTTTGGACGTTGGTGATGGGATCAGACACCACGTCACCCACTCCCAAAATGGCGTTGGCCCGCGGAATCGCCACAAAGCCAATGGCTCCGGCAAGGATGATGGCCAGCAATAGTATGGCGCCTCCTTTTTTGATGCGGGGAGTCATGCGTTATGGGGCGGTTGAAGTTGCGGCCAGCGGGTTGCTGGTGGCCAGCGTCTGTTCAAACAGGCGCATCAGGTCGGCGTCGCCAAAACGGGCCAGGACTTCTTCGGAAACGCCGGAGCCGCGCAACAGGTCGCGCACTTGGCTGGGCGTGATGTTCTCCAGGACTTCCGGGGTGAGGCCGACGAACTGCGATTGCGAAGCTGTGCTAGCAGCAACCGTGCCGGGCACCGTGGCCAAGTCGTCCGGATTTGGCCCGGGGCCGATTTGCGTTTCTGGCGATCCGCAGCTCTTGCCGACGGGGCAGTTTGGATCCTCGCCCGCAGCGACTTCATCACCATCGCGCACGTCATCGGAATCCGTGTCATCCAAGTAGGGGCTCGTAAAATATATGCTCAGCTCGTCGTAATCGGAAAGACCGTCGGTATCGGTATCCCGCGCTTTTTGGGCTGCCACTTCGCGGGCCGCCTCCTCGTCTTTGGAGGTGTACGCGCCGGTTGGCGCAGCAAATGGTTCGCGGATGGACTTCAAGACCTGGAACCCGCCCAAGACAAACAGCACCACGGTGATTCCCAATACAACAAAAAGCACCGGGCGATGCTCGGTAGGCCACGCGGCGTGAGGTTCTGGCATAGCACCGTCGTCCAACACAAGGACGGGCCGAACAAAAAAGGCCCCCTATGGGCACAGTATACCGGGAAAACAATGCGGGTGCTAGGAATTTCCTGTGCAAAACCGGCTGAGCGCTACCCAATCGGCAAGCGCCAGGGCTTCGGCTCGAATTTTGAGCGGCAGATGAAGCGTGGCGAGGGCGGATTCCACAGCGGCGCGGTCGGAGAAAAGCCGGCTATTCACCAGGTTTGCCGCCAATGTCCGACGAGGTTGTGCAAAGCCAGCCCGCGCCAGCCGCAACAGGAGCGCGCGATCTCCTACCGGTTCGGTGCGACGAATATGGACAATGGCAGAGTCCACGCGCGGTGGCGGCAGAAAGGCCTGGGGCGCTACTTGGCGCACCACTTCGACCGAACCGAAACTCTGTACGAGCATCGCAAGCAGGTTCATACGATCCCCCTTTTTCTTCCCAGCAGCCATGCGCTCAGCCACTTCCTTTTGCACAAGCAAAGTCAACGACTCCGGTGGGTGTGTTTGCGCAGCATCCAACATGAGCCACAAAAACGGACTCGTGATTTGATATGGTAGGTTGGCGACCACCTGGTAGGTGCCGAGCTTCTCTAAAAACCCGCGCCGGGCACACACCGCCAGGGCGTCTCCTTCCACAATATGCGCTTTGTCTGCCAACTCCGTTTTCAGCAACGCAATGAAACGCGGATCAATTTCTATAGCCGTAACATGAGCGCCGCGTGCCACGAGTGCTTGCGTGAGCACGCCCGCACCCGGACCGATTTCCAACACCGCGTCCCCCTTCCCTACACCGGATGCGCCCACGACTGAGGCGAGTACTCGATCATCAACCAAAAAATGCTGGCCACGCAATTTAGTGAGGACCAACCCAGCTGCCTGTAAACGCGCTTCGGTTTCCTTACGCAGCGACATCGCGGTCTGGTTTGTACAACGCGTACAGAAGTGCGAAAGCCGCGGCCAACATGAACACCAACGTCCAAGTGTGGGATGGGAAGAAGGTCAGAATGACAAGGCACAGGACCGCAGCAACCACTTTCCCAAAGCTCACTGCCCCTTCCATAAAAACTGCGGTCTTGGTAACCGAGTACTGGCGGGCATGATCGTAGGTACCGGCCACGAGTGGAATACCCACGGCAATGCCGCTACTGCGATACATGACGTCCGAAAAGAAGAGACCGAACGGTCCTACAGCCACCAAACGGACAAGCCACGACAGCACCACATAGACCACGCCCATGCGCAACACCGCACCTCGCTCCTTGCCGTCGGACATCCGCCCGATTGCCAAGGTCACGAGCGCGGTCACCGCCGTAGCGACCGAAGCGATGGCGCCGACACCGAGCGTTTCCCGGACTACCGCGTACATAAAGATTGGCCAAAAAATAAGAGCAATCATTTCCTCGCCACACCCCATATAAGCAAAAAAGTTGCGCCGGTTTTCCCGCTTCCATAACCGCTTCCACGCGTCACGGTAGGAAAGGGTGCGGGGTGTGAATACTTCTGGAGTAAGTAAAAGTGGAACGTTAGAAAGCAAGATAATGACGGAAACACACAAAAAGAGGACAGGAAAACCAAACCAAGCAATGATCAGTCCGCCAAAAATTGGACCCAAAATTGATGCACATAATGCCAAGACCGCAATAGCCGAAATGTCCCGGCCCGTTTGGTGTCCATCGCCAAAACGCGCAAAGTCGGCCCGGTACCCCGGCCAATAACAAATTTTCTGGATCGCCAAGGCAATCACCGCCGTCCCAATAAAGACCGGCGAATACGGAATGGCGAAGAGTGACAAGTAGTAAAGAATCAGGAACGGCGTGGAATAGATGATGCCGTGCTCGTAGCCACGGCTGCGGATGAGTTTGCCTCCCAAAGGGACGAAAAGAAAAAACAACAAATAGATCGCCATATAAAATAGGACGATCCGCTCCAAGGAAAAGCCGATGCGCGTAAGATAGATCGGTTCAAAAATCATCACGGCCGTAGCCGCAAAGTCCAAAATGGCCGTGGACACATACAACTCCCGCAACTGGGGGGAGTGCGACTGGCCGAAAAAGAAGGTGGTAAACCGGTTTAGAAGCGCGAACATACATCGGCCCGGATACGCAGGCCACCGCGGCGCAAGACACGCACGTCACCGTCTTCCACGGCAACCAAAGTGGATGGCGCGCGGCGCGGCAAAGCCCCAGCGTCCAAAAAAAGGTCGGGTTGGCGCTTGCCACGGAATTGGAGAACAAATTGGGCCAGGGAAAAACATGCATCTGCCCCAGAACGGTTCGCGGACGTGGCCGTAATTGGACGTTTGAGTCCGCGGGCTAAGGCCCGAGCCACCGGATGGGCAGACACCCGCACGCCTACCCGTCCAGAAGAAAGCTGGGCCCGCGCCAAACGCGGGGTGCGGACCGGCAGAATCATGGTGAGTGGTCCCGGCCAAAAATGCTCGGCTAAACACTGGCTGGTGCGGTCTACGTGAAAATAACGACGGGTCATAGCCAGAGAGTCGGTAATCACGGCAATGGGCTTGGGTCCGCGCCCCTTCAACCGCCGCACGGCTGCTACGGCTTTTGGGTTGAGGGCGTCTGCCGCCACGCCGTACGACGTTTCCGTTGGAAAAATAACCAAGCCGCCCTGCTCCAACACGTCCACTGCGTGGCGCAAGACGCGTGTGTTCAATCGCTTATTTCCGACGGCGAGCACCTCCATGTGCCTCCTTTCCGGGATGCGCTGCCCAGCCGCGCATCCACGCCACGGTCTTGGCCACGCCTTGCTCCAATGAAACTTCCGGCTTCCAACCGAGCGCCTTGGCCGCCAACCGCGGGTCCACCGCGCTCCGGCGTTCCTCCCCCAGCTTGGCCGGAGCATACACCGGCTTCAATGAGGCATCGGTCACGGCCCGCATTTCGGCCAACAATTGATTCAGGCTCGTTTCTTTTCCAGTTCCAATGTTGTAGGTGCCGACCATTCCCGGACGCATGGCGGCGACTAAAGCGCGGACCACATCAGCCACATACACAAAGTCTCGCGTCTGCTTGCCATTGCCGTAGACAATCGGACGCTGTCCTTTGAGGAGCCGCTCGGCCCAGACAGAAACAACGCCAGTTTCTGCTTTGGCAGTTTGGCGCGGGCCATAGACGTTGGCAAAACGGAGGCACACGCTCGGTAACATGCCGGTGGTCCGATACGCACCCAGGTAGGCTTCGGATGCAAGCTTGGATGCGCCATACGGAGAAAGCGGCCGCGGCAAAAATGTTTCCGGCGTGGGCACCTGTTCGGCCCCGCCGTACATGGCGCCACCAGTGGAGGCAAACACGAATTTCTTAAGCCCGCCCGCCTTGATAGCACCTTGCACCAATCGGAGCAGGCCAATAACGTTCGTCGTTGCATCGGCCACTGGTTCAGATACGGAAAAACGCACGTCCTTTTGGGCGGCCAGGTGGAAAATGATGTCGGGCTTGAGTCGCGCAACGGCCCGCTCCGCTGCGGGGCTGGCAACATCCATCTTGGTAAAACGTGCTTTAGGATTCAGAAATGCCTTCCAACCAGAAGACATATCGTCCCACACGTGCACGGTATGTTTGCGGGCCACGAGCGCATCAACCAGATGCGACCCAATAAATCCCGCTCCCCCGGTTACTAATATATTCATAGCATGTAGGGGCGCGGTTTTCGCGCCCGGGCGGGGTAACCCCGCCCCTACGTTACGTTTCTGCAGCTGCGGCTTTGCGGTTGGGCCGGCCTTCTTTGACCCAGCGCAAGTAGGCTTCTACAAAACGGTC
>CAZQBA010000006.1:0-14442 GCA_964591635.1 uncultured Gammaproteobacteria bacterium | reverse complement strand
CGTTCGTTCTGGCAGCTTACCACAATTCCGGTGGGCAGGTGGGTCACGCGCACCGCGGAATAGGTGGTTTGCACGCTCTGCCCGCCATGACCAGAAGACAAAAACGTATCTACCCGCAGGTCTTTGGGGTCAATCGCCACTTCGGCCACATCACCCAATTCCGGCAGCACTTCAATCAAAGCAAAGCTGGTGTGGCGCATCTTTTCTGCATCAAACGGGGAAATGCGGACCAAGCGGTGCACGCCGTGTTCGCTCTTGAGCGTGCCATAGGCATAGCGGCCGACCACTTCCACCGTGGCGCTCTTCAGGCCGGCTTCGGTGCCGCGGTGTTCGTCTACCACACGCGTGCGGTACCCTTTCTTTTCGCAAAAACGCAGGAACATACGCAACAGCATTTCCGTCCAGTCGTTGGCTTCGGTGCCGCCGGATCCCGCATGGAAGGCGACAATGGCGTTGGCCGCATCATGTTCACCACTGAACAAGACGGCGAATTCCAAGGTGGCAAATTGCTTTTCGGCTGCAGCCAAGCTGGCTTCTACTTCGGGAGCGAGTGCGTCATCACTCCCCTCGGCCAGCGACACTAAATCCGCGACTTCTTTGGTGAGCGCTGTCCAGGCATCCATGTCTTTCTTCAGCTGCGCGTGCTGTTCGCTCACGGCCTGGGCACGAGAACGATCCTGCCAAAAAGCAGGATCGTTCATTTCCTTCTCCAATGCACTCAATTGGTGGGAGCGGGAATCGAGGTCAAAGTAACCTCCAGGTGGAGGCGACCTTGCCTTGAAGAGTAGTTGCCCGTTCGACCATTTCCTTCATATTGAATCCGCTGTTGCTTTTAGAAGTTCACGTTCTTGGCAAAGCCGCCCAACACCGGGAGCTCAGTCTTTTTGCCATTCAAGGCGTTCATGATGCCCATGATGGCCAACACCAAAGTCAGGATCCAGCCAAAGAAGCCCACGAGCCAGCCCAAGATAGGGATGACCCAGACGAACATCAGGATGATTTCGGCCACGAAGAGGACAAAGCCCTGCTTGGCGTGGTACTGCACGTACGGGCTGTCCTTCTTGCCAAACAGACCGACCAGGCAGAGTACCGAAATATAGCTGATAGCGGCCATCAGCTTGTTGTCCTGCACGTCTTTGTCCATCGGGGCCGGACTTGGCGTTTGGGCTGCCGGCGGCATCCCCTGTTGCATGTTGTCCATAACGTAACCTAAAGAATAATGTCCGTATGAGGATAGCACAAACCCTCTATTTTGGACAGATTAAATAAAAAAACCGCCCAGCTGTAGAAGCCTGGGCGGCTACGGACTTCGTGGCGCTCTCCTTAGGGAGGGCAGCTGCCGCGACGGGCCGGATCCCACATCATGATGGGGCGGAAACCCGTACCCAGAGAGTACGGATCCTCGCAGATCAACGTCGTCGAGCGGAGGTCGACACCTCCCATCGACAATTCGTCGAACATCTCGGAACCGAGTGCATCATGACGCGCCGGATCCCATGTGTACCAGGCCGGCGTGAGGCTCGAGCACAAAAGTGTGATCGAACTCCACTCTTCGGTTCTGGTTACAATGAGTTCGAGCTCCTCATCTGGCGCAGATTCCTCGGCTGGTGAGGAAAGCCAGAGAAGAATGCGCCAACCAGCAGAACACATCCCTCGAGCGTACGCAGAGAGACGGATCCGCACCAAGCGCGGATCAATGGGAGCCGAACACACCCCCTCGTCGACGGTGCCGTCGCAGTCATCGTCGACCCCGTTGCAGGACTCGGGAGCTGGCGCACGTGCTGTGCAAGCGGACCACACTCCCGCAACACAGGCGCGCACACCGCTTTCGCAGGCGGTCGAACAGGCTTCACTGAACCGATCAACAATCCCATCACAATCGTCGTCCCGGTTGTTGCACGTTTCCGTTACTGGAACGCGTGCGGGTGGTGGGGGCGGAGGCGGCGGTGTGGTGCCGCAGACGTTGTCTTCGTCTACGAGACCGTCACAATCGTCGTCGCCGGCGTTACAGACTTCCGGGGAAGGGATGCGCCCATCATAGACAACCCAACTTCCGCCAAAGCACGCTTCGGTGAGCATGCCGCAGGCATTGGTTGAGCTACGGACCGGGACCGGCCCATCTACGATACCATCACAGTCGTTATCACGGCTGTCGCACAACTCAGGAGCGCCCGGGTATGATGTAGGGTCATCCGGCACACACTCATCATCGCGCCACCCATCCCCGTCGCGGTCACGCACCACACACGAGCCAGACTCACAGAATGCGTTCCGTGGGCAGTCCGTGTGGACAGCGCAACCTGAGGGCGGAGGCGGGGGTGCTTCCGAACCACAACTGCCACAAGCCCCGTCACCGACAGCACCTCCCTCACCACCGCCACCGATCGAACTGCCTGTAGTGAAGCAGTCCACAGCAGCAAGACAACGGCGTGCCTGGCAATCACGTGCCATCTCCTCGGTAAGGAGCTGCCCTTCGGGGCCCGCAAGACGGTCCAGATCGGGGTCATGCACCTGAACAACGACACCACCTCCGAAGGCAACGTGCGAAAGCGCATCATCGTAACCATATACCTCCGCAGTCCGCCAATTCACGATCGGCAGCCGAAGGATTCCAGCATCGTTCATACTCACGACCCAGATTGTAGACACACCTGGGCGGTCTGACATGACTAGGGTGCCTGGAGCAAGCCCAATTTCTCCACGCGGGTATCTCGACCAGATCCGGATTTCGTCGGCTGTCGCGAAGCGCCAGTCGTCGCGACCCATGTGGGTCACGTATGCATCACCGTTCAGGAATGCATACCGCTTCCTTTCCACGACGTCGATGAGGTAGATCGTTCCGGACGATTCACGGTACTCCCGAAACCGCCGCGCTGTATCCAGGTCACCCAGCGAGAACATGCAGCCAAGGCTGGATGGACTGGCATCGATCGCGCGAGAGACGTTAAGGCGGTTTGCCGCGAGAACGTCGATGGACGAAGTGTGGAAGTAGCGGGGCACCCCGGTCCAGTCGGGCTTGGTCACGTAGTAGTACTCTCCGCCGACTCGTAACAGGGACCCGGGCGGATACCAGGTTGCGTTGGGCAGCCCATCAAAACCCGGACGTGCGACCTCCAGGCCGGAGTACGAACTTGGATTGTACTCATCCTCCAGGGCCCGATTGAAGGTTTCTTCAGAGATGCAGATGTACCGCGATCCACTTTGCCAGCCAGGGTCAAGCATGTAGACGAACCCCGAGGGCAAGTCACCCACGTACCCGGACCGATACCGCGGGTTTTCACACACGGACCCGTAGCCCACGACGACGACATAGTGTGAATCAACTCCTGACGAGTCGTAATTCACTTCCAAGTCATACGACCGCGGACTGAGAGCAACAATCACCGGGTGGTTGCGATCGATCGCTTGCTTCACGAGAGCGAGACTAATAGGAGTCGTGGAGCGATGATAGTTTGTTACCTCGTACCCCAGAGACTCTAGAACGGGTTGCATATTCCAGTTCTCATTCCCGATAGTCGAACTGTTCGGAAAACCACCCGCAATGTGCCCGCAGGCTCCCACCGCTCTGCAAGCGCTATGGACGTTCGGGTAGTCCTCGCAGCCACTCACGACCTGCTGGAAGCTACATTTCACGTTGCTGCGGCCAGTGAGCCGTTCGATAATTTGAACCGACGCTGGCCCACACTCCTTATTGTGGTCTCCCACATGTGCCACCCAGGTGGGGTAATTATCGCCAAACTGGTACACCCATGCATCCAGGTATGAATTGAGGGTTTGGGGAAGCGAGACGAGATGCACGTCGGGCGAACCACTGATGCGGTCCCTCCAGTCGGAGCTGATCACGATGCCTTGCTGACCGGAACCAACTCCTTCATCTGTTGCACACCCCATGATGAAACATGGAAGAAGTGCGGTCCAACACTGAACAACCAACCAACGAGAAATGCACTTTTCCATGTCGTCGACCCTTTCAATTTTCAAGGTGCTCTTGCGCCTTGACTGGAAAGCATTACTCCCCAGCGCACGCCTCCCGAGCGCCGGGAAATAACTCTCTCTGTACCTCAAAATGAATATTGCACACATTTTCCGGCTGGTCAATCCTGAAACGTAAAACCCCCGCGGCGCGGGGGTTTCTTTTTTTGAGTGATGTTTAGTATCCCATGTCCATGCCGCCCATGCCGGGGGCGCCATGTCCGGCGTCCTTCTTTTCTTCCGGCTTATCCACCACCACGGCTTCTGTGGTGAGGAGCATGGCCGCAATGGATGCGGCGTTCTGCAACGCCGTGCGGGTGACCTTGGCCGGGTCAATCACGCCTGCCACCACCAAATCTTCATAGGTGTCGGTGGCTGCATTGTAGCCGTGATTCATGGAGAGCTTCTTCACTTCTTCGGCCACCACAGATCCATCTTTTCCAGCGTTGATGGCAATCTGCTTGATGGGCTCTTCCAAAGCGCGGCGCAAGATGTCCACGCCAATTGCTTCGTCCCCTGAGACGTTGAGGGAAGCGAGCCCCGGCAAGGCGCGCAGCAAGGCCACACCACCGCCTGGCACAATTCCCTCTTCTACTGCCGCTTTGGTGGCAGCCACGGCGTCTTCAATACGGTGCTTTACTTCCTTCATTTCGGTTTCCGTAGCAGCACCCACCTTGATGACGCCGACACCGCCGGACAATTTGGCCAAGCGTTCCTGGAGTTTTTCCTTATCAAATTCGCTTTCCGTGGTTTCCAAGGCCTTCTTGATTTGGGCCACGCGATCGGCCACAGCCTGCTTGTCGCCCATGCCGCCGACAATGGTGGTGTCATCTTTAGTGGAGGTCACTTTTTCGGCCCGGCCGAGATCCGTGAGTTCGGCCTTGTCGATCTTGAGGCCAACATCTTCGGAAATCACCCGGCCGCCGGTGAGCACAGCAATGTCTTGGAGCATTTCCTTGCGACGGTCACCAAAACCCGGAGCCTTGATGGCCAAGGAGTTAAAGGTGCCGCGCAACTTGTTCACAATGAGCGTGGTCAAGGCTTCGCCTTCAATGTCATCGGCAATGATCACGATTTCCTTGCGGCCACCCTGGGCCACCTTTTCCAAGAGCGGCAACAAATCCTGGACCGAAGAAATCTTGCGGTCGGTAATGAGGATCGGCACATCCTTGTATTCGGCTTCCATGCGCTCGGGGTTCGTAATCATGTAGGCCGCGGTGTACCCCTT
Source organism: uncultured Gammaproteobacteria bacterium (assembly GCA_964591635.1). Classification (GTDB taxonomy): domain Bacteria; phylum Patescibacteriota; class Patescibacteriia; order 2-12-FULL-57-11; family 2-12-FULL-57-11; genus CAZQBA01. The sequence continues at coordinate 9,242 of CAZQBA010000006.1, read as the reverse complement.
ATCAAAGCGCATGCCCTGGACCACGTCCGTGGTAATGCCAAAGGCTTGGCCTTCTTCCACAGTGATGACGCCATTCTCCCCGACCTTCTTCATGGCTTCGGCAATGGTCTTGCCAATGGAAGCGTCGTTCGCAGAAATCGCCGCGACTTGTTCAATGGCGTCGCCAGAAACCGGCTTGGCAATTTTCTCTTTGAGTTCACGCACCACATGCTCCACGGCCATTTCCATGCCGCGGCGGATAGCAATGGGATTGGCGCCGGAGGCCACGTTCTTCAAGCCCGCGTTAAAAATGGCCTGGGCCAGCAAGGTGGCGGTGGTCGTTCCGTCACCCGCCACGTCGTTTGTTTTGGAAGCGACTTCCTTTACTAAGGAAGCGCCCATGTTTTCGAACTTGTCTTCCAACTCAATTTCCTTGGCCACGGTCACGCCATCTTTAGTAATAGTCGGCGAGCCATAGCCTTTGTCTAGCGCCACGTTGCGCCCTTTGGGGCCGAGCGTGACTTTCACCACGTTCGCCAACGTATCGACTCCGCGCTTCAAGGCCGCGCGCGCCTTTTCGTCGAACAAAATCTGCTTAGCCATAGGTTATGCGTAGACAGCCAGAATGTCGGACTCGGAAAGTACCAGGTACTCCTTGTCCCCGACTTCAATTTCATCCGGCGAGTATTTCTTAAAGAGGACCTTATCCCCGACCTTCACGGTCATGGGCACCAGGACGCCGTCGTCGTACTTGCCCGGGCCAACGGCAATGACTTCGCCCTTTTCCGGTTTTTCCTTATCTACCGTGTCCGGCAGAATAATGCCCGAAGCCGTGGCTTCGGACTCCTCGATCGGGCGAACCAGCACCCGATCAGCAAGCGGTCGCACATCCATAGATGGAAACGGGTTAAGAATGCTGATTAGCACTCAAATAGGGCGAGTGCTATTTCGGAAAACATTGTAGCCGAACGGCGGATACCGTCAAGGCTCGGGTGGAGGCAGGGCCAGAGCCAGGGCCGAAACCCCAAAAAACAGGCCGGGAACCGTGGTCCAGAGATAATGGTCAAAGAGGGCGAGGACGGCCAAGGCAGCCACAAGGGCAATGGCCCGGGGCGAGCGTTCCATGCGGCGCAAAACGGCCGAAGCCAACACCACGGCCACAGCAAAACCAACGAGCCCCAATTCAACGAGGATGATGAGCGGCAGGGCGTGCGGCGGTTCCAGGGTGGTGGCGTTTTGCCGGGCTAAGGCGGCCGTAGCATTGCCAATGCCTACCCCTTGGATGGGATGGTTGAGCCACAACGACTTGCCTTGCAGAAGCGATGCCGTCCGTTCAGAAATAGAGCGCGACTCCAGGCGGCCAGTAGCCGTAAGCCGGCCGGCAAAAAAAGGAGCGAGGCCCACGACCACGATGACAACAACAAAAAGGCAGACGGCGACGCGAGGAACCATGACTTGCAACAAACGCGGTGACATGAGAATGCCGAGTATTAAGATCACCACGCCCACTGCCGCGGCAATCCAGGCGGACCGTGAAAAGGTGAGGAGCAGGGCGAAGGTGCAGAACGCTGCGGCAAACGTGTACCACCGGTTCCAACGCGATTCCTCGGCCTGGGCCAGAGATACCAAGAGTGCCAAAGCCAAATATCCGCCAAGGATGTTGGGGTGCGGAAAAGTGCCGTAAATGCGGAGGAGACGGCCACCGGCATATTCCACCACCGAAGCTGGGCCGTCCCACGGCACGTGTGATGCCACTCCCAAGAGTGTGGATGGTGGCACGTTCTGAGTGAGGTACTGCACCACCCCCAGCCCCACTTGGAGGCAGGCGCTCCACACAAAAACGGACCGGAGCCATGAGGGATTCGGAGCCCGAGAAAGCAAGAAGAAAAGCGCCCCAGCCGTGGCTACATGCCCGAACTGCTGGAGGGCGATGGCGGTATCCGCGGCCCAGGCCACACTGGCCAAACACCAGGCAGCACCCAACAGGAGCGGCCACAACACCCGCCCGGCGGGAACCCGGAATCGGTACCCGCTTTGGACGTACCAGATAACGAACAGGCCAGCGGCCACCCAGACCAGCACTTCCAAAGCAGACACGGCCAGGGTCAGCCCCTCCACGGTCTGCCCGGCCACCACCGGTTGGGCAAACAACAGACGTGCTCCCCACGGCAGCAAAAACACGATCCCGGGCAAAAGTCCGTCCCACAGCACTTCCCCAATCTGTGCGGTCTTCCGTACGGTCATACCAGCTCTGCGTTCCGGGCAATACCGAGTCCGGCGCACCGTGCATACCAGGCGTCGCGGATAGCAATACGCCGGTCGTTTTCGTGGAATTTGAGGATAGTGCTGCTCACCACCACGTCACTAGAAGCGTCACTTTGCCGACTATGCACATTCCGGCGGAACTGCCGTTCTTGCAGGCCACGTGCAACCCGCTCCAGCACGTCTCCCCAGCTGCCGGCGAGCAGCCGCTCCACGCCTCGCACCATTCCTTGGACCATCACTCCCGGCGGCCGACGCAAGGCATACGAACGTAATCCAGCGTGCGGAAAGGCCGCAAGCCAAGCCGCGTTCTCCTGCCACAACCGTTCAAAGGCCTGCTTCTTATTCACGACGACCACCAGGCTCGTCGCCCAAAAACGCAAATAGGGATCGTCCGGGTATTTCGCAAGCCGCTCTAAATCAAAGGCAGGCGCGGTGAGAAAAAACGATAAGCACAAACGGTTCTTGACCTGGTGGCCATGCCGGCGCAACCCGAAGAGCGAGGTCACGAGCACGGCACCAAGGCGGACCAGGAACATCCGTCCCGGCTTGGCCAGAATAAGGACATCAATATCCGAATCTGGATGGGCTGCGCCCATGGATAGCGTGTTGACTACGGCCACGCCTTCCAAGAATGGGACGAGCGACAACAAGGCTGCACCCCGGCGGACGATGCGCCATTTATGAACGGCATCGGCTTCGCGCATCAGCCGATCGGCCACGCCGGCCGAATCATTGCAGGAATAAAACCCGTAGCCCGCTGCACGGATGTTTCCGGCAGTGCACAAACGAGCCAACTCATCCTCCACCGCCCCGAGGGTGGGCGCTGGATCGGTTGATTCCCACAACAGGTGCCGCCACGTTTCAAAGGCGGTGAGTGGGGTGGAAAAACAAGAAAAATAACTGAGCGTGGACAGCACTGCGCGGCCGAGCGGGTCCATACTTATTCTGTGTCACGCATCTGTAAATTGCCTGGAACGGCTACGGGTTGGGTTTGACCGCGACGCTCCGTCTCTACGTTTACTGCCGCATCCTGCACCACGACTTTTTCCTCGGTCACAGCCACAATGTGCCGGACGTGGATGAGGAGCGTTTTGGCCGGCAAGGGCAGGCGATGGCTTTTTACGGTCACGTTCCGCAGTTGGAAACCAGCCGTGTCCATTTCGCCATCGCTCAAGAACCCCAAACGGATGCCTTGCTCCGTCTCTACCGGCATGCCCAGAAGGTCGCGCAGCAAGATGACGGACATAGGGGTTATGCGACGGGTGGCAAAGCAGACGCGGCCGGCTGCTTGGGTTCGCGTTGGAAGTACCACCACTGCTGGGCCACCGTGAGCAGGTTCATGACGAGCCAGTAGAGGGCCAGGCCGCCCGGGAACTGGAGCCCGATGATGATGGTCATGACTGGCATCACATAGGTCATCTGCCGGTTCACGGCCGCCATGGTGTCTTCATCTTTGGAGCCGGCGGTTTTGACCGGCGGGTTGGGCTTGGGCGAAAGCATCAGGGTCTGCCAGAGCTGGGCCGCACCAGCCAAAATCGCGAGCGGGACGGAACGGGCCGACAGGTTAAGGAAGCCTAGAAACATGGGGTCGATCGTTCCCGGATTCTGGACGAACGGGTAAAGCGCTTCGAACCCACCGCTCGCTAATCCTTTTTGCAGGGCTTGGTACAACGCAATCAAAAACGGCAGCTGAATAAGGACCGGCAAACAGGACGAAAAGGGGCTGACCTTTTCCTTGGCGTACAAATCCATCATGGCCTTAGCCTGTTTTTCCTTGTCGCCTTTGTGCGCATCCTGCATCTCCTTGATCTTCGGCTGGAGCGAAGCCAGGGCCCGTTGCGACTTCAGGGCCTGGAGCGAAAACGGGTAGAGCGCCAGCTTGAGGAGCGCTGTAATGGCGATGATGGCCAACCCGATGTCCTTTCCTGGGATGGTGTCGTACAGGAAAATGAGCAAGTTAAAGATCGGTTGGTAGAAGATGGTGTGAAAGAGCTGTCCGATGATGGCCATATGTTACGAGGATGATTCGGTTGATGGGGGTTCTGAGGTCTGGGTTTCCGGCTCTGGGGACGCTGTTTGGTCGGCTGCGTGTGCTTCTTCATCGATCACTGAAGGAGCTTCCTCCCCTTCCGTTACCGCTTCTTCGGCTGGGGTGTCGGCCGCGCCTTCGACTACAGCTTCCACCACATTGATTTTCCAGCCAGACAGGCGGGCGGCCAATCGCACGTTCTGCCCACCCCGGCCAATGGCCAGCGACAATTGGTCGCGAGCTACGGTGACGCGTGCCACTTTTTGTTCGGCGTCCAGATCCACGGCCACGGTCTGGGCCGGCGACAAGGCATTCTTAATAAAGGCCGCGGGGTCGGCATTGTATTCGATGATATCAATTTTTTCACCACCGATTTCGGCAATTACGGTTTGGATGCGGCTCCCCCGCTGGCCAATGCAGCTGCCAATCGGGTCCACGTTTTCCTGGGTAGAAGAAACGGCCACCTTGGTGCGGCTGCCGGCTTCCCGGGCAATGGCGTGAATAAGCACGATTCCAGAGGCGACTTCCGGGATTTCCAACGTGAAAAGCGTGCGCACGATGTCCGGGTGCGTTCGCGAGACACGGATTTCCGGACCTTTGGAACTCATGGCCACGGACACGACAAATACTTTTACGCGGTCGCCCGGGCTGTACGGTTCGCTCGGCATCTGGTCTTCCGGCAGCATGATGCCGGTGACGCGGCCCAAGTCGACAAACACCACGCGACCATCACGGCGCTGGACCGTGCCCACCAGAAGCTGGCCTTGCTTGTCTTTGAACTCTTCAAACAACTTGAAGCGCTCGGCTTCACGCAAGCGTTGGGTAATAACCTGCTTGGCAGTTTGGGCAGCCATCCGGCCGAAGGCGCCGGGAATTTCCAATTCGATTTTTAGCTCCTCGCCCAGCTCAGCATCCGGCTTGATGAGCCGCGCTTCCGTGAGCGACAGGTGGAGCTTGGGGTTATACTTTTCTTCTGCCGTGGGCTCACCGCTGGCCACCACTTCGCCCGGGGCAACCGGGGTTGGCAACGGGATGAGCGGTAAATCGGGAATAGGCAACCCAGCTTCAATGGCAGCAGCCACAGCCGCAGCCCGTTCTTCCATTTCCTTCTTGGCCTCTTCCACGAACTCATCGGACACCACGTGCTTGATGTCAAACACGCGGGAACCGCCGAGTTCCGGTTCAAACAACACTTTGATATTTTGGTTCTTCTCGCCAAAATCCTTGCGGAAGGCGGCAGCCAGCGCAGCCTCAATGGTTTCGATCACTGCTTCAAAAGAGATCCCCTTTTCGTCGCAGATCTGTTGGATGGCTTGGGTAATAGGGCTAGACATAGACAGGTGTAGGGGCAGACCAATGTGTCTGCCTTTCAAGAAAATGACTCGCGCCGTACGGCCCGAGTCAGAATGCAATAAATATACTAAGACAAACGTTTTTCGTCAAGCAAACGGATTCCGTGCCCCCACGCTCCCCTCTGGGGTCGTGCGAACCTCCACGCCAGCGGCCTGCAATCGGTGGCGAATGGCGTCGGCTGCCGCAAAATCCTTGGCCGCACGAAGGCTATCCATTTCTTGGAGTTGCCGCGTTTCTTCTTCCGAAATTGTTCGGCCGACTCGAAAAAGCGGTAGGCCTTTTTCCAAAACACCAAACACCGCATCAACGTCTTCGCGCAAGAAGGCAAGCACCGCGGTTGCCGCTTCGACCGACAACCGATGGGGGTCGACCGCACCGACCAGATCAAAGACCGCGGCCACGGCTTGCGGCGTATTGAGGTCGTCATCCATGGCTGCGCGGAAGGCAATGCGGGCGGCATTCAGGGCTGCGGGTACGCCATCCCCTGCCGCCTGTTTGTTGACCCGCTCTTCCAGACCATCCCAGAATTGCAGCAACCGGCCGTAGGCCGCGCAGGCGCTCGGCATGGACTGGTCGTTGAAGTTGAGCGGCGTGCGATAATGCGAGGCAACTAATAAAAAGCGGAAGGCCAGGGCCAACAGGTCCGTCGGTGCCACATCGGCCAGGGAAAAAGTGTTTCCCAAACGCTTGGCCATTTTTTCGTCGTTCACGGTAAGGAAGGCGCGATGGATCCAGGTCCGGACAAACGGGCGCTTGCCGGACGCGCATTCGGCCTGGGCCGTTTCGTTGGTGTGGTGCGGGAACAGGAGATCCGCTCCCCCAGTATGGATGTCGATTTGTTCGCCCAAGTACCGACGGATCATGGCCGAACACTCAATGTGCCAGCCCGGCCGACCCTTCCCCAGCTCGGTTTCCCAAAACACGTCGCCATCTTCCGGCTTCCAGGCTTTCCAAAGGACGAAGTCTTCTACCGCGTCTTTTTCATACTCGTCGGCATCTATCCGGTGCTTGGCCGCTGCCGCCGGCCGAGCTGTGAGGTGCGCAATGTCCCCGTAGTGCGGGTCCTTGTCGACCGAAAAATAGGTGGAACCAGATTCGGTATAGGCCACGCCTTTGGCTTGAAGGATAAGGATATCGCGGACCATTTCATCAATATGTTCCGTGGCCCGCACAATGGTCGGCATTTGGATGTTGAGCCGCTCCAGATCAACAATAAAACGGGCTTCGTGCGCCTGGGTGAATGTGGAAAGCGGCAGCTCAGCCGCCTGGGCACCGCGGATGGTCTTGTCGTCCACGTCTGTGACGTTCATCACATGTTGGACGGGGAAACCGGAAGCCGTCAGCCAGCGCTTCAGCACGTCGGCCGCCACGAACGAGGCCAGGTTGCCAATGTGGGCCACGTTGTAGACGGTCGGTCCACAGCTGTACATGGTGACCGTCTTCCCGAGCGGGACAAACGGTTCCTTTTTTCCCGTGGCCGTGTTGGTGAGCTGGAGCGCCATAGCACCCACAGGATACCTGGGTAGGATGGCAGTGACAATCAGTCGCCGCCGACGTTCGGATAGTAGCGCACCTCGGGTTCGCTGGCCGTGTAAGAAATGGCAATTACATCTATTTGCCAGGGGCGGTGCTGCCAGCCGCGCTCCTCCAAAAAACGCTCGGCTACGGCCGCGATTTTGCGGAGCTTCACACGGGTGACCGCTTCTTCCGGCCGGCCGAACATCTGGCTCTTTCGGGCTTTCACCTCCACAAAGCGCAGACCGTCGGGATCCTCGGCAATAATGTCCACCTCCCCCTGTCGGGTGTGGTACTGGCGGGCCACAATGCGGCAGCCTTGTTCCACTAAAAAACGCGCCGCCAGTGATTCCGCCGCATCACCGAAGGCGCGCCGTGCGTCCATAGCTCAGGACAAATATTTTTCCCGCTGAATGCGCTCCTCTTCTACCTCGCGCCCGTGCTCCAATTCCTGGACAAAATTCCGTCCGGCCAGGGCAGCGGCCACCGCAAAGTACCCACCAATTGCCAAGAACCAGAAACGGCCGGAGAACACGGCAATGCGCTCGTACGCCAGGAAGGTGAAGAGCAAGCCCAACACCCCAGCCAGCCAAAACGGGCGCCCCATCACCTGCCAGGCCGCCCGCTCGAACTTGGGCACCTTCTTGCCGCGCACCGCCAGCCACGGAGCGACCACGCCGACCAGGCCAAAACAAACAAAAAAACCGGCCATCAGGAGTGCGGTCCGCGGCTGGAGGGGGTTCCAACGGACCGAAAACCAAAATGCCGGAGAAAGCAGCTGTGACCAGTCCACCATAACGCCGGAAGTGTGCCCTGAACCGGGGCCAGCGTCAAGTAGGGGCAGGTTATTTATGGAAGACCAGGCCCCAATGGTATTGCCCAGCCGAAAAGGCTTTTTCAAAAGACAGGCGCAGGTCCTCGGCCATGCGTTTGACCTGCTCTGGTTCGATCCGTTCCTTGGTGGCCGGGCCAAAGGGTGTGTGCGTGGCCACCCAATCAACCACCACCAGCCGTCCACCTGGTTTGATGAGACGCGTGGCTTCCCGCATGAGCGCCGCGGACGGCCGGTTGTTGACGAGCGTACACACATCAAGCGAGCCTTCCGGCACTTTTGTGGCACCGTAGATTTCGGCATCGCTCCAGACCGTTTCCACGTTAGCAACGCCTTCCAATTTTGCCCGCGACTCCACCCCCGAAAGGACCGATTTCAAAATATCCACGGCATACACCAAGCCGTTCTTGCCCACCATATGGGCCGCGGCAAACACAATATGACCCGTGGCGCCGCAGCCGATGTCGGCCACGTGCATGCCTTCCGCCACACCCGCTTCGCCTAACAAGGCAACCGGGTTCAAGAGTTCGCTTCCGGTGGGAATGTACATACCTACGTCCGGTTGGGCAGGAAGATAGCGGTAAGGATGTCTTCCACCCCGCCCGTCATGTACAGGATGGCGATGAACACCAAGGCAATACCGATGAGCTTGTACATGAGCCGGCTGCCGCCTTCCGTGCCCAGGTAGCGGTCGGCAAATTCAATCCGCCCAAAGAAATTAAAAAACCATTCTGATTTCAAAGCAATGACTGTGCCGATGATAATGGCGATGATGCCAAAGATGTATCGCATGGACCACTGAAAAATGGATGAGATTTCGTTGAACGGGGCAGCCATCTTCCGAGACGTACTGCATGTACGTTGAGGAGATGGCGGGGCCCCGTGAGACGAAAGATCGCCATTTTACAGGGGTCCATCAATGCCTCCATGGGCCTGCTCCGGATCGAACGGAGGACCTTCTCGGTGTAAACGAGACGCTCTAACCAGCTGAGCTACAGGCCCCCTTTGCGTCAACAGACTGGAGCTACTCTAACAGAAAAAAATGGGTACAACAATCCCCCTGCACCAGTTAGTGCAGGGGGATTCCGGATTTCGGATCGATTATTGGTTGGTGGTTGGTGTGGTTGCTGGAGTTGCTGCCGGAATGGACGGCGCGCTGGTGATACCCAGGCGCAGGTCCTGCAACTTCCGGCGGACTTCGGTGTTGTCTGGGTTCAGCTTCTGGAGCTTGTCGTACCAGGAAATCGCTTCACTGATCTTCCGTTCCCG
>CAZQBA010000005.1:3700-26601 GCA_964591635.1 uncultured Gammaproteobacteria bacterium | reverse complement strand
CGGCCGAAAGAAGGCCGCCCACCCACACCTTGGTGCGCATGCCTCGCGATTCGGCCTCGCGCAGCATGGCTGCGTGGTCATGCCCGGGCATACCCATTGAAGGGTTGGTTTTGGGTCCGGGTGCCAGGGGTTGGGGGGTGACATCGAGCCGGTAACCGGTTGCGGCTACCGCTGCTGCCAGTTGTTCTGGCTGGACGCGACTGCCATCAAACACGACTTGGGCTTTTTCTGTAGCCAAGTTGACACTGGCACTCTCCACGCCCGGCACCTTTCCAAGCGCCGTTTCAATGGTCTTCACGCAGCTGGCGCAATGCATGCCGCCGACGCCGAAGGTTTGTGTGTGAGATGCCATATTAGGAAGCGGTGACCCGGAATGATCCGCGATACATGCCCATACCGCAGGCGAAGCTATACGTCCCTTCACGCGTCGGCGTGAACGGGATGCGGGTGATGCCTGTGGGGTTCAATTGTGCTTGGATGCGCATGCCCGGAATGACGAGGGCTGACAGGCACCCCGTGGTCTTCCCGCTCAGCCGCAATTCCACCGGTTGGTTTTTTTTCACCACGAAGACATTCGGTGTGTAGCCGCGCGTGCCGACCCGAATGTCCACCACTTGTGTTTCCCCTTCTTGCCGGGCCTCAACCGGTTCTCCGGAACGGGCAAGCGTGGGAAGCGAGAGCGGGAAGCCGGCCACTGTGAGGCCGTTCTGGACGTTCCACAGACCGAGGATGATGACGAGTGCCCCGGAAAAACGGAAAAACCACACGCCGATACGACCCGTCAGTTTTGTGGATGCCCAGCCGAGTGCGGCCAACGCCGGAGCCGTACCCAAGGCAAACCCGCCCAAGATGGTGGCCCCGACAACTGGGCTGCCGCTTGCTAATGCCGCCAACTGCAACGATTGCGTGAACCCGCACGGCAGGAAGAACGTGCCAGCACCAAGGAGCACAGCTGCCAACGGATGCGGATGACCCTCCACATCCATCACCCGGCGGGCAATGGCCTTGGGCATGCGCGGCGTCAGGCGCCGCAGCCAGGCGGGTGCCAGGTGCAGCATTTCTAAACCGACCGTGAGCATATATAGGGCGGCTGCCACCATGAGCAGGCCCGTGACGATCGGTGGTGGTGTCAGTGCCTGGCCGATGAGGCCGATCAGCGCGCCGAGCCCGGCGTATCCGGCAACCCGGCCGACAATGAACAGCCCTACCGGCAGCAGCCGTGTGCTGCGGGAGGCTGCGGATGTGCCCGGACGGGCCACGACCGAGAGCATGAGGCCGCCAGCCACGGCCAGGCAGGAAGAACTTGCAGCAACGAGTCCAATCAGGAATGCTGAAGCAAAACCCGTAGCGGTTGCTTCCACGCCCGTCAGCTGCAGGAGCCCGAGACGGGAAAGCGCGGTGCCGGCCAAAAGAACAACCGAAAAGAGGAAGACAAGTTGGAGAACGGATGGACGGGCCGGCTGCGTGATTCGTTCCACAGCATCTTCCATGAGCTCGTACCCGTGTTCGCGGATGGCATCATTGAGCGTATGCCGAGACGGCGCATCGCCATGGCAGACAATACGCGCCCGACCACGAACCGCATCGGCCGAAACATGAGCAACACCCGGTAACGATCTCCATGCTTTTTCGATCTTCAGTTCGCAACTCCGACAGCTCATGCCACGGATGCACACCTCCATGGTGCGCTCCGGCTGCTTTGCATTTTTTTCCATAATCAAAAATGAGTGAGTGAAGGGTACCACTTCCCCACCCTACTCACGCAGCAGAATTGTACCGACGTATCGTCCTAACGGAACAGGTGCTCGGGAGCGAACCAAAACGCGGTGCGGGATGGTGACGCGGACCGAGGAGATGAAAACAAGAAACAAACCGAGCAGGAGGAAGACGGCAGCAGCAGCCTGGACGGTGGTGTCCGGGATGGCGGACAAGCAAACGGACACGCAATCGGCAACCGGTTGGCTCGCCTGACCGTGCTCTGCATGGCTGACCTGTGGATGCAAAATAAATTGCGCCCCAAATATGAGGACAGCAAGCGAAATGACTAGAAATAAGGCAATTCCGCGCATACGTGGAGTATACTCCCCTCTCTTTTGACGCACCAGTCCTACTGTCGCAAACGCCACCCAATGGAAAACAGGTATTGGACGAGCAGGAAGCTGGCCACCGTCAGGCTGACCAGCATGATCTGGCCGACCAAGAGGTTACTGTCGGCCACGCCGATCATGGAATAGCGCAAGCCGTCCACCATATAGAAGAACGGGTTGAACCGGACGATGTTCTGGAAGAGCGGCGGTAACATGTCGATGGAATTGAACATGCCGCCCAGGAACGTCAGGGGTGTGATAAGGAATGTTGGTACCAGAGACAAGGCTTCGAACCCGTTCGCCCACAAGCCGACCAAAAGGCCAAGCAAGGAAAAAAGCAGGGACACCATGAGGATGTAGAACACGAACCACAAAGGATGGGCCAACGTAGTGGCGCCAAACAGGAGGCCGATGAGCATGATCCCGGCCCCGACCATGATGCCGCGAATGACCCCGGACGCGACAAATGAGATGATCATTTCGCCATAAGAAATGGGCGCCACCAGCACTTCCTCGATATTCTTGAGAAACCGTTGGAAGTAGAGTGCCATGGAGCTCTGGGAGAAGGTCGACATCAAGATGTTCATCATGAGCGTCCCGGGCAGCACGAACTGGACGTAGCTCACGCCTTCAATAGCGCCAATCCGGCCGCCCACGATTTTACCGAACACCAGAATAAACAAGAGGGCCGACAACCACGGTGTGACCAAGGCTTGAATGGCCACGCGCTGAGCGCGATCAACTTCACGACGAATGAGAGTGAATGTGCCAATCACGTTCATACTTTTGCAGTCAGTTCCAAGTAGCGGTCTTCCAGTGACTTGCCGTCGGTCAGCAATTCCTCTTTGGTGCCCAAGAAGGCCAGGTTGCCATTTTGGATAATGCCAATGCGGCTGCACAAAGCCTGGACTTCTTCCAGGTAGTGCGAGGTGAGCAAGATGGTCTTGCCTTTGGCGTTCAATTCGCGCAGCCACTTCCACAAATCGCGGCGCAATTCCACGTCCACGCCCGCCGTTGGTTCATCCAAAATAATCACGTCCGGTTCGTGCACCAGGGCCCGGGCCAATACCGCCCGGCGTTTCTGCCCGCCCGAGAGCGTACGGAATGGCTGGTCCTTATACGGCAGCATTTCAAAATCCAACAAGAGGCGATGGATGTTTTCCTTACGTTTGTCGGCCCGCAAACCGTAGTAACCACCCACGTAATCCAGGAGCTTAGCTGTGGAAATGAAAGGGTCAACGTTAAACTCTTGGGGAGCCAGGCCTATCTTGGTTCGGGCTGCCCGGTAGTCGGTGACCACATCATGCCCATAGACCTTCACACTGCCGGACGTAATGCCGTGGATGCCGACCACGCAATTGATGGTCGTTGTCTTGCCGGCGCCATTCGGTCCCAGGAAGCCAAAAAATTCACCGGGTTGCAGGCTGAAGGAAATGCCATTGACGGCTGTTTTGTCTCCGTACTTTTTCACTAATCCGGAAATTTCTAAAGCTGGGGTCATAGGTTATGTTTCGTTTGTGCAACACCCGCCACCGCAACACCCGTCACCTTCTGGAGCAGCCGTGGCTGGGGTGCGGAATTCTGCCAAAGCCTCTTCTTCGCCGGTGAGATACGCCACAATACGTGGCACGTCTTCGTTGGTGACGCCGCCCAACCAAATCTGATCCGGCATGATGACGACCGTGGGGCCGGTGGAGCAGTTGTCCAGGCAGCCGGAGCGTGAGACGCGGATGGTGGGATCAACCAGCTTCACTGCCTCTTTGATGTGCTTGTGCAACTCCACGCCGCCTTGCGGGCCGCAGCTTTCACGGCCATCGGTGCGCTCGTTGGTGCAGACCAGCACCAGGCGCTGGAAGTGGGTTCCGGCAGACTGCATAGGCCTGTAGGATGCGCTGCTTTGGCGGTTTCGTCAACCGTGCACGGTCACGCCTTCCGATGCTAAGAGTGCTTCTTTTTCTCCACGTAGGCCGTTGTATCCGCCAGCTGAACCATCTGCGCAAATCACCCGGTGGCAAGGCACACGGGCATCGGTATTGTTCTTCATGACGGTTCCAACCGCCCGGGCCGCACCAGGGTGTCCGGCTGCTGCCGCCACTTGCCCGTAACTCAAGACGGATCCCTTGGGTATAGAGCGGACCACTGCCACCACGCGTGCTGCAAAGAGATGTGAATTATTTTGCATACGCAATGGTCTCTTCGATGAGTTGGGTGAGGAGCTTCGTCGTCATCTCGTCAACGAACTCGCCTTTGTCGGTGAATGCGGTTTTGCAATTGCGAATGAGAATTTGCGGTTGGGGCAAAACAATCACGTTGAGCGCCGCCAATATTTGACGCAGGTGGGCTTGGCCGCGGACCGTGCCGAAGTTGCCGTCGGAAGCACCAAAGATGGCGGCGTGTTTGTGGGACAGCGAATTCTTTCCGCGGGATAGCCAATCGAGCGCATTCTTGAGCGGAGCAGAGATAGAGTGATTGTTCTCGGGAGAGGCGATGATAAGAACATCACAGGCTTCCACCATCTTCTTCAATTTCGTAACGGATGGTGGCATACCTGCGTCCTCGATATCGCCATCATACAGCGGCAGAGCAAGTGTTTTGAGATCCGCTTCACGAACAGTTGCCCCAGTTTTTTTGGCAATGCGCATGGCGATTTTCAAGGCCATGCGGTTGTACGAGGCAGTGCGCAGGCTGCCAGACACGGCAAGGATGTTCATAGGTGACTATTGTAATTCATCGGCCCCATTCCCGTACAATGCAGGCATGCGCACCCGACACCTGTTCCTAGCCGCTGCCGCCCTAGCAGACCTCAGCCTGCTCGTGCTGTTTTTCCTAGTGCGTACCGACCAGCCGCTCGTGAGCCCGTGGGAGCTGGTGTCTCCTCTTGTTTTTATAGTGTTTGGCTGTGCGACGGCAGCGTTGTGGTTGGCGGCCGACGAAACGCCCGATGGCTGGTTCCTGGCTGGATTCACGCTCCACCTGTTCACGGCGGTGAGTGTGAGCGCCTTGGTATACACCATCGGTTTTGGATTTGACCCCCTACTCCACCAAGCTGCTGAGCTCGTCTGGAGCACCTCAGGCATCCCGCCTGACGCCCAGCTCCTGTACAGCGGGCAATACGCCCTCGTAGCGCTCCTGGCCACCATCACCCGTTTGCACGTCTTCACCATTGATCGTTGGCTGGTGCCTCTACTTGCGACGCTGACACCGATCATCGTTTTTGCCGGTTTGCGATCAGCCTGGAAAATGCCTGATCGCGCTGCCGCCCAATCGATTTTTGCCCTGATACTTGTCCCGTTTGCCGCACTCACGTTCACCATCCCCTACCATCTCGGTGTTATCGTCTTCCTCTGGATCGTCTCGTGGTTGCCTTCACCATCGTGGCGGGGGCAGCTTGTTTTGTTTGCGGCCGCTTTGGCCATACTCGTCACCCATCCGCTTATCGGTATTCCGACCCTCCTCATCGTTGCCGGAGGAATGTGTATGCGCCTTCTCCCTGGATGGAGCCGGCTCTGGTTCTGGGCGGTAGTTGTCACTGGGGTCGCGACACTCGCACTCCCTGCTGGGTTTTTTTGGTTTTACCGGAGCCAACTCGCAGAAGTGATCGACTGGTCAGGATTGATGCAGTGGGAAAGATGGCTCGGGCTCTTCCGCGATCCGTACCCGTTTGCCGGTTGGCACTGGGAAATCCTCTACCTGTTCCGCCAAACGATCCCACTCTTGTTGACGCTCGCAACCGGCATATTGGCGGGACGAATGTTTCCCGAACAGCGGCGTCCGCTTCTCTTGCTCGGATGCGTCGGGTCCGGCCTCTTCTTTTCAACATACATCGTAACAACGCTTTTCCGTTTTCCGGACATCATCTGGTTTGAACAGCAAGAATTTCCACTCCGCCTCCTCCAACTCCTCCCCTTGGCCTCCTATCCTGCCATCGGACTGGCGCTTGCGGCTGCCCATCGGATGTTGAAAAAAAACTGGCAGCGTGCCGGTCTGTGCCTGGCCATCACCATCCTTTCCACGATTGCCTGGTTTTTCTCCTACCCGCAACTCAATGCAAAGGCCTACACCACCGGCCCCAGCGCCAGCAGCCAGGATGAGGCTATTGTCCAAACCATCGAGGCACACGCCTCGGGCACACCGCACATTGTCCTGGCCGCACCGATCACCAGTGCACTGGCCGTACGTATGTTGGGTTTCCGCATGGTTCCCGGCGGCATGTTGTGGTATCCGCTCCCAACTGGCGGCACGCTCTTTCCTTTCTTCACCCATCTTTCCACAACATACGACCCAGCGCGTGCTGGGGAAGCCGCTGCGCTTGCCGACGTAAAACGCGTGTATGTGATCCGCTCAGGTGCAACGCCAACAGATTTTTTCCCTGTGGACAACCTCAACCCGTTATTTTCGCGGCTCCGCATCGCGCTGTATGATATACTTCTAGACATCTATGACATCCCCCAATAACATGTCGGCCCCGCAGCCCCCGTTGCTGCCGGCCAAAACCGCGACGCGCGTCAAAACAAAAACAGTCGTAGCCGTCAGCTTGATCGGTTTCGTGGTGGCCGCTGCGGCCTTCGCCATTTCGTTCACGCTGCAGAAACGGAATCTGCTGCCACGCCGCACGATCTATAAAGTACCGGCAGGATATATGCCCGGATACACTCCCGGATATGTCACGCCGGGATACACCACTCCCCCGCCACCCGCACCCAGCGGTCCAGGCCGCCGAGACGGTCGCTAACCAAACACGCACCCCCGCTCACCACGGGGGTGTTCGTTATGCGCGTATCGCATTGGCCACCGACTCCATGACGCCGGGGTCAAAAGGACTCGGGATAATTTTATCTGCTGCTGGCTGTGCAACGCAGGCGGCCAGGGCCAGGGCCGCCTTATGGAGCATGGCCGGCGTGATGCGCCGCACGCGGTGGTCGAGCGCGCCGCGGAAGATGCCGGGGAAAGCCAGGACGTTGTTGATTTGGTTGGCGAAGTCGGAGCGGCCGGTTGCGACGATTGAGGCACCGGCAGCCAAGGCTTCGTCTGGCATGATTTCGGGAACCGGATTGGCCATGGCGAAGATGACCGGCTCGGGCGCCATCTGCCGCATCAGTTCCTGCGTCAGTACGCCGGCCTTGCTCAACCCGATAAACACATGTGCTCCCACGAGCGCTTCGGCCAAACCACCACTCCGTCCTTCTGGGTTCGTCACACTCGCCACATCACGTTTCTCTTCATTCAAGTCTGTCCGGTCGACCGAGACAATGCCCTGACTGTCACAAACCACGAGTTGTTTGACGCCGGCCTGGAGGAGCAGGCGCGATACTGCTGTTCCAGCCGCACCCGCGCCATTGACGACAACACGCACGTTTTCCAAGGTCAGACCCCGCACCAGCAATGCATTCGTGAGCGCCGCCAGCACAACGACTGCCGTCCCCTGCTGATCGTCGTGCACCACGGGGATATCAAGCAGGTTGGCCAAACGCCGTTCGATTTCAAAACAACGGGGAGCGGCAATGTCTTCCAGGTTGATGCCGCCAAAGACCGGAGCAATGGCTTTGACAATGTTGATGATCTCTTCCGTGTCTTGGGTATTCAGGCAGATGGGGAACGCGTCAATGTTTGCAAACCTCTTGAAGAGCGCGGCCTTCCCTTCCATCACTGGGAGAGCGGCAGCCGCTCCCAAGTTTCCTAAGCCGAGGATTGCCGAGCCGTCGGAGACCACGGCCACCGTGTTTTTCTTGATGGTGTACTCCCACACCGTTTCCGGGTGTTGGCCGATCTCCACACTTACCTGCCCTACGCCTGGGGTGTAGGCGACAGATAAATCATCGCGCGTTTCCAGCGGCGCCTTGCTCTTCACTTCCAATTTCCCACCGAGCTGGCGGTGGAGGTCCAATGATCGGGTGCCGTAATCAGACATAGACACCCAGTGTAACCGAGCAGAAAAAAAGAAAAAAGACGCTGGGTCAACCATGCGTCTTGGTTTAGCCGTCGGGAAGGACGTCGGGGTAACTGTGATCGAGCGACCTCCAGGCAAGGTCATACTCGGTGCGATAGATGGTGCCGGCTTCCATGGCCACCTGGAGGAGCTCCCGGGCCGTGAACAGATGATGGACGCGCAGCCCTTTCCGCTTGAGCTCATCGGACCCGCCCTGGCAGCGGTCGACGATGACCACCACGTCGTTGACCGCGAGGCCCATCTGGCGCAAGACTTGGATGGCCGCATAGGTGCGGTGAGCGCTCACCAGGACCCCATCCATCACCAGGACCTCATCACCGGCCATGTACGCGGCCTGGCTGACTTCGACGATCTTCCGATCCGTCGTGTCCGTGGCCGGCCGCTCCTCGAATTGGAACGGCACCGGTCGGAACGTAGCAATCGGTTGGATGACGGCCACCATGGCCGAGAGGTACGGCAGCACATCCTCCGAGACTGCGGCGTACCGGCGGGCAAGCACCTGCTGCTGAGACCGGAGCACGCTCAGAGCCGAGCCGATCTCATCCACTGTCTCGGCACTCACCGGCCCGCCCCGGCTCTGGGGAACGATATTGTAGTAGACCGGTGACGTCCGGTCACGCCGGTCCGGATGTTTGCTCAGGGCGAACCCCGAGCCAGGAGACACCTGTACCACCCCCGCTGCCACCAGGCGGAGGGCCACGTCTTTCCGTTGTTTTTCCATGAACGCCTCCGCTGTGGAGAAACCTGGCCAAAGCGTAGCAGGGCGGGCAAAAAAATCAAGCCCCCGAGTACTGGCTGAGGAAATCCGCCAGGGCCTCGGCCCAGGGGCGCAGGTGGGGAATTTTGGTGGATCGCAGAACCGTGTACGGCGGAATCTGACGCTTGGCTGGGTAGGCGCTGCGCGGGACCGGGACCACCTTCGTCGGCAACCCGAGGATGCGTACGATTTCCTGGGCGCAGGCAAACCACGTGGCTTCGCCGGCTGCGGTGAGGTGGTAGGTACCGTACGGTGCCTGATCGTCCAATAACCGTTTGAGGGCGATGGCCACATCGTCCGCAAACGTGAAGGCGCCCGGCTCCTCGTCGACGCACGACAAGACCTCTTTTGCCCGGGCATCTTCGGCAATCCGCACGACAAAATTTTTTTTGGCACGGGAACTCTCGGGCGGGAAACCGTAGAGACGCGAGGTGCGGATCAGGTAGTGCTGGTCCGTTTCCTGACGAGCGTATTGTTCCCCCAACGCCTTGGATCGGCCGTAGGCGTTGACCGGGTGTGGCGGTGCGTCTTCGGCATAGCCGCGCGGGTCGGTGCCATCAAACACGTAGTCAGTTGAAAAATGGACGAATGGGATGGATCGCTCCCGGGCCAATCGCGCCAAGTTGCGAACGGCGTGGGCGTTCACCTGCATGGCCGCTTCTTCGTTCTCCTCCGCACCATCCACGTCGTTCCAGGCGGCACAGTTGATGATGCGTGCCGGATCGGCTTCTTCCACAAAGATCCGGATCGTATCCTCGTTGGTGATATCGAGCCCCCCTTCGGGCGGCACCACGAACGTTTCATCGATCCACAAGCGACGGATGGCGCTGCCTAAGAGCCCGTGCCCGCCAAACAGCAACGTACCGCTCATAACAGGCGCAGACGCTTCAATGCCAAAGCCGTGAACAATGCCAGCGGATCAACCACGGCTATGGTCCAGCCGGCCACCCGACCATGGTGCTGGCGGAAGTAGCGGCGGATACTGCGATTCCAAATAAAGAAGCGTTCCCAAAAAGGCATCTTGGAAATACCGGCTTCGCTCCTGTGGGCAATGGTGGCGTTGGGCGTATAACGGACCGTGAGTCCGGCATCGTGGACCCGCTTGCAGTAGTCGGAATCTTCGAACCACAAGAAGTATCCATCGTCCCACTCCCCCACCAGAGCGAGCGCTGCGGTGGTGATGAGCGCGACTGCGCCTTTGATTTGCGGCACTGCGGCTGGAGCCGCGTAGTTGTGGACGAAGGGCGTGCGTTTGGTGCGATTGGCGTACCAGGACTTTTTTAAAAGGCCGAGGCGGTTTTCCACCTGGCGCCAGATGGTCGGCAACTCAGAGACCGAGCTTTGGTGTGAGCCATCGCTGTTGGTAATCCGGCAGCCGATGAGACCAGCATCAGGATAGCGGCGTGCTTCGGCGAGCAACCCCGAAAGCGATTGCGGGGTGATGCGCGTGTCTGGGTTGAGCAAAAGGACGTGCGGGGCAGCTGCCCGACGGATCCCCATATTGGCTGCCGTGGAGTAACCCAAATCATCAGAGTTGGTGATGCGGTCGTAGCGCCTGCAAAGGGGTTGGCCTGGTTTCCAGCTGTCCAAAAGCTGTGGTGTGGCATCGGTCGAGCCGTTGTCGATGACAAACAGCTCGTACGGCACGTCGGCATGCGCTTCCAAGGACGCCAAGCACTCGCGGAGCGCATCCGCCACGTTCCAGGTGACAATGACGATACTGACTTCCGGAAACTTATCCATGAGGTGATTTATGCCAATCGTACGGGATTTCTGGCGTGAAGGGGTCGATGCGGATGGTTTCCGTGGGGTCGTGCGGAATACTGGCGCAGTTGGCAACAATTGCTTCCTGCGTGCCCAAGGCCCGGAAGCCGTTGACCACGCCGGGTGGCACCTTCACTAAACTATAATTGTGTTCGCCCAAAACAATCTCCATGATTTCGCCTTTGGTCGGTGACGTGGCCCGACCATCGTAGAGCACCAAGAGAATGCTGCCAGAGACCACGGCGTAGTTGATGATCATCCGGGTGTGGTCGTGCCAGCCCTTGATGATGCCGGGGTAGACGCTGGAAAAGTATATCTCGCCGAACGTTACAAAGTGCGGGTCCGTCGCCTTCATCATGTGCATGACCCGGCCGCGTGCATCGACGATTTTTTTGAGCGGGTGGACGACGACGCCATCAATCATATAAGGGAATATGGAATATCGAATGTGGAATATGGGGACTAATGTTTGTTACGGCGTTGACCATGGGTAGGTCGAGTGTCCGAGGTATTGTCGGTACCAATCGTACGCAGCTTGGAGGCCGGTATCAAGGGGAACCTGCGGCTGCCAGCCCAGGATGCGCCTCGCCTTGTCTATCGAAAGGAATTGGACCTGCAACTCATTCGGCGCCCGTCCTTCCACGAGCGGCTCCACGCCGGTGCGGCCAGACACCGCAACGAGTTTCTGGACCAATGCCAGCACGCTCACCGGCGTTTCCGTTCCAAAATTAAAGGCTTGACCACGGACATCTTCATCCCCCGCCCGGTCAGCCAGGAGCAGGTATGCGGAAACCACATCTTGTACATGAATGTAGTCGCGCACCGGCGAACCATCGCTCCGGATCACGGGCGTCCGTCCCTCAATGAGCGCCCGGCAGACATCCGGCACAATCCGGCTCCATTGGAGGTCCCCGCCGCCGTAGAAGTTGCCGCAGCGGGAAATGGTAATGGGCATATGGAAGGTATGGGCGAAACTGCGGGCCAACAGATCGGTGCAGCTTTTAGAAACGTCGTAGGGATGGACGGCGACCGTGGGCAGATCCTCGTGGTACGGCAGCACTGCACTTTCCCCATAGGCCTTGTCGGTTGAGGCCACAACGATGCGCTCGCACCCGCCATACCGCCGGCAGGCTTCCAATAATTCCCAGGTGCCGGTGATGTTGGCGTGAAATGTGTCGGCTGGGGCCCGGTTGGCCACGGTGACAATCGGTTGGGCAGCCAGGTGGATGACGGTGTCAATCCGGTATTGGTTTAAGATACGTTCGTTCAGCCGGCCGTCGGCCACGTCGCCTTGGACCACGGTCATCCGTTCTGCCAAGCGCAACTCGCCCCATCGGCCGCTCGGCGGATCAATGTACGTGAGCCCCACCACCTGGGCCCCCTGCCGCAGCAAGGCATCACACAACCAGGTGCCCAAAAAACCGGCTGCACCGGTTACGTACACGCGCCGTCCGGCCCAAGTGGTATGCGGTGTTACGACCATATCTTCCAGCGCGGGTCCTTGCTCCACAGCGCGTTCAAATCTTCGTAATCCTTATAGGTATCCATGCAGTGCCAGAAACCCTCGTGCTGATACAAAGAAAGTTGTTGTTCTTTAACCAAGTCAGCCATTGTCTCTTCAATCATCGTCCCGGCCCGGAGGCAGTCGAGGAAGGCCCGCTCGAACACCATGAACCCGCCGTTCACATAGTCGTGCAATCGCGGTTTTTGCTCAAAGGAGGTTACGCGGTGTGCCGCATCCACGTTGACCAAGCCGTATTTTGAACTCGGATGGACGCCAGTTATCGTCCCCATCGTCCCTTGCTTCACATGGAAATCCACCAAGGCCGGAATGTTGATGTCGGCCACGCCATCGCCGTACGTCACCATGAAACGCGGTTCCTGGATGTACTTGCCAACCAGGGCAATGCGTTCAGCCGTGAGCGTGTCCTCGCCCGTGTCCGCGAACAAAATTTGGAAATCATCACCGTTGTGGTCCTCGAGCACGACCTTGTCGTCACTCTGCACGTCCAGCCGGAAATCCGACTCCAACCACTTGCGCAGCAGGAAGTACTCTTTGATTTTATCGCCCTTGTACCCGAGCGTCAGGATGAAATGTCGGTACCCCCAATGGCGGTAGATCTTCAGGATGTGCCACAAGATGGGCCTGCCGCCGACCGGAACAAGCGGTTTCGGACGAAACTCGGTTTCCTCTTTTAAGCGCGTGCCTTTGCCGCCGCACAAAATGACCACTGGAATATCCTGGATCATACAAAAGAGAGATAGCTCGGCTCAGGCACTAACACCGCGAACCGGCCGCCGCGTTCGGCATAAGCATGCAGGTACTGCATGATTTCACCGGCAAAGTTCCAGGCCAAGATCACCACCACGTCCGGCTGGCGAATGAGCACTTCGTCCGGGTGCTTGATGGGCAGGTGCATGCCCGGCGAATACAAGCCTTGCTTGTGCGGGCTGCGGTCGGCAATCCAGGGCATGAGGCTGGTATCGATACCGCAATAATTCAGGAAGACATTGCCTTTAGCAGCGGCCCCGTAGCCTGCCACGCGAAGTCCGTTCTTCCGCAGGTCTTCCAAAAAAGCCCGCGCCTGCTGTCGGCACGCCTGCATGCGTTCCACAAAGGCGACGTATGGAGCCGCTGTATTCAAGCAGCGAGCTGTTTCTTCAGATATGATTGCATCCACAGTGGCAGCGCGGGTCCGCGTTCCGTTTCTCTGACCGACAAACACACGGATTGAGCCGCCATGGATGGGAGTGCGCTCCACATCAAAAAGCTGGAGGCCCGCATCACTGAACAAACGGTCGAGCACCGCAACCCGGAAGTACGAGAGGTGTTCGTGGTAGATCGTGTCAAAAGCCAAGCCATCGAGGAGGTCGACGAGATACGGCACTTCGATGACTGCCACACCATCGGGAGCGAGCAGGGTTTTGATGCCACGGGCCACATCTTGCAAGTCCAAGACGTGTGCCAACACATTCGCGCCAAAAATCAATCGGGCTTGGCCGTGCTCGACTACGATCTTTTCCGCAAGCGCGTGGGAAAAAAAATCGGCCACCGTGGGCAAGCCGCGTTCGCGCGACACCGCTGCAATGTTCTGGGCCGGTTCCACACCCAAAACGCGCATGGGCAATTCCTGGAACGATTTCAACACTGCTCCGTCGTTGCTGGCGATTTCCACCACCAGGTCGTCGGCCGCAAGGCGAAACCGTTTTTGGAGATCCGTTGCCAGTTCCTTACCATGCGCCACAAACGTGTCCGACATGGAGGAAAAATACAGGTAATCGGAAAAAACAGCGGTCGGGTCCAGGGCCACCGAAAGCTGGCAGTGCGAGCAGTCCTGGCACATCTGGACCGTCAGGTCGAAACGACGTTCCCCGGCAAAATCCTGAGGAGAGCGCAAAAACTGGTTGATCGGCGGCATGGGGCCGAGCGGGATCACCGGCACCAGGTGTTTCCCCTGGCAGACGCGGCAGGCAGCAAGCGGGATCTCCATAGAAGGAGCCTATTTGACCGCTTTAGGCGATTTTCCGCAAGTAGCCGTTGGGGTTGTAGGTGACCAGGAATTTCTCGCGTTCGTGGTCAATGGCAAAGTCCTTGTGGGTGCGCAGGTACGCCTGGATGGCTTCCATGGGGCCAGGACCGTAGCTCGGATCCGCCGGATGGCCGTTCACGTTGCTGTCTTCCACAATCAGATACGAGCCTTTGTCTACCAAGGGCGCGTACAGCTCCATTTCCTTCAATACGTGGTCGCGACTGTGGTCGGAATCCAAAATCACCAGGGTTGGCGCATCTTGGCCGATCATGGTTTTGACCTGGGTGATGATGGCCGGATCGGTCGACGAGCCCGTGAGATAGGTGATGCGCGGGTGCTGGGGCCGTTCGTTCTTGTGGTTGATATCAATCGAAATCACCCGGCCGACGCCGATGTGGTCCATGAGATGCGCCAGGTAGAGCGCGCTGCCGCCAAACGCCGTGCCGCATTCCACCACGACCTGCGGCCGCACTTCGTGCAGCAGCTCCTGGTACACCCACATGTCGCCCGGATATTTTTGGGTCCGCACGCCAAAATAGGTGACGCGATCCCACGCGCCGGACTCATAGTAGAACCGGTGGAAGGCGTCGATGATATGCCGATGTGAAGACGGCTTGTACCACAATTGACGGTTCAGGTATTTCCGCAACTCCCCCAGTTCCCGTTTCAATGCGTGCATGAGTGGCATAGTTTAGGGTCGTAGTGCAAAAATCAAGCCGATCGCTTTCCCTTGGTACTTCTTGGGGAGCACAGTGCGGAATCCTTTTTGCTGGAGCAAGCTGAGCAGGTCTTCCTGGTTTTTCCCGGCCACGAAGTTGTGGTATTCCAGGGCGACTTTCTTGATGCGGGTCCAGACGGCGTCGGGCAGTGAGAAAAGAATGTCGTACTCCGCACCTTCGCAATCCATCTTGAGAAAATCGACGTGACCGATGCCGTGCGCATCTAAGAGCGCGCCCAAGGTCATGCTCGGCACCTCCTCTTTGTCCCCCGCATCCGTGGCATCTATGGCATAGGCGGAACCGGAGGCGTGAAGCGTGCCCTTCCCATGATAGATGGTGAGTGTACCGGGATGATCGGCGATGGCTGCGCGCACTGGCGTGATGTTGGTGAGCGCATTCTCCGCAATATTCTTTTCCAGGATCGCAAAGTTGGCCTGGACCGGTTCCACACACACAATCTTGGCCGTGGGTTCGCGATGCGCCACGAATACGGAAAACGAACCAATGTTGGCGCCAACGTCGACGACCGTATCTCCGGGCAGGACGTTGAAGTATGGGAAATATTCCTGGTCGCGGGTGATGCTCTGCAGGCAGGCCGCGTCGGAGGTGTACGGTCGCACCCAATAGGCCGGGCCGCGGCGTAGCTTGTAACGGACAAGCGCTTTTTTTGGAAGAAGATGGACGTCCTCCAGCAAACGCGTCGACCAGTTCTCTAAATGCAGGATAGCCTTACAGGCCTTGAGGAGGTGCTGTTGCATAATCGCGAACAGTGTACGGCCAATGGTGGTGACTGTCGAGATGACGCCTATGCTCCCGGAATCGCCTCTGTGGGGCGAATACGGATGCTGATGATGCCTGAATGTTCATGCGTGCCGTCGTTCCAGCGGGCCACAACGTGGACAATGCGATCATCGGCACCGGTCGCAGGGGCGGCTTCGGCCCGGCCGCTTGGGGAAACGGCCAGGAGTACCGGATCACGCACCTGCCACGTGGCTGTGGTCGTCACCTCCTGCCGCTGTAAGCCATTCGGCGTTTCCATGACGGCAAAGGCATGGAGCTGCCAGCTGCTGCCAGCCACGATGTTCTCCACGTCCACATCAGACTCAACTTCCACCCGCACAAACCCGGAATGCACAGCCCCCGGCTGGTCCATGGTGTATGGCCCAGCTTCGGTGCCGATGCGATTGAGATCAGCTGGGTTGTCTGCTGCTCCGAGCAATGTACGAATGGGCTGGTTGTTCACCGCAAAGCCAGCGTCGGCTGCAAGCTGCTCGCGGATCCAGGGATCGTTGCGGATCTCATCCGGCGTAGGCTCAACTAACGATTGGCTGTCTGGAGCCAAACCATTCATGTTGAGCGGCAAGGAAAAGCCAGCGACGACGTTTGCCGTGGTCTTTTCAGTCAGGCCAATCCTGCCATCAAACACGTCCAAACGATACTGCGGGCCACGAGCCGTAACCACAAAGGCCGTGCCGCGCACGCCGGACACTACGCCGCTGTATTCAATCTCATAGCGCGATTCCGGATCGAGCAGCTTCAAGACGCGCGACCAGACCCGGCCCGAGACCAGCGCCAGGCGCATGTCTTGTTTTTGCGGATGCGTCGGATCAAACGCCAGGACGTCCAGACGGACGCTGGTGTTGGCATCAAGTGCGGTACGTACTCCGCCAAAAATGATCATTGCTGCGCTGCTGTTGGCGGCTGTGGTAATCGTGTCTTTGGCTTCAACCACCATGTCGGTGGTTGCCTCTGCAGTAGTGCCATCCGCGTGCTGCACTGTGACCGTGCCTTCGACTTTGCCAATAATGGCAGTGAGTTTTGGTTTATTTCCTGGCAAAACAGTATTGGCTGGCTGATTGGTGTTTGCTGCCGGCTGACGAGAAAGGCCCTGCAACAAGAAAAGCAAGGCAATGCCCACCAACACTACCGCCCCCACAAACAGAACGGGAAGAAAGCGCTTATCTCCCATAGATATGCCCATCCTAGCACATCCCCGGTATACTGCACGCCGTATGCCAGAGTCGTTGTTTGGCCTCACCTCCGACGAATACCGACTCCTCCGCGCCCTGAAACGCCCTCAGGACGTGCAGGATTTTTTGGAAATGTTGCCGTTCAACTTTTGCAGAGAAGAAGACACCTGTTTTTCCCCTCGAACAGTGCTTGAGCGCGGCACCGCCCACTGCATGGAAGGCGCCATGCTGGCCGCCCTCGCCCTCCGGCTCCACGGGCGGCCGCCCCTGCTCCTCGACCTGACCGCTGCGGCCCATGACTTTGACCATGTCGTCGCCCTGTTCCAGGAACACGGACGGTGGGGCGCCATTTCAAAAACGAACCACGGCGTGCTGCGCTACCGTGAGCCCATCTACCGTGACGTACGCGAACTCGCCATCTCCTACTTCCATGAATACTTCGACTCCACCGGCCAAAAAACGTTGCGGTCCTTTGCCGGCCCCATCAACCTCTCGCGCTTTGACCGTCGCGGCTGGATGACCGCTTCTGATGACGTCTGGTATATCCCGGAATACTTGGCCGATGTGCGCCACACTCCCCTGCTCACCCCTCTTCAGCGTCGCCAATTACGAACGGCCGACCCAGTAGAGATCCGAGCCGGAGAGGCAGTGACCTGGTAAAACAAAAACTGACCGTTTCGGGTCAGTTTTTTAGCCGTGGTTACATCTTCCCTGCCGACGTGTCCTGCATGACCCCGAAGATGTTGCCTTCCGTGTCTTTGCAGTAGGCCAGCCAGCCTGCGCCCGGGATTTCCATTTTATCCAAGGCCATGGTGCCGCCCTTTTCCAGAATTGTTTTGAGGATGGCGTCGATGTCTGGGACAACAATGGTGCAGACGTAGCCGTGGACGGGAGCGTTGCCTTCAGGCCGCGGCCCCATGCGCTTGACCATGCCGCCGTTGATGCCGGGAGTCTCCTTGTCACCGGTGATGATCATCATGTATTCGGCCGGTCCATCCCATTTTTTGAACTCCCAACCAAAGATCTCCGTGTAAAAGGCTGCTGCCCGTTCCATGTTATCTGCATGGATTTCGAAGTGAGATGGTCGGTATTGCATACAGAATTAATTCTTTTTAAGATCGAGTGCCGCTGAATTAATACAGAAGCGCTTGCAGGTTTCCGTGGGTCCGTCATCGAAGACGTGGCCGAGGTGTGCGCCACACCTGCGGCAGACTGCTTCGGTACGCACCATACCGCCCGTCGTATCTTCGCGCAATTCCACGGCGTCGTTCCCTGTGGGCCGGTCAAAGCTTGGCCAGCCGGTTCCGGAATCAAACTTGGTGTCGGAAGAAAAAAGCGGCGCGTCGCAATTGGCGCAGTGGTACATACCGTCGCCATGCTCATTCCAATACTTCCCGGTAAACGGAGCCTCCGTGCCGCCTTCCCGGGTAATCCGATACACGTCGGCCGGCAGCTCCTTTTTCCATTCCTCCTTACTTTTCTCAATCTTTTCCATAAAATCCTGTTAAAAGTTATCCACAGTCTATCGAACAAAACGACCCTGATAAACCTTCATAGTTATCCACAGGCAGATCTGCTCCGAAGAGGCATATCGCGGCACACGTTTTTCAAAAGACGCACAACGCTGTTTTTTCCAGAACACAATCCGTGTACAACGCATCGCGCGCATCGTCACGTGAGTACTACCACGATCACTGCGCATGCGCTACGCTCAACATATAACTCTTAACGCACGCCCTCTATGGATGAACACCACCACGTCTTGTTCACCATAACCGCATACCCATATGCGCAGAGATCGCAGAGGCGACTCCTAGGACGTGCGATGCACTGCCGCGCGTCCGCGGAGTGAGACAAACGAATCCTTCGGGATTCAATCTTTACCACAAAACCCCCGACCCGATCGGGGGTTTTGCGTTGTTCGGGCGGGAGAACCCCGCCCCTACAGCTATTTAACACTCACAATGACCGCGCCGACTTCGGACCCTGTTTTCTTCAGGATGCTTTCCAGGATGGCCATGACATGGGCCATGCGTTCCAGGGAGTTGGTGGTGTTGACCGCCTTCAACTGTTCAAGCTGGGCGGAAATGGCAGTGTTGATGGTCCCGACGTTATGACGACTGATGCCCAACCACCAGGGATACCGGTAGGTGGTTCCCTCCTCCCCGAGATCGCGACGGACGGTGAGCGTGAAGTGCGTTGGAATGAGCCAGAGCAGTTTTGCTGGCTGTCGGTAGCGGAACTCCAGGGTCGTCCCATCCACGGAAATCCCCTCTACATTCGGGTCAGCATCGGCCAGAGCCTGGGCAAACGCACCCAGTTGCGCTGGTTCCCGTAACGCTGCCGCGGCTTGCAGCCACTCACGCGCAGATTCCGGGCCCACAGCCTCATCTGGCCCATCAATTTCATCAGGGCCGTCGATTTCATCCGGACCATCGATCTCGTCCGGCCCATCGATGGCTGCCCCTGTTCCGGGCGCAGGAGCCGGCGTTCCGCTCGGCCAAGGAATCCGTACGGGGACGTTCACGTTCGTGTTGGCATTCACGTTCAGGTTGAGGTTGACGTTCGTAAGCGGCGCCAAGAGGTCCAACTTCACCCCGCTCAATGCCTCAACCGGGACAATGCTCGTTGTCGGGACGATCGTGGGGGCCGGGGCGGTTGTCACCGTACCGGGTATAAGCGTTGGCACGGTTGGGGCGGTGTACTTGATGATGGTATTGACCGTCTCCGTTCCCGTGTCGTCTGACCCGAAGATATTGGAATAATCCGGCCACGGCAGGGTTTGGGCCTGTGCCGGAAGGACAGTTAAAAGTCCCAACGAAAGGATGATGATGGCTCGTTTCAACATAGATGTGCGTAGGGGCAGACCCATGTGTCTGCCTTGCTGAATAAGGCTTCAGTGTAGCCGAGCACACCGGAGTACGCCAGCGCGCCTCCATCCCAGGTGACGGACCCACATTTTCCGTACTTCCTCCGCAATAATTAACATGCTTCCAGCCGCCCCGACGACCAACCAGTCCTGGTGCGTGAGCGGAACGGTGCGGAGGATGTGCTGAACGGGCGGTGCGTACAGGGCGACCAGCTGGAGGAGGACGACCGCGGAGGTGGCCAGCACCATGCTCGTGTTCGAGAAGGGATTCGTGCGAAAAAGAGATTGCGTGGCGGAACGGCACTGCCAGGCGTTGATCCATTGGAAAAGCGCCAACGTGGTGAAGGCCATGGTCTGGGCCCGGGCTTCCCCCCCGGGCGCGGCAAAAAGAAATACCGACAGCGTTCCCACGGACATCACCCCGGCCATGAGTGCCATCCGCGGCAGGTGCGTGCGCTCCAGGATGTAGGCGCCCGGCCGTTTCCAAGAACGTTCCATCAACCCGGGTTCGCGCGGGTCGTAGGCAAAAAAAATGCCGAGCACGCCATCCCCGACCAGGTTGACCCATAGGATGTGGGCCGGCAGCATGGGCAGTCCCGTACCCGTGAACAAGCCCAACACCAGCGCGCCGAGCAGGAGAACCATTTCCGAAGTGGCCGTGGAAAATTGGAAGAGGAGCGTCTTCTGGATTTTTTGGAATATATCACGTCCTTCCTCAACAGCCGCGATGATGCTGCCCAGGTTATCGTCCAACAGCACGATGTCTGCCGCTTCCTTGGCGACGTCCGTACCGCTCTTCCCCATGGCAATCCCCAGGTCGGCGGCAACAAGCGGTGGCGCATCGTTGACCCCGTCGCCAGTCATGGCCACCACCAGGCCGCGTTTTCGGAAGGCCTGGATGATCCGCATCTTGTGCTCGGGCGTGACCCGGGCAAAGACCTGCACGGCCATGAGCCGCCGGCCGAGCGCTGAATCGGAAAGCGCGTCCATGTCCTGACCGGTGAGCGTTTCGCCCCGCGCAGTAAGAATGCCGGCCTGCCGAGCAATCGCCTCGGCCGTAAGCCGGTGGTCACCCGTGATCATGCAGACCCGCATGCCCGCGGCCTGGGCCCGCCGAACGTCGTCGGCCACGTCGGGCCGGAGCACGTCCTGCATGCCGACGATGCCAAGCAGCGTCAGTCCGGAAACCGCCGGCTGGCCCGACGTTCCCTTCTGCGGCTTTTCTGCCAGGGCAATGACCCGCATCCCCTGCCGCGAAAGCTGGGCCACGGCGCGGAAAATCGTGCGCCGGTCATGGGCAGTGAGCGGCCGGGCAGCGGTGGCCGTTGCCATGCGGTGGCAGGCAGCCACCACGGCTTCCGGCGATCCGGAAACGAAGAGCATGCTCGACTGCCGCGTGCCGTGAATGGCCGCGCGGTACTGGAGGTCATTCCGGAAGGGATACTCCGCAACGAGCGGGAGTTCGGCTTCCACCGCCTCACGGTCTATGCCCGCCTTGGCGGCAAACACCGAAAGGGCCGCTTCCGTTGGATCGCCCGAAACGGTCCAGCGCTCTTCCGCGGCCAGGTAGGACACATGGGCCCTGGAGAGCACGGCCGCTGCCCGGGCCAGGCGCACCACGCCGCCATACCCCGCGCCAGACGGGCCGCTGCCAATGCCGCCGTCCGTGGCATACCCCGTCCCCCGGACGGCAACCATCTTGCCCTGGACCCAGGCCCGGACCACGGTTAGCTCGTTGGCCGTAATGGTGCCCGTTTTGTCCACGGCCAGAATCCGCGTCTGGCCCAGGGCCTCCACGGCCTGCAGGCGCTTGACGAGGGCGTTCCGCTTGCTCATACGGGCCACGCCAGCGGCCAAGACCAGCGTCAAGACAATCGGCAATTCCTCGGGCACCACGGACACAATGAGCGAAACGATGGTAATGAACATCTCGCGCACCGGCTTGCCGAGCAGGACTCCGAAAACAAACAGGACGGTACCAACGGTGAGCACCGTCACGAGGATGGCCCGGGAGAGCCGGCGAATATCGCCTGCGAGCGGGATTTCCGTATCAACCGCTTCAACCAGGCGCGTAATGTGGCCGAGCGCCGTGTCCCGACCAGTGGCCACCACCACGGCTTCGGCTTCACCGCTCGTCACCACGGTTCCGTGGAACAGCATGTTGCGCTGCTCGGTCAGCGGCACCGGATGGCCCCGCAACGGCCGGCTCAACTTTTCAACCGGCAATGACTCCCCGGTGAGCGACGATTCGTCCACCGTACAGGACCGCGATTCCAAGACCCGGCAATCGGCCGGCACGCGATTGCCGGCCGCCAAGAGCACCACGTCCCCAGGCACCAGTTCCGCCTCAGCCAACTGGGTGGGCGCGCCGCCCCGCTTGGCAAGCGCCTGGCGAGGAGACAGGCGCCGGAGGGCCAAGAGCGTAGCATGGGCCCGGCCTTCCTGGATGGTGCCGATCGCAGCGTTACACACCAGGACGCCGAGGATGATGATGCCGTCCAGCACCTCGTTGAGCAGGAAGACCACGGCCGCTGCCCCCAACAACAAAAAAATGAGCGGGCTCAAGAACTGCCGTACAAAAACCCTGGCCAGTGATGGCGGGCGGGTTGCCGGTAGCTCGTTTCGGCCCATGACCCGCAACCGCTTGGCTGCTTCGGCCTGCGTTAAACCAGACGGGCTTGATCGCAACCGGTCAAGGACGCGCGCTTGGGTTTGGCTATGCCACGAAAACGCGGCGGTTGTTCCTCCACGCATGACCAGTAGTGTAGCAGTTTTTCTCTACGCTGGTTACCTGTTCTTCGCACCCAGCCAGTGCCGGCGCTCGGTGGGCGAAAACCGTTCAATTGCGTAGCGCAACATGGTGCGCGGCATGCGGAAGGCGTGACGGTCCAGGAAGGAACGGAGCGCGGCTCCGTCTTTCTTCCCAGCCTCGCGCAGCATCCAACCCACAGCCTTATGGATGAGATCGTGCTTGTCTTTGAGGAGAAGCGTGGCGATACGAAACGTGTCGTCGAGATCGGTTCCTGCAATGAATGCGGCAGTGCTGATGATGGCGATGCGGCGGCCCCAGAGAAGACGCGACCGGGCCAGCCGATACAGGGGTTGGCGTGACCGTCGCAAGAGGAAAGCGCCGACGATGCGGTGCGATGAGAGGTCCACCAAGTCCCAATTGTTGATGTACTTGGTATGTTTGAGATACGCCGTGTAGATACGCTTCTGTTCATCCGCCTCACCCTTCTCGAAATGGTGGATCAAGAG
>CAZQBA010000005.1:0-3600 GCA_964591635.1 uncultured Gammaproteobacteria bacterium | reverse complement strand
TCGTAAAAGTCGCGGTGACTTTGGTCGGCCGGGAAGAACTCGGTGAATGGCATGATCTCCGTGACGATTGGTTTACTAAAGGTGTTTGCCTCTGTGAGCTGACGGATCTTGGCCTCTGCCGTCTCCTTCTGTACCTCGTTTTGATAGTAAATGCCCGATCGGTATTGCGTGCCCACGTCATTCCCCTGCCGGTTCAATGTGGTGGGGTCGTGCGTGGCAAAGAACACGTCGAGGAGCGTGTCAAAAGAAATGACTTGCGGATCAAACACAATCTCCAATGCTTCGGCGTGCCCGGTGCTCCCCGCGCTCACTTCTTGGTAGCTCGGATCTTTCACCGTTCCACCGGTGTATCCCGGCATCACTGATTCCACGCCCTTTAAGCGCTTAAATACGGCTTCTGTGCACCAGAAGCACCCGTTGGCAAATATAGCGGTTTCCATAGGTATCGCCTCTAGCCTACACAAAATATGCTTGTCCGACCATAACAAAACACCCCGGTGCAGCCCAGGGCGCTTTGCAGATCGTGTTGCGATGTGGTGAATTAGAACAGCATCGGGCCGCCATGCATGCGGAACAGTCCGCGCTTGCCACCTCCTTCCTGGAGACGGTCTTCCGTGGCCTGGTCCTGTCTGATGATTCCCAAGCCGACCATGGCCGGGACCAAAGCATTCAGTGCCCACTTTTTGTTCATAGTTTTCAAAACATTATGAATGAGACTCACGTGCCGGCACTCACTACTACGCCTAACACTTTCAAAATATTTCATCAGCGGTCGGTCGATCCGTGTCCGACTGGTTCCATAAGCCGTACGCCGTCGGCCAACACGCCCGCTTCCCAGGCTGAGCCGATTACAATCACTGAATCTCCGACCGTCAACACCGTTCCCCGCGGCAAGCGGGTGGTTGAGGTCACCACCACTTCCACCAAACGGCCTTCCGGCGTCATCAGCAAAAATCCGGTTTGCCGCTCCGCCGTCACTTTTCCAGGCAACAACGCGGACGGCCGTTCATCGCAACAACCGCGATAGACGTTCCCGGCCAAGGGCATAAAGCCGTGGTTGAATGCACGGTTATAGAGGGCAAGATGAAGGCGCGTGTGAGCCAAGCCAAAACCGCCAAACACGGTGACTGCCAAAATTGCCAAGAGCGAATAGAGAATGGGCCGGCGATAGGCAAAACGATACGATTGGAGCAATCCCTCCAACAGGAGAACAAAGATGAGGGTAACAACCACCAAAAGCCACGGCACCGCTGCCAGGAAAACGAGAAGACCGCGCCAGCCGATAGTCGGAGCAAACCAGGCGCCAGTCTGCTTCAACATGAAGATTGCCAAGCTCACGGCGTAGAGCAATCCGAGCACCAGCACGATCACGCCCAAACCCAGCAATGCCGCATGCACCACAAAGTAGGAGCGGCCGCGCATCTTGGCCTTTCCGCTTTGGATATCGGCGAGGATTGCCGACCGGAGCGATGGGTCGTGTTCAGAAGGGGTCATACGGAGGGAGGATGGAGATGGGCTTGCATGGCCTGACGGGCCCGGCGCAAGCGTACGCCAACCGTTGATACGGGGATGCGCAGGACGTCGGCTATGGCCTGGTAATCCAAATCTTCAAAATAGTACAGGATGAGCGGCTCGCGGTATTTTGCGTCGAGTTTTTGCAGGGCACCTTCCAGAGCCGCCCGCTCTTCACTGGCCTTGGCCGCGGCATCGGTGGCATCACCCGAGGCCAGATGCGGCAACACGGTATCCAGGTCAAAGAAGGATACATGTTCCCGCCGCTGTTTGCGGATGGTGTTGATGAGCTCGTTATGGGCGATCCGGTAGAGCCAGGAGGAGAACTTACGGGCCGGATCAAAACTTTGGATTTGGGTGTAAGCCTTGAGAAAGACATCCTGGATCACGTCCTCAGCCCCCTCTGGATCGTAAAAAAGGAACTTGCCGGCATAGCGCAGCAGTTTGCTTTCATACCGGGCCAGGAGCAGGGCAAACGCCTCGCTATTCCCCTGCTGCACCTGAACAGCTACCGCCTCATCGGTCTGTTCCATGAATGCTACTACACCCGTTACCCCAGGTTTCTTTCACCTGCGAATCATGAGTTGTATTGGATGGTTTGGGCAATGCGGTCGATGAGCGCGTCTAGGTCAAAAGTATGGCGCTCCTGGCGGCAGGCGGTTGCCTGTGGATCTTCAAAATTAGCACAGCCCACTGCCCGCACGGTCAATTGAATTTGGATGCTCACCCCGTCGCGATACGTGATATAGCTCATCTCATCGTAGGCAGTGCCTGCTGCACCTCCCACCCGTTCCGTCACGCAGTAGGCTCGACCGTTCACTTGCCGGGTTGGCGTTGCGCAATAGGCGGTCATCGGATTGGAAGCAGCCGAAACAGTAACGGTCGGCGGCCAACCATCCGTGCGCATGTATGTTGTCCCCAAATCCTCGGGGTAGGAGAAGGTGATGCCATTCACGGTGTCGCGCTTGGTTTGCCAACCTGCCGGTGGCGCGTTGGTGACCGGCGGCGGAGGCACTGCTCCCCCACCTGGGCACGGCGCAAACGCACACCGCGGCCCAGTGCGCCCCACATACGAACCGTCCGGGCATTGCATGGCATCAGCCGTACACACCACACCCCCAGGTTGCAAAGCCACAACCCGCGGCCATAAAAACACGCCGGCCGTCCCAACAGCCACGCCCGTTACCAACAAAAGGACTGCGATGAGAGTTTTTTTCATATATACACACGTTACAACACCTGCCGTCCCCAAGGAAGGAGAAATTTAGTGCACTTTCCTCAGTGAATCGATTAGTTTATTAAAATCACCTTCTGAAATACGTTCTGGATAACCACCAAAACTAAAGTCGTGATAAGTGAAACGGTTTGGGAACGGTGTTGCAAACAAATACACATCGTTCCCGATTGAGATGTAATACCTGTCCTGAACTGAACCAAAAACATCCGAACAAGTTTGAAGTTCTTTTCCATCGTTCACGCCTGGTTCTAAAGAAACAACGTGATCGCGGTAACATTCCTCGTATCGAACATGGTAATAAGTAATACCAAACCTATTCGTGGTGGGCTTGCTTTGTAGAACAGACCGTGAACTATAGTTCCGATCGTCGATTTCTTTTTGCAAACTTTGAATATCCTCGGTCGTCTGCTTTGTCACAAGCAACTGAAAATCCTTGTTATACAAAACACCTAGTGGAATCTGATAATACAAACCAGTTGTTGGTTCTTGTTTCGTAATAGAAATCCGCGGAATGTAAAACATGCAGAACAAAAAACCAACCAGTAAAAGAAACAAGGCGCCCAGTCCAATCAAAACATGTTTTGTTACAATTTTTAACATATTTTGAGTGTACTTGATGGCAGTTTATTGTGGAAGCCATAAAAAAAATCGGGGTGGTGACGCGTTGGTCACCACCCCAGGTGCTAGAGGCCGATCCGCTTGTGGTTGACGAAGTGGCGGGCGTTCTGGAAGAAGCGCAGCCACACGGCAACCGGGAAACGGTACCACTCGGCTGGCCGCCACGGCAGCGTCTGCCACGGGATGGCCGAGCGCTCCTCATGCGGCATGAGGGCCAGAACCCGCCCGTCTGG
>CAZQBA010000004.1:35274-36881 GCA_964591635.1 uncultured Gammaproteobacteria bacterium | reverse complement strand
CCCTCGAGTGACTCAAGGATTCGGTAGAGGAGGGAACGGATCGAGCGAACTCGATCGCGTCCCTCACTACGACCAGAGGCCGTGTGCACTTTTCGCGCTTGCCCAGCCGTGAGGCGGGCGTCCGCGAGTCCGTGCGACTGGCTGCTCTGGTGTTTGATTCTTCACGCCGTTGCCGGGGGGATCTCGACGAAGAGATCCAGCACCGACACGCCCTCTCGGACGTGGTACTGCGAGAGCGTTCGACCGCATCCCCTGCAAATCCGCGACCCGAGGGGTGCGGCCCGCCTTCCCCCGTCGAAGTTGGGGTAGTCCAGAAGGGCGACGTCGCCGTCCTGGGTCGGTCTCCCACAGAGAACCTGCGTCGGAACAGGCGTGGGGGACGCGGGGTCGTAGATGAAGACGTGCGTGATCTTGGTGGTCATTGTTCTTCACCGGCCGCTTCTTAGGCTGCACCGGGCTCTTGGTGTTGCGCGTTGTTCTTGCGGTCGCGCGCCGCGTAGTCTTTCGACACCCAGCCACAGAAGTGTGGTTGATGTCGCCACTAGAACCAGCGACCCTGGTCGTATGCTCTAGTAGTAGGTTGTCAAAGTTCAGTCTGCCCGAGGGCAGGGGTCTGAATGGAGGTTGTGGGGATCCTTTCGATTTCTGCCCCGTCCTTTCTTCAGACCTCTGTACTCGGCTCTCACCCTTCGACTGGCCCTTCGACTCGGCTCAGGGCAGGCTCAGGGTCGTTTGTTCGACAAACGAAAATGGCACCAAATGCGGAGAGAGATAACCCGAAACGGGATGTCCATCTCCACACCTGGCGCCAGAAAAAGCGCGGTGTGGTTGTTGGCTGTAGGGGCGAGGTTATCTCGCCCAGGCGCAGGGAGTGCGCCAGATACAGGATAGGATTTTCGACCCGCCCGGTTTCACCCAGGCTACCTATCAGTAGGTCGTCTCTCTCCCCGAATGTGCTTTGGAAGGAACTCTGCCCTCTCGCTCTTTTTAGCTTGGGCCCAGTATAACACAAAGCGACTCTTTTGTCAAGAGGGGTACGGCCATAATCTGGCTCAACAGAGCCAATTTGGCTTAACAAAGCGGTCTAATGACGCAGGTTTTTCAGGGCTATTTTAAGGCGCTCTGCGTCTGGTAAATCGGAAGGGATTTCCTTGAGCGCCTCGTGCGCTTCTTCTTTGGAGTAGCCCATGCCCACCAGAGCATCTAAGAGGTCGTCGGAGATGGTGGTTTCGGTGCCGACAAGTTTGCCCTTCAAAGTGAGCACAATTTGCTGGGCCTTCTTTTTGCCCACGCCCGGCACAGACGTGAGCTTGGTCAAATCACCCGCTTCAATGGCTGTGCGGATTTCCCCAGCTGGGCCAATGGCCATAATATGGCTGGCCGCGCGCGGACCAATGCCGGACACGGTAATCAGTTTCCAAAACAGTTCCAAATCATCCAAGGTGGCAAAGCCATAGATGTCACGGCCATCTTCACGAATGGCTTCGTGGGTATACAACGTCGTAGGGGCGGGGTTATCCCGCCCGACCGGATTCAACGTCGCCAACAACGGCGGCGTACAAAACACCCGGAACCCAACACCACCAACATCGAGGATAACGAAGTCG
>CAZQBA010000004.1:13054-35174 GCA_964591635.1 uncultured Gammaproteobacteria bacterium | reverse complement strand
TCCACCATCATTTGGCGGGCCAGTTCTTTTTGCGGGCCAGAGGGGATGGCTTCAATAGTCAGGACTTGTTCGGGCCGCGAACCATAACGGTACACGGTTATTCCTTTGCACTTCAACTTCCAGGCCAGGCGGAAGGCCCGCTCCACGTCGGCGACAGTGGCGGTGGGCGGCAGGTTGATGGTTTTGGAAACGGCGTTGTCCGTATGTTTTTGGAAGGCGGCCTGCATCTTCACGTGCCATTCGGGTTTGATTTCCAGGGCGGTGCGGAATAGGCGCTTCAGGTCCGCCGGCAGTTTGGTGTGCTGGAGCGTGCCTTGTTCGGCAGTCTGGAACAGCAGTTCGGGGGAATAGAGCTTGCGTTCCTTGGTGATCCGTTCAAACAGCGGGTTCACTTCCAAAAGCCGGGTGCCTTCCATCACGTTCCGCACAAACGACACGGCAAAGAGCGGTTCAATGCCAGAGGAACACCCCGCCAATATAGAAATGGTACCGGTCGGCGCAATGGTCGTCACCGTGGCATTGCGCATAGGCTGCCCTTTCTTTTCCCAGCTACTGCCGGCATAGGCGGGGAAGGTGCCGCGTGTTTTTGCCAAAGCAGCGGAGGCGGCATGCGCTTCTTTTTGGAAGAAGGCGGCCAGCTGTTCGGCAAAGCGCAGGGCCTTGGGTGTGTCGTACGGAATACCCTGGGCAATCAAGGCTTCGGCAAAGCCCATCAGCCCCAAGCCAATCCGACGGTGGGCGCGCGTGACCGTGGCGATTTGCGGCAGGGGATACGCGTTCACGTCCAAGACGTTATCCAAAAACCGGACGCCCAGCCGGATGAGTTCAGCGAGCCGCACCCAATCAAGACCGGACGGGCTCACGAGCGCGGCCAGGTTAATGGAGCCGAGGGTGCAGCTTTCGTAGGTGTGGAGCGGCTGCTCGCCGCAGGGGTTGGTGGCCGTAATGGTGCCGCGGTGGGCCGTGGTGTTTTTGCGGTTGATTTCGTCCAGGAAGACGAGCCCGGGATCACCAATGCGCCAGGCATGCTCGGCCATGGCCCGGAACAGCTTTTTGGCATTGGCGCGGCGCACCACGCTGCCGGTCCGCGGGTTGCGAAGCGGGATGGTTTGACCGAGCGCCGCGGCCCGCATGAAACGGTCGGTCACCCCCACCGACAGGTTGAAGTTGGTGAGCTGATCCGGAGTGGATTTGAGGGCAATGAAGGCCTCAATGTCCGGGTGGTCGGCATTGAGAATACCCATGTTGGCGCCGCGCCGTCGCCCACCCTGTTTGATCACTTCCGTGGTGTGGTTGAAGAGTTCAATGAAGGAAAGTGCGCCACTTGCTTTGCCACCAGTCGAGGCTACCCGATCGCCGGCCGGGCGCAGGGCCGAGAAATTGAAGCCGGTGCCGCCGCCCGATTGGTGGATCTTGGCCGTGTGCTTGATGGCGTCAAAAATGCTTTCCAGGTTGTCTTCTACAGGGAGGACAAAGCAGGCGGCCAGCTGGCCGTGCGGACGGCCGGCGTTCATGAGGGTGGGGGAGTTGGGCAAAAACTCCAACCGCTCCATGGCCCGGAAGGCACGTTCGGCAAAGGCGTTTTTTTCTGCGGCTGGCGTGCGGTAGCCGTCTTCGGCTTCTGCTACGGCATGCGCAACACGACGGAACAGCTCGGTCGGCGTTTCCATAAGCAGCCCGCGTTCGTCGCGCTGCAGGTAGCGCCGCTCCAAGACCTTGATGGCGTTCACGCTCAAGGCCAGTTCCCGGCTGCGGTGGGCGTGCCCTTTGCCTTTGGCCTTGGTCCGCTGGTGGCGGTAGAGCACGAAGGCCTTGGCTGCGGCCGGCAGGTTGCTCGAGTTGAAGACATCTTCCACGGCCGCGGCAATGTCGGCCGTGGTGGGCATGCGCCCATCAAAGGTGTCATGCAGGATCACGCTCACGCGTTCGGCCAGGGAGCGGGCCCGGGTGGCGCTTGTTTCCAGTTTGGCGGCCTGCATGGCAGCCCGAATCCCGCGGCTTATTTTTGCGAGTGAAAACGGTTCGGTATGCCCGCCCGCTTTGCGGACGAGCTGGTGTTCCTCCAGCATAGTTCCCCCACAGGATACCGCGTTTCGCCCAACAAAAAAACGCCCCGGGGTTGGGCGTGACCTGCTGGTAGGGGTAATTCATGAATTACCCCTACGGCTACGTCACCTTTTCGATCCCCACCCAGAAGGCGCTGTCGGTTAAATGAATCTGGGCATCGTGGACCCCATCCTTCTTTTCGCGCACCAGGCGGCTGGCGTGCACGGTGCTCGTGATGAGCGGTGCTGCATCAAACAAGCGGTCCAAAAGCTCGTCATCGGCCCCCATGAGGTAGACCACGACCGTGTCTTGTACGGTCAGTCCGGCTTCCTTGCGCAGGTTTTGGATGTGGCGCATGAGTTCGCGCACCGCGCCTTCGGCCTTGAGGGCTGGGCTGAGCTCGGTATCCAAGGTGACGGTAATGGAATCAATAGTCGGGGCCACGAACACCACTTCGTGCACGTTCAGCTCCTCGCGGATCAGTTCCACGCATGCCGGCCGTACGGCTTTGGCATGGATGGTGGCCGTGGCCAGCGGTTGGCGAATAGGCATGCGGGCGTCGGAGCGGGCTTCCAAACCAAAGGAAACAATCCGACGGGTGTAGGCCATTTCTTCCAAGAGCGCCGTGTCTTCGGCGGTGACTTGGGCGGTGGGCCAGGTCTCCAAATGGACGCTTTGTTGTGTGCCGCCGAGCCGTTCATACACCGTGTCACTCAAAAACGGCATGAAGGGAGCAAACAAGGTGGCGAGCGTCATCAGGCTCTGCCGCAGTGTGGCCGAAGCATGGGCGTCTCCCGCCTTAAAACGGTTGCGGCTGCGGCGCACATACCAGGTGGACAGGTCGTCGATGCATTCCATAAGCGTCCGGCCAGCCTCCGTAATGCGGTAGGCGTTGAGATCGTCGGTGACGCTCACGACAGCCGCGTTCATGCGGGCCTTGACCCAGGCGTCCAGCACATGGGCGTCACCGGTCGCTGCTCCATTTCCAGGGTAGGTGGTATAGAAAGTGAGCATGTTCCAGATCATGTTGTGGACCTGCTTGACCATGAGTCCAATGTCATTGGGGTCAAAGCGCTTGGGGTCACCGGGCTGGTTCACGGTGTACATGTACATGCGGCAGGCATCGGCCCCGTATTGAGCGATCATGGCAAAGGGGTCCACCACGTTGCCTTTGGACTTGGACATCTTTAATCCCTTGGCATCCAACAAATGGCCCAAGCACACCACGTGGCGGTACGGCGCCGGCCGGCCCAAAAGTGTGGACACAGCGAGGAGGGTGTAGAACCAACCACGGGTCTGGTCAATAGCTTCGGCAATGTAGTCGGCTGGGAAGCTGGAGGCCTCGGGGGGATCTACGCGGTCTGTGTTTTCAAACGGATAGTGCCATTGAGCAAAGGGCATGGCGCCGGAATCAAACCACACGTCCATGACGTCCGGCACACGCTGCATAGTGCCGCCGCAGCTGCAGACGAGTTTCACCGCATCAATAAACGGTCGGTGCGGGTCAAAAGTGGCGAGATCAGGTTTGCTCTCCGGCGTGGCCTGTTCGGCCAGCTGGGCGAAGGAACCGACGCATTCCTGTTTGCCGCAGGTCGTGCAGGTCCAAATCGGTAACGGCGTCCCCCAATACCGTTCGCGGGAAATGGCCCAGTCGCGGATGCCGCGCAGCCATTCGCCAAACCGTCCTTCCTTTATATAGTCCGGCGTCCAGGAAATCTGCTCGGCGTTCTTCATGAGTTCATCTTTGACTTGGGACACGGCAAAGAACCAAGAGTGCTTGGCGTAGTAAATGAGCGGCGTGGCGCAGCGCCAGCAGAAGGGGTATTCGTGGACGTACGGCTCAATAGCGAACAGGTGGCCGCGGCTCTTCAAATCTTCGGTAATCAAGGCGTCGCCGTCCTTCACGAACATGCCGTGGAGTTGGGCGCCCAGGCCGTCGGTGGCTTCCGGGAAGGTGAAGCGCGCTTCGGCATCCACGGTCATCAAGACCGGCAGGTGGTTGTCTTTGGCCAAACGCAAGTCGTCTTCGCCAAAGGCCGGAGCAATGTGGACAATGCCCGTGCCGTCTTCGGTTGACACAAAGTCGCCGGCGACAATTCGATGGGCAGGAGCGTCGGGCGTGGCTAAGGTGTAAAGCGGGGTGTATGTTTGACCAACTAGTTCTTTGCCCATGAGTTCGCGACCTTCTGTATACGGATGTCCTTCCAACACACTGAGACGCGATTTGGCCAAGATCAAACGCTCGTTGCCGAGCGTCACTTCCACGTACGGAATGTCCGCGCCCACCGCCAAGGCCACGTTGGCTGGCAAGGTCCATGGTGTCGTCGTCCATACCAATAAGTGAGCCCCGGATTCCAAGGTAAAGCGCACGTACACCGACGGATCGCTTACCTCTTTATATCCCTGCGCTACTTCGTGCGACGAAAGCGCGGTGCCGCAGCGGCCGCAGTAGGGGAGAATCTTGTAATCGCGCACCATGAGCCCGCGGTCCCAGATCTGCCGCGTGATGGCCCAGAGCGATTCAATGTAGGCCGGTTCGTAGGTGATGTAGGGATGTTCGAGGTCCAGCCAGTATCCGAGGCGGCGGGTCATGGAACGGAACTCTTCCACGTAGGTCCAAACCGACTCTTTGCAGAGCGCGTTAAAGTGGGTGATAGACGCCTCGGGTGTTTCTTTAAGCGTCTCAATTTGTGGCTTGCCGGAAATGCCCAGCTTTTTTTCCACTTCTAATTCCACGGGTAGGCCGTGGGTGTCCCAGCCGGCTTTGCGTTCCACCCGGTAGCCCTGCATGGTTTTGAAGCGGGGGATGATGTCCTTGAAGGCCCGGGCTTCCACGTGGTGGATGCCGGGGCGGCCGTTGGCCGTGGGCGGCCCTTCAAAAAAAACGAAGTTTCCCTTGGGTGCGGGCTTGTTGAGGCTTTGCTCGAAAATGCCGTCGCGTTCCCAACGGGCCAGCACTTCTTCTTCCATCTTCGGGAAGTCAGTTCCGGGCATATCAAATTGTTGGAAGTGTATGGATTCGGGGCCGCGGTGTCAAAGGCATTGACGCCCCGGGGGAGAGGCAGTAAAGGTGGGATGTCTCAAGGAGGAAACGATGGATCCCATACCCGGGCCCGATCGTTCCCCAGAGATCGAGGCCTTCCTGATGGGCGAGTTGCGGGCCCGCATGCGGCGGGTGCGCGCCCTGCGCCGGTTGGAACGGCGCAATGGGGGCTGGACGCTGGACCAGGCGGATGCTTTCCTGGTGGCACAGAAGGAGGAGCATGACATTGCCCGCGTCCTTTTGTGGTGGCGGGGCGGCGTCCAGGGCGAAGGCGACGCCCTGCGGGTTTCGTACGAGCGCCTGTTTGCCGCCACGCTCATCATGCGCTTTGCCGCCGGGCCGGGCCAGAAGGTCCGTTGGCCAACAGGCTTGAAGCGGCAGTTTGCCAGTTATGATTTGGAAGCGTTCCTGATGGACACCCAAATTGATGGCAGCTTCGCTCTGGCAGATGCGAACCGGGTAGCGGGCTGGTATTGGGGCATGGCGGCCCTGACCGCCCGGTCGGCCCAAGCTGCCGGGGAGTGCATGGCCTGGTGCCTGGAGTCGGTCACCTGGCTCGTAACCGAACGCGAACGCCTGCTCCTCGAACACGCACCCACCGACCCGCCGCCGGCATGATCCATGCCGGCTTCTTTTTTCCTATGGTACACTGGCGGGCGTATGCAAAAACCCGTGATTTTTTGTGCGGCCGACCATGCCGGGTTCCGGTTGAAAGATCAACTCAGGCGCTGGTTGGAAGGGCACGGATACGAAGTGGTGGATTTTGGCACAACCTCAAGCAAAGACATGGATTACCCGGATGTGGTGATTCCGTGCGCAGAAGCCGTGGCGCAGAGTCGGGGACAAGCGTTCGGCATCATCATTGGTGGGAGTGGCAACGGCGAACAGATGGCGGCCAACAAGGTGGCCGGTATCCGGGCGGCCCTGTGCTATGACGTGCGAACCGCCAAACTGGCCCGCGAACATAATAATGCCAACGTCGTGTCGCTTGGTGCCCGCATGCCGAGCGGTTCCCTGCTCACTGCAAAAAAAATTGTTCAGGCCTTTATTACCACGCCGTTCTCGGGCGCGGCCCGGCACGTCCGGCGTTTGAAGAAGATCGCTTCTTATGAATCCCGTTGAGCTCATTCCGGCTGTCTTGGTAAAAAGCGAAGACGAGTTCCGTGAAAAGATCACATTGGTATCGCCGCATGTCCGCACCATACAACTGGACGTCATGGACGGCGTCTTTGTGAACAGCACCACCTGGGCCGATCCAGGCGTGGTGGCCAGCATGGAATTGCCACTCGTTTTGGAAGTGCACTTGATGGTCCAAAACCCGGAGGAAGTTGTTCAAACCTGGATGGATGCCGGGGCAGCTCGCGTGTTCGTGCACGCCGAGTCGGTGGGGAATGTGCAGGGCGCCTTGGAAGCCTTGCGCGAAGGGGGTGTAGAAGCAGGGCTCGCTATCAACCCAGACACCAGTGTGGAATCGGTACGTGAGTTGGTGGCATTGGCCGACGTGGTGTTGGTGATGGGGGTCACCCCCGGCTATAGCGGCCAGGAGTTCCAGCCAGTGGCTATTGAGAAGGTGAGCGCCTTAAAACAACTGCGTCCAGAGATGCGCGTAGAAGTAGACGGCGGCGTGAATATGGAAACCGCACCAGCCCTGGTCGCAGCCGGAGCCGATGGCTTGATTGCCGCCAGCGCCCTCTACAAAGCACCGGACTTGGCCCAAGCCGTGGCTGACTTTGAAAAGATCTTTGCTCGATGATAGGTCCTGCGGCTGAAGTCCGATGCCGCAGCGTCCGAGGACGTGTTCGACGAACGCTCTGGTCGCTCTGGCCGAGGCGTGAGGAGGTTCCGCAGGACGCGTAGGCGCGGACGAAGCCGCAGGGAGTGATTTCGTGCTATAATTTGGCTCGTTATGGCCCATGTGCACGACAAGAAAGTGAAGCAGTTGGAGGAAACTGCTACGGAAGTCCGCAAGAGCATTATCCAGATGCTGTTGGCGGCAGGCAGCGGGCACTCGGCCGGCCCCTTGGGCATGGCTGATTTTTTTACGGCCATGTACTTCCATATTTTGCACCACGACCCCAAGAAGCCGGAGTGGACCGAACGGGATCGCCTGATTTTATCCAACGGCCACATCTGCCCGGTGCGCTACGCCGCCATGGCTCACGCCGGCTACTTTCCAAAAAAAGAACTGCTCACGTTGCGCAAATACGGTTCGCGTCTCCAAGGCCACCCGGAGCGGGAAAAATTGCCAGGCGTGGAAACCACCTCGGGGCCGTTGGGTGCCGGTCTGGCCCAGGCCGTGGGTTTAGCCTATGCCGCCCGCATGGACAAAAAGAAGTGGCGCACCTACTGCCTCA
Source organism: uncultured Gammaproteobacteria bacterium (assembly GCA_964591635.1). GTDB lineage: Bacteria > Patescibacteriota > Patescibacteriia > 2-12-FULL-57-11 > 2-12-FULL-57-11 > CAZQBA01. The sequence continues at coordinate 27,731 of CAZQBA010000004.1, read as the reverse complement.
CTTCCGACGGTGAGCACGCGGCCGGGCTCCATTGGGAAGCAGCGCTGTTTGCCGGCAAGTACCGGCTCTCCAACCTCACGGCTTTCATTGACCGCAACAACATCCAAATAGATGGCATGACCGAAGACATCATGCCCTTGGAGCCGCTTCGTGAAAAATACGAGGCCTTCAATTGGCACGTGATTGATTGCGACGGCAACAACATGCAGATGATGATTGATGCCGTAAACGAAGCCAAAGCCATTTACGAAAAACCAACCGTGGTGATCCTCCACAATATTCCCGGCCGGGGCGTGGACTTCATGGAGTGGAAGTACGAATGGCATGGCATCCCGCCGAATGCCGATCAAGCCGAAGCGGCGCTGGATGCACTCCGCACTTTGGGCGGCAAAATCCATAGCGAACACGAATAGTATGGCAGTGAACCCCAAGGCGCATTTGGTGAAGCATCTGTTTGATGGAAAGAAGATTGAGCGCGTGCCCACCCGCGACGGTTTTGGGACGGGTGTGGTGGAAGCAGGTAAAAAGGATCCCCGCATCGTCGTTTGCTCGGCCGACCTCACAGAATCCACGCGCGCCCTTCCTTTTAAGAAAGCATTTCCAGAACGGTTCGTGCAGTTCGGCGTGTCCGAGCAGTCGCTTGCTGCGATTGCTGCGGGTATGGCCTTGGCTGGCAAAGTACCGTTCATTGCCTCCTACGCCATGTTCTCCCCGGGCCGGAGTTGGGAGCAGGTGCGTACGAACCTGGCTTTGAATCACGCCAACGTCAAAATTGTCGGAGCGCACGCGGGTGTTTCGGTTGGGCCAGACGGCGCTACCCACCAGGCCGTGGAAGACATGGCCATCATGCGGGTCATTCCGCGCATGACCGTGGTTGCCCCGTGTGACGTGCTGGAAACCCACAAGACGGTCCTGGCCGTGGCCGCCATGACTGGCCCGTGCTACTTCCGCATGGCCCGCGAAAAAACGCCGGTCTTCACCACACCCAAAACGCCCTTCAAAATCGGTCGTGCGGAAATCTTCCGGACTGGCACCGACGTGACCATCGTCGCTTGCGGCCCGTTGGTTCATAACGCGCTCTTGGCAGCCGAACATCTGGTTAAGAAGGGGATCGACTGCGAAGTCATCAATAACCACACCATCAAACCCATGGATGCCAAAACCATTATTGCCTCGGCTAAGAAGACGGCCCGGGTGGTGACGGTGGAAGAGCACCAGGTCCATGGCGGCATGGGTTCGCGCGTGGCCGAAATTTTGGCCGAGGCGCATCCAGTGCCCATGCGTTTTGTCGGCGTCCAGGACCGGTTTGGCGAAAGCGGCACGCCGGACGAACTCATTGAGGCCTTTGGCATGGGAGTGGACGCCATCATGGACGCTGTGGTCCGGTTACTGAAACACAAATAACTATGCTGGATATCATCTCCATTGGTGACGCGGCCGAAGACACCTTCATCCGGGTGGCCGATGCCTCGCTCATGTGTACTGTTGATCGTGAGGCCTGTCTCCTCTGCTTCAACTATGCGGATAAAATTCCGATTACCTCCTTGGAGCGCACGGTGGCAGGGAATGCCGCCAACAACGCCGTGGGTTCAGCTCGCTTAGGCATGAAGGCCGCCTTTTATTCCATCGTCGGGAACGATGAGATCGGCCAAACCATTTTGGCCACCATGCGCAAGGAAAAGGTGTCGACGGCCTACGTGCAGGTAGACAAGCGCCGGCCATCCAACTACTCGGTGGTCTTGAACTACCAAGGGGAACGCACTATTTTGACCTACAGCGAACCGCGCACCTACCGCTTGCCGCGTTTAGCCCCGGCTCACTGGGTGTACTATACGGCCATCGGCAAGAATCATGCTGCCATGGAGCGCTCGCTCATCACCTATCTCAAAAAAAATCATGCCAAGCTTGGGTACAACCCGGGTACCGGCCAGCTGAACGAAGGTTTGGTGCGCATGAAGCCGCTGTTGGCCGTGACTGAGGTGTTGTTTGTAAACAAGCAGGAAGCAGAAAAGTTGGTCGGTAAGCGCGGCGAAATGCCGGAACTGTTGCGCGAACTCCACGCCACCGGCCCGCGCATTGTGGTGATTACCGATGGTCCGCGTGGCGCCCATGTTTTTGATGGCCGGAGCATGTGGGCCATGGGCATTTACCCGGCCAAGGTGGTGGAAATGACCGGGGCGGGGGACAGTTTTGCCACCGGATTCTTAGCTGCGCTCCATAACGACCAGCCCGTGAGTGAAGCACTCAAATGGGGATCGGCCAATTCGGCGGGAGTTGTGGGAAAAGTTGGCCCGCAGGCCGGCCTGCAGACGCGCGCCCAAGTTGCTCGTACTATCCGCAAGTACCGCTCCGTCAAACCCAAACTCCTCAAATAAATGTTGGTCTCCCTCAAAAAAGTGTTGGACAAAGCGCATCGCGGTGCCTATGCCGTGGGTGCCTTCAATATCAACAACTTGGAAATGGCGCTGGGCATTATGGATGGCGCGGAAAAAGCAAAGGCACCCGTTATTTTGCAAACCAGCGAAGGAGCAATTGAGTATGCGGGCATGGAATTTTTGGCGGCCATTGCCTGGACGGCTGCGGAAAAAACGCGTTTGCCCGTGGTCTTTCATTTGGACCACGGCAAAGATGCGGTACTCGTCGAGCGCGCAGTAAAGTCTGGCCTCTACACCTCGGTCATGATTGATGGTTCGCACCTGCCGTACAAAGAGAATGTGCGCGTCACCAAAAAGATCGTGGCCCTGGCTCATGCGCGCGGCATTTCTGTGGAAGCCGAGTTGGGAGCGATTGCCGGTATTGAAGACTTTGTTTCAGTAGCCGAACGCGATGCGCATCTCACCGACGCCGACGAAGCCAAGCGGTTCGTGGCGGAGACCAAGTGTGATGCTCTGGCGGTGGCGATTGGTACGGCCCACGGCGTCTACAAGTTCAAAGGCGAACCCACATTGGATATTGCCCGTCTCAAAAAAGTAAAAGCCGCTGCCAAGCACCCGCTGGTCTTGCACGGTGCTTCCGGTATTGGTGCGGCCGAGCGCGCGGCATTCGCCGACCACTGCGACGACCTCCACGACTGCAACCGCGTCAAAGACGCGCGCGGCGTTTCCGATGCGCTCATTCGGGAAGCAGTAAAAAATGGCATCAACAAGATCAACATCGACTCAGATTTGCGCTTGGCGTTTACCGGTGCCGTCCGCTCCGCGCTGCTCAAAGACGTGAAGACCGTTGATCCGCGTAAGGTGGTGGGGCCAGCCCGAGCCGCCATTGCCGCGGTCGTGGAAAAGAAGTGCCGGCTCTTTGGTGTTGCCAATCGGGTATAATAGAAATATGCATAGGGGGAAGATCATAACCATTGGCGCGTCTACCATAGACACCTTTGTGTGGTCCAAGGCCTTTTCCTTGTTCCGTTCGCCCAAGTTCGTGGGCGGGGTGGGGGAGTGCTTTGCTTTGGGCACTAAAATTGAAATGGAAAAGTTTGCTCTGGCCACGGGCGGTGGGGCAACCAATGCGGCCGCGACGTTTTCAGCGGCCGGCTTCCGTACTTCCTGCCTCACAGCTGTGGGCGACGACATTTTTGGTGCAGCGGTGTTGGATGATCTAGAAACCCGTCACATCGGCACCGAGCTTTTGGTGAGCATCAAAGGGGCACACACCGCCTTTTCCACCATTTTGGTGATGCCGTCGGGCGAGCGCACCATCCTTACCCACCGCGGTGCTGGGGAAATGCTCAGCCCCAAACTCGTCCCCTGGAAAATGGTGGTGGGTGATTGGATCTACATGACGTCCTTGGCCGGACGGACCGACTTGTTGGCCGCTGTGATGCGCCATGCGGAAAAAAAGAAGATGCGCGTCTTTTGGAACCCGGGCAACAAGGATATTGTGCACGGTCCCACGGTCTTGAAGCCGTACCTCCGGCAAGTGGCTATTCTCGACGTCAACCGCGAAGAAGCGTCGGCCCTCACTAAGCGTCCGCTCCACGACCTCCACGGTATGTTGCGCGATCTCCATCACCTTTCCGCCGGAGTCCTGCTCACCGACGGTCCCAAAGGCGCGTACTGGAGTGACGGCGAACGCACGCTCTTCCTGGCACCGAGCAAGATCAAGGCCGTGAACCGCACCGGAGCGGGTGATGCCTTTGGCTCCGGTTTCCTGGCCGGTTTCCTGGCCACGAATAACTTGTCTGCAGCCTTGCGCACCGGGGCGGTGAACGCCGAAGGAGTGATCCAAAAAATTGGGGCCAAGGCCGGTATCTTCAAGAAGATGCCGACTGCGGCCATGCTCAAGAAATTTACTGTTCGCAATCTGAACCGCTAGCTATGGCTTCCATCCTGATCACGCGAAATATTCCCGTTGCAGCGCCGCAAGCGCTCAAGGCTGCCGGCCACAAACTCACGACGTATACCGGAAAAGGTGCCATGCCACGGGCTCAACTCCTCAAGGCTGTGGCCGGAAAAGATGCAGTCGTTACCCTGCTTACCGACAAAGTGGATGCGCAGTTTCTCAAAGCAGCCGGCAAACAGTTAAAAATTGTTGCGAACTACGCGGTCGGTTACGACAATATCGACGTGGCGGCCTGCGCCAAAGCGGGCGTGGTGGTGACGAACACCCCGGGCGTGTTGTCCCAAGCCGTGGCCGAACATGCCATTGCCCTCATGATGGCCGCCTCGCGCCGCGTGGTGGAATCGGACGCCTTCTTGCGCAAAGGGAAGTACCATGGTTGGGAACCGGAGCTGTTGCTCGGCATGGAAATGAAAGGCAAGACTATCGGCATTGTTGGTTTGGGACGGATTGGTTCCGAAGTGGCGGCGATCTGTGCCAAGGGGTTCGGCATGAAGGTGCTCTACACGGATGTGAAGCCGAATGCAGATTTTGAAAAAGCCGTGGGCGCACGATTTATGAAGCTGGAAGCATTGCTTGCAGAGAGTGATGTGGTGTCCGTCCACGTACCGCTTCTGCCCACCACCCGCCACTTGATTGGTGCCAAGGCCTTGAAGCTGATGAAGAAGACAGCCTACTTAGTGAACACTTCCCGCGGCCCCATCGTCGACGAAAAAGCGCTGGTCGCTGCCCTCCAGAAAAAGCAGATTGCTGGAGCGGGCTTGGACGTCTTCGAGTTTGAACCAAAATTGGCACCGGGCTTGAATAAGCTCTCAAACGTAGTGATGACACCGCACACGGCCAGCGCCACCGTGGAAACGCGCACGGAAATGGCCAAGCTGGTGGCAGACAATGTGCTCGCTGTGCTCTCCGGCAAACCGGCGGTCTCGCCTGTTAAACCGATGTAAGGGCGGGTTTCCCCCGCCCGGGCGCGGAAAACGCGCCCCTACGATCTATGCACCTCTTTAGCAAAACCTGTCACTGTCACAAGCGGCGCATTCCCTTCCGCTCTGCTGCGGATTTTGAAAGCCATGCCGTGCGCGCCGTGTATTGCCCGTCCTGCGAGAAACTGGCACCCAGTGAAGCTGTGCGCGTGGCGGTGATGGCTGTCCCAGGTTGGACCGGCCACTATGCCATTCACCTCGATCATGATTCGCTCACCCACACGGATGCAGCGTATCGCCCCACTGCGCGCGCCATCCACGCTTTGATTGAAAAAGGGAAACTCTCCTTTGGCTTTCTCCCGCGCGTCCACGCCGATCGTTCTTTCGTTGTCCTTGGACAGAAATAAAAGAACGCCAGGCATTTCGATGTGCGTGGCGTTATTCCACCCCTTCGCTGCGCCGTTTGGCGCTCTCGATGGTGCGCGGGTCCCAGCCGCTCTTTGGCAGTAATTGTTTGGCTGCCACGGCGGTGTCGTCCCGGATCTTCGTGGAAAGCCACAGCGCGCCTGCCGCCATACCAAAGAAGCCGATGATATGCCAGTCCCAGTTGCCGATGAGCGTTTCGCCCAGTGCCGTAATGCAGCAGTACACGGCAATGGCCGGCCCCAGTATCTGCAAGATATGCCTGAGGTGCGTGCGCAACGTCTCCTCCTCCACCGGAGACTGCGCCTTTCCAGCCCCTTTGTCAATCATTGACGAAAACCGTTTTTCCCATTACCTTTTGCACCACATGGGCCGTTAGCTTAGTGGTAGAGCACCCGGTTTGCATCCGGGAGATGAGAGTTCGATTCTCTCACGGTCCATAACCAGGATTTATAGATTTAAGGAATCGAACGGTCGATCAGACGTCCCGCCGGGGCGGGACGGATGACGCCCTGGGCTTGCGGGAGCAAACCGATTCCCTTGCGGTCCACCAAGGATCAGAAAGTTTTGAAAAAATTGACATGCTCACTGTGAAGGCAAGCGCAAAACCGAGCGCCATTCAGGGCATCGGGTTGTTCGCGGACGAACATATTTCCAAAGGGACGACGATGTGGAAATTCAACCCACGGTTCGATATTGTTTTTGATCCGGAAGAAGTGAAGTTGATGCCACCGGAACATCGAGAGTTGATTGAACGGTATGCGTATCTCTCTACGGAGATGGGCAAGTATATCTTTCCTATTGATGATAGTAGGTATACGAACCATTCGTCACTAAAAAATAACATGGATTCGGTTTTGTTTCCTGGCGAAGTGGAGACGCGGGGCGTGGCGAATCGTGATATAGAAAAAGGAGAAGAGATTTTGGTAAATTACCGCACTTTTGACGCACACGATGAGACGAGCGAAGAAGCATACCTGAACAATTAACTTTTTTGTTACATATGATCACCATCCGTACTCCCCGCGGCGAACGATTGGTTGGTCTCGGTCAACCTGTTTTTATCATTGTTGATATTGGCAAGAACTTCATTCAGGCGGAGGAAGAAAAAAGTGTTGCCGAGTATTTAGAGAATGCGAAAGCTTTGGTCAAAGCCGCAGCAGAGTCTGGCGCTGATGCCGTGAAGTTCCAGACGCATGAAGTGACGGATGAGCAGCTGAACATCACCGTCACGTCCCCACACTTTAAGGGCGCTGACCGCTATTCGTGGGTGACGCGCAATACCAAGGCCACGCCGCTCGAGGAATTCTGGAAGCCGCTCAAGGCGTATTGTGATGAGTTGGGGATTTTGTTCCACACCACGCCCATGTCACGTGGGGCAGCTGAGCGTGTGGCTTCGCTCCAGCCGGAAATGTGGAAGGTGGGCTCGGGTGATATTCTCGACTTTGTCTGTTTGGACTATCTCGCTTCGACCGGTAAGCCGATCTTCATTTCGTCCGGCATGTCTACGCTCGAAGAATTGGATAAGAGCATTGATTTCTTGAAGCGCCACAACGCACCAACACTCCTCTTCCACTGCGTGTCCAAATATCCCTGCCCACCAGAAGAACTGCGGCTTTCTACTATTCCGTTCTTGGCGGAACGCTACGGCATTCCCACCGGCTTCTCGGATCATTCCATTGGCTTTGATTCGGCCTTAGCTGCCGTGGCACTCGGGGCCTGTGTGATTGAAAAGCATTTTTCCTTTGATCGGGCGCTGTGGGGCGCAGACCATAAAGTGTCCATGACGCCAGCCGAGCTGCGCGCGATGGTCGATCAGATCCGAGCGATGGAAGCCGACCCCTCGCTTAAAGAGGCGTACCTCCAAAAAGACATTGTGCAGCAAGGCATGGGCACGCCGGAAAAAGTGCTGCAGGATGATGAAGCGGTATTCCGCCCGTTCTTCCGCAAGTCGCTCATGGCCGGGCGCGATATTCCAGCTGGTACGGTGCTCACCAAAGACATGGTCTATGCCATGCGGCCGCAGCAATACGCCGGTGGCCTGCCCAGCGAACAGTACGAAGCCGTACTCGGCAAGACCGTGAAAGAAACATTGAAGCAGTACGACCCGATCACGGAATTCGTTTTGGAATAAAGACGGTGTAGGGGCGGGGTTATCCCGCCCTTTTGGTTTCCTGATAGGTGCGTTACGATTGCCGCCATGAACGGTCGGCATCTTTTAGTATCACTCGCTGCATTTCTGGTTGTAGGTGCTGGTTGCGTGGAGCAATCGCGTCCGCTCATGCCGCGTGCTCCGGTTCCGGCCGCGCCAGTCCACGCTAACGGACAGCGCTGGGAAGAACGCACTGCCTCTTCTTCGGCCTACACCGTGTACTGGGCTGACGATGCAGCGGTTGCGCTCACCCTCACTCGACCGAATCCGTCCGATGAGTCGGTGCTTTTGTCAGTCCCAGGCACCTACACCAGCCCGCAGGACAGGGTAGAGGGGTATGTGGTGTTGGATGGAGAGATTATCCAGCAGAAGGAACGGCAGGGCTGGAACGGGGCTGCGATTTTTGACGACGGTGAGGTGCGCATCATTGCCACGAACCGCGGACAGTTGCTGACGAAGGCGTTTGTGGCGGAAGTTGCAGCAGCTGACCAGTCACTCATCCAAGGCCACCTCTTGGTGGCAGGTGGCGTGGCCGAGCACTTCAAGGAGCAGCCGCTCTTTATTCGACGCGCACTGGTTGTGTTTGCCGATGGACGGGCTGCGGTCGTGGAAAGCCAGAGCGCGCTCGACCTAAATGACTTTTCCTTAGATCTCGTGGAACTGGGCGTAGCTGATGCGCTCAACCTGGACATGGGTTCGTGGAGTGCTGGCTGGTACCGCGATGCGCGTACGGGTTTGCGGCAAGACATTGGCATTCTCACGGATTCCACCAGACGCCAATCCAACTGGATCATCTTCCGCAACAAATAAACCCCCGCAGTGCGGGGGTTTTTGGTATCATACCCGGGACTATGGAGGACAGGACGGCAGCATACGCCAGCGTTTCCGTGGCGGAAGCATTCCAGCTGTTGGGTACGGGCCCAACCGGTTTGTCGCAGGCCGATGCTAACACGCGATTGCGCACCAACGGTCCTAATCAGCTCCAGGTCCGGACGACTCGGTTGTGGACCGTACTCGGCCGTCAGTTCCGTTCGGCATTCGTGGTGCTCTTGCTCTTGGCCGCAGGTATTGCTTTGGGACTCGGCGAGTACTTGGATGCCGGCCTCATTCTCGCTTTCATTTTTTTGAATGCCACGCTCGGCTTTGTTCAAGAATATCGGGCGGAACGGTCGCTTGAAGCCTTGCGCCTCTTGATTCCCCGGAAGACGCACGTACGTCGCGACGGCAAGGTGGAAGTGGTAGACGTGGCGCATATCGTTCCCGGCGACGTGGTGCTTTTGGATGCCGGCGACCAAGTGCCAGCCGACCTGCGCGTGGTGCGGGCGGACGGCGTCTTGGTAGATGAATCTATTTTGTCTGGCGAATCCGTCCCCGTGGCCAAAGACGACGCAGTGAGTGTTCGGCTTGAAGACAATCCGCTCAACCGCCGCAACATGCTGTTCTCCGGGAGTACGGTGGCTGATGGGGAAGTTGAGGGGGTGGTGTGTGCCACGGGCATGCGCACCATGATGGGTGGTATGGCGTATTTGGCGGTCACGAATGAAGAGCCATCCAACCTGTCCCGTTCCGTGAGTGGCTTCAGTCGATTTATTCTGGTGCTGACAACGGTCACGCTTGTTGGTGTGATCGTTGCCAAGTACGCGATTGCCCCGGATACCTTTTCGCTCCCTACCTATCTTATCTTTGCGATTGCCCTGGCCGTGGGTGTGATTCCCGAAGCGCTTCCGCTTGTGGTGACGGTTGCGCTGTCCACAGGGGGCCTGCGTTTGGCCCGCAAGCAAGTGATCCCAAAGCGCCTCTCCGCCATTGAAGACCTTGGTTCCATTCAAGTGCTCTGTACGGACAAGACGGGCACGATTACGGAAAATGCACTCAGCGTGTCGGATGTGTTGGGGGATCGCGTGAACATACTCGGTATTGCTTTTTTGGGATCGCCGTTTTTAGGGAAGGAAGAGGCGTTGCCCAATAACGCCTTTGATCGGGCGGTATGGCATGCCGCCGGAGAAAAGGAACGACGGCGCTTATTGCGTTCGGTCCACGAAGCTGTGCTCCCGTTTACGCCGGAGCGGAGGCGGAGCACGGTCTTGGTGCGCGATCCGGATGGGCAGCGGACCCTGATCGTGCGCGGTGCGCCGGAAGCCGTGCTCCCGTCCTGCACGGCCAAGAGCAAAGAAGGGGATGATGCGCTCCTTTCCTGGGCCGCAGCGCGGGGCAAAGAAGGCAAGCGCATCCTCGTGGTGGCGACGCGTCGCGTACCAGCCAACATGACTATTCAAGAAGCGGAACGCGACGGCTTGGCGGTCATTGGCGCCGTCGCTTTTATTGATCCGCTCAAGCCTGATGCCAAGGAGACGATTGCCCGGGCGCGTGACATGGGCGTGCAAGTGAAAATTCTCACCGGTGATAGTCCGGAAGTGGCCGGAGCTGTGGCCGTGCAGGTCGGATTGATTCCGGAAGCGGGCGCGGTGGTAAGCGGCGAGCAGTTCCGCCGCATGCCGCAAGAAAAGAAGCGCCAGGTGGTGTTGGCTGCCCACGTGTTTGCCCGGGTCACGCCAGACCAGAAATATGAGATCCTCAAACTCCTCAAAGAAACGGCCGTGGTCGGCTTTTTGGGCGAAGGCGTGAACGACGTGCCGGCGCTGACCTTGGCGCATGTGGGGCTGGCTGTGGACGGTGCGGCCGACGTGGCCAAAGACGCGGCGGATGTGGTCCTTCGCAACCACGCGCTTTCGGTGATCATCGATGGCATCCTGGAAGGACGGCGGACCTTTGCCAACACCGTGAAGTACATTAAGGCGACGCTCACATCGAATTTTGGAAACTTTTTTGCTTTGGCGGCAGCTTCGCTTTTTGTGCCGTTTCTGCCCATGCTTCCCACCCAAGTCTTGCTCCTCAACCTGCTTTCCGACTTTCCCATGATCTCCATTGCCACGGACAGCACGGATACGGAAGACGTCCGCACGCCAGAAGCGTACCGGGTGCGCGACGTGGTGTTGATGGCGATGGTCCTTGGTGTGGTCTCCACCTCGTTTGACTTCATCATGTTCGCCTTCTTCCTGCCGTACGGTGAGCGCACCTTGCAGACCATGTGGTGGGTCGGCTCAATCCTCACCGAGCTCGCACTCTTCTATTCCATCCGCACGCGCCTGCCGTTCTGGCGGGCCGGCCGGCCAGGCGCAATTGTCATTGCCCTCACCATGCTCGCTGCGGCAATCGCCGTCACGATTCCGTGGTTTGCCAGTTTCCGTAGCACCTTCCATTTTGCCTTGCCAAGCCTGTACCAGGCAGTTGCGCTCCCGGTCATCGTCATCGCATACTTTGGCACAACTGAACTGGTGAAATTGGCCTATGTCCGCTACCTCGCTAATGGCAACGGTCACCACCCGCCTCAAACGCCATAAATGGTGGCTGGGCGTGGCGCTGCTCGGCATCCTGCCCGGCCTTCTGGGCCTCACGGACTTTTTGCTGTCCGACGACTGGCATCATATGTGGATTGCCACCCATCGCACCCAACCGCTCTGGGCCTATTTTTTTTCCAACTACGAAGGAACGCATGTAGGCGGTTCCTACCGTCCGCTCGTTTCCATTTTTTGGGCGGTGGTGGCCAGGGTAGGCGGCATGAACGTGGCCGGACGAGTGATGGCGCATACCATTCCGTTGCTCGCGCATGTTGCAGTGGTACTCTTCGTTGGCCGACTTGCCTGGCAGGTGAGCGGGAAAACCCGCTGGGTAGGACTCGCCGCTGCAACCTGGTTCGCGCTCCTGCCCAACCATGCCGAAGCCGTGCTCTGGCCAGCTGCCATGAGCGATCCGGTAGCCACGGCTCTTTTTCTTGGCGCGCTTTTGTTCTGGATGGAGGGATTCGAACGTACCGACCGCTCGGCGGTGTGGCGGACAGTGGCTGCCAGTGTTTTGTTTCTGTGTGGGCTCTTAGCTAAAGAGAGCGTGGTGATGCTCCCGGCCGTGGCGTTGGGCTGGGCACTCGTTGTGACCCCGTGGCGTCGCTGGCTTTCGGCGATACGTGCGACGTTGCCGCTGTGGTTCGTTGCTGCTCTCTTTCTTGTGGTGCGCTATCTTTCTATCCATGTGCTGTGGGGCTACTACGGCAGCGACTTAGCCGTGGACCCCATGGTCGCCTTGCGCAGTGTCTTGGCCTACGCCGTCTCTTCGTTCGTATCGGGGGAGGCACGTAGCACGGTCATGGACGTCCTCTATTCCTTTTTCGACCGCCGCCGTTACTTCCTTTTATTGGGAGTGGTGTTGGGAGCGGTTGGCGTGGTCGCGCGTTTGCCCAAGCGGGCCTGGTGGCTGGTCTTCTCGTTCCTCATTTGCGTCCTGCCCGTGATGCGTTTTGGGATCACTCACATGCACGGTTTTATGAATGACGAAGGGGAACGGTATGCCTACCTCCCCTCGGTTTTTATCGCAATTATCTTGGGCTGGCTCACTGTCTCTTTAATCGCTCGTTTGAGCGGGTTGCGGCGTGTCGCGGTCGGTCTCACTGCGGGAGCCCTCATGCTCTTCTGTGCCTTCCAACTGAGTTCCAAAGTCCTGCTCTGGCACGCGGCTGCCCAACAGGCCGCCCACATTGCTGAACGGACACGCGCCGTGGTGGACCGCTATCCAAACACACTTCTCATTGCTTTCGGTTTGCCAGATAACATGCATGGGATTCCGCTTTGGCGTAATGGTTTGCCCCAGATGTTAAAGATGTTTGGTCTCGACTCGGAGTTCGCTATTTCAAATCTGCGGAGCACGGCCAAGCCAGGCGTCCACCTTTCTGCGGTCCGTACCGATCGCGATCATGTTGCGTATCATGCTCGGCCGCTTACTCCCGTCTTAGCCGGGCCGGTTGAGTTTTCCGAACCCTGGGTCACGGGCAAGCTCGGCATGCGTCGGTTCTTCATGTACGCCATCAGCTATCGCGACTTCTCAGCCACCGCCGAAATTACCATGCGTCCCATACTCCGGGAGTTCGCCCAAGCAGCGCCTGTGATCCTGCTGTTTTGGAACGGCTCTGAATGGCAGGAAGTGATGGTGAGCGACGCTGTGGACGCAGTAGTGGTTTCGCCCCAGTGACAGACGGCCCGCTGCCCGCTACCATAGAGCTGGTATGCACGCCCAACCCTCACCTGCTCGACCCGACCGCATCCTGCTTTTTTTGGGGATCGGCGCCATCGTCTTTTTGGCCGGTGCCGTGGGCTACCGCTATGTAAGCCGCGAACCACTCACCCCCGAAGCCGGTGTGGTGTTGCGCCGCTTGGACGAACAAATTGCTCAACTCACCAACCAACTGGAAGAAACCGCGGCTGGTCTTGGCCGTCTGGATGAAGACCCGAACATCGCGCTCCAAGCATCCCAAGCCTTACAGGCCGAAGCCGACCGGTTAGCCGCAGTTGTTCAAGAAACAAACCAGCTCGGCAAAGTGATCCGGAAGAAACGGGTCAAGCGCTCGGCCTTTGCCGCGGCAGAACAGGCCGAAGCCGCTGCCACCCGGGCCCGGGCCGTAGCTGCACAAATCAGCGGCTATGCCCAAGACGGAGCTGCGTCCGGCTTCGCTCCAACCGACATCATCTCCGGTCTGCGCGATACCCGTCTCAGCCTGGACGCCGCCGACACCGCCCTCGTTGTAGCCATGGAAGCAGTGGAATAAAAAACCAGCCCCTGAGAGGGCTGGTTTTATGTTTGGATCGGCAGGGCTTGCCGCAGGTGGGCAATGATTTGCGCTTCGATGTCTGGCAGCTTGCCGGGAATCCGACAGGTGGCGCGGCTGGCGTCGCCGGTGGCACCGAGCGGTTGCAGGAGCTGCAGGGCGTGCTCAGACTTGCTCGCCAGGAACACGTCCACATGGTCGTGTTCTTTTTCGCAGAGGAGCACGGCGAGCGCAGCGTCCGGCGAGCTGGAAACGAGCTCGTCCAAGACTTCTTGGGCATGGCCGTCCGTTGTGCCTGCCAGAGCAAAGTCCTGGCCGGTTAAGACGGTCCACACAAGGGAGCGCTCCGCATCGGCTTTAAGGCGGGCCATGGCCCGGCCCCACAAGCGCAGGGTGTTTACAGAACGCGTCCGATACAGTTCGGTGAGAATGTCTTGGCGACGTGCGCCATGGGCGACCAGTTCTCCGGCTGCGGCCAAGGCATCCGGTGCCAGGCGGTCGGCGGTGAAGCGGCGGGTGCGGTGGATCATGCCGGCCAAGAGGGTGGTGGCAAGAATCGCATCCACGGGACGTTGGGCAGCCGTGATGAGCCGGTACAAGGCGTGGGTAAGCGAGGCAGCCGAGGCGTCGACGATGTTGAGTGTACCGTATCGTTCGTTGGCCAAATCAATATCCAACACAATGCTCGGGAGTTGTTCAAACAAAGGCCGGTGTTCGGCTCCAAATGCGCCGAGTGATCCCACATCAGCCGCGCCAATGCACACCAATAGATCATAGCGGCACGCCGACATCTCTACCAAAATCTCTTCCGGTTTCCAGGCGCCGGTTTTGGGTGTGACTTGGATGCGCAGGCTTTTTTCTTCGCGTTGGTAGGTCAGATCCTGAAGCGGCACCTGGTGGGTCGGAATGGAAATGTGGAGCGCGGCCAAGCTGGGCAACGTGCCAGAGAGGCTTTCCAAACCAGGCAGGAATGCCGGCAGGCTGGGTGGATGGAACCCCTCGGCATAGCCGTCAGCAGGCTTACCCATTTCCCGGCACAGTTGGAAAAACGCGGCAGCCGTAGCCAAGTGGTCAATGCTCGGTTCGCGCGGCAAAAGCACCAGCGGCCGTTCGGCCTCTTTCAACAAGGTAAAAAACTGGTCAGCAATCGTTTTGGCCATGGAACTCAGTGAAGGGCGCACTCTATCCGAA
>CAZQBA010000004.1:0-12954 GCA_964591635.1 uncultured Gammaproteobacteria bacterium | reverse complement strand
GCGTGTTTTGTGTTGTCTCAGGTCGTGATCGCGGTTCTTTTTTGTGCTGCCTGCCGGGAAGAGGTGGGGGCGACTGGTGAAGTGGCCGCGGTTCCGTTCCGTGGTTGGTCATCGGAAATCGTGATGCCGACGAGGTCGGTGTCAGATGCCGGCTCTGAGGGAGAGGTAGTGACGCCGGGAGCCTGGGTTGCCATTCATGGTCTGCCGCGGAGTCCGGAGGTCGTGCTCAGAGCGCATGACGTGGCAAGTACGCTCGATCTCTTCGCCTACATCTTTGCGGATACACCAGCGGCGGAGTTCGAAACACTGCCGGTCCGCTGGCTGGTGAGCGATTCCGCGGTTGGCCTGGATGTGCGGGGGAATGCCGAACGGAGCAACCACGTGACGCTCCGTGGCATGGAAGATGCGCTCGACACCGGAGGGCGCGAACCGCAGGCTGTGGTCTATGCCTGCGTGGACGGCCGTCGCCAAGCGCGCAGTGTGACTGGTCCGCCCGTCGCGTGCTCGCCACCAGTCCATGTTGCTGTGGTACCGGATCTCGCCGGCGCCTGGCAACTCACGATCGACGACGGAGTGCCGACGCAGGTCACCATCACCCAAGAGGGTCGGCAGGTTTGCGGCTTCTTGGAAGATCGGTGCGGCACCATCACCGGCACCACACTCGACGTGAACGACGGCTTCGATCGCTGGCAAGGCCATCTTGGTTCGGACCGCCGCACCATCACCGGCCAGTTGTTGAGCGAAGACGATACGCCCTACGGCACGTGGCGGGCCGAGCGCATCGATCGGTAGGGGCGCACCGGCGTGTGCGCCCAGTCAAAGGGCAGACACATCGGTCTGCCCCTACACCCATGTCACGTGACATGGGTCTTTTATTTCTGCCCGTGCATTGGTACGCTGTTTCCCACTATGGCCGACCCCAAGGACCAATTCCCTAAGGCCTACGACCCCGCGGCGCACGAAGATGCCGTGTCCCATGCTTGGCAGGAAAGCGGTTTTTTCAACCCGGATCATTTGCCGGGCAAGCGCAAGGAACCGTTCACCATTGTCATGCCGCCACCGAACGTGACCGGCACCTTGCACTTGGGCCATGCCGTGATGTTGGCCGTGGAAGACCTGATGGTCCGTTTTGAGCGGATGCGCGGTAAACGCGCGCTTTGGATTCCGGGCACAGACCACGCCGCCATTGCCACCCAAACCAAAGTGGAGAAGTTGGTTTTGGAGAAAGAAAAAATGACGCGTCATGATTTGGGTCGCGATGAGTTTTTGAAACGCGTCAACGCTTTTGCCAGCGAGTCGCACGATACGATTGTGAACCAGGTGAAGAAGATGGGCTCCTCCTGCGATTGGTCGCGTGAGGCGTATACGTTGGACGATAAACGATCGGAAGCGGTCAATGAGGCCTTCAGCCAGCTCCATGAAAAAGGGCTTTTGTACCGCGGCAATCGCGTCATTAACTGGTGCCCACGCTGCCAATCCACGTTGGCCGACGATGAGGTGGAATATAAGGAAGGTGAAACCGCGCTCTACACCTTCACCTACGACGCGGATTTTCCTATGACGATTGCTACGACCCGTCCAGAAACCAAGTTGGGCGACACAGCCGTGGCCGTCCACCCGGAAGATGCGCGCTATAAGAAGTATGTCGGGCAAGAAATCGCCGCCACATTCTGTGGGGTGCCGCTCACCATTCGCGTGGTCGCCGATCGCGCTGTTGATTCGGCCTTTGGTACGGGCGCTTTGGGTGTGACCCCGGCCCACAGCCAAGTGGACGAAGCCATTGCCCGCGCCAACAATCTCCCGAGCATTCAAGTGATTGGTGAAGACGGTAACATGACAGCTGCGGCTGGCCCGTATGCCGGCATGTCGGTATTGGATGCGCGTAAAAAGATTGTGGCTGACCTCCGCGCTGCGGGGTTGATTACAAAAGAAGAAACTGTCGCTCAGAATTTGTCGGTCTGCTACCGCTGCGGCACGGCTGTAGAACCACTCCCTAAACTCCAATGGTTCATTGCCGTGAACAAACCGTTCTCCTTCAAACAATCCAAACACGCACCCATCGACGGGTTGAAAAACGGCCAAGAAGTGACGCTCAAAGAGGTGATGATCCATGTGGTCAAAAGCGGGCAGCTGCAGATTCTGCCGGAGCGCTTTGAAAAAACGTATTATCACTGGATCGAAAATCTACGTGACTGGTGCATTTCCCGCCAGTTGTGGTTCGGGCATCAGATTCCCGTTTGGTACCAAGAAGGGGACGATACGTACGAAGTCGGTACCACGTCTCCCGGCAAAGGTTGGTCGCGCGATGCGGACACGCTCGATACCTGGTTTTCTTCTGGTCTCTGGACTTTCTCCACCCTTGGTTGGCCAAACGCCAAAGCAAAAGACCTGGCCACTTTCCACCCCACGTCCGTCCTGGAAACGGGCTACGACATCCTCTTCTTCTGGATCGCCCGCATGATCCTTATGAGCACGGCGCTGGTTGGCGAGGTGCCGTTTAAGCAGGTGTACTTGCATGGCTTAGTGCGCGATGAGCAGGGCAGGAAGATGAGTAAGTCACTCGGCAACATCATCGACCCCTTAGACATGATCGCCAAGTACGGCACCGACGCCGTGCGTTTGTCGCTCGTCATCGGCTCCACTCCCGGCAACGACGTGCGCCTCTCCGAAGAAAAGATTGCGGGCTTCCGCAACTTTACGAACAAGCTCTGGAACATTGGCCGGTTCGTGCTCACCACGACCGATTCGGTAGGGGCGCGTATCCCGCGCCCAGGGCGGGGCAAACCCGCCCCTACACCGGTGACATTGGCCGACCGTTGGATTCTCTCACGTCTCTCAACCACCATCGAAAAAGTGACGGCGCACCTTGCCCGCTACGAGTTTTCGTTAGCTGGCGAACTGTTGCGCGACTTTACTTGGGGGGACTTTGCCGATTGGTATATTGAGATTGCCAAGACGCAGAAGAAAGATGCCGATCCAACAAAAACGGACGCCGTACTTCGCTACGTGCTCGACCGTGTGTTGCGCCTTTGGCACCCCTTCATGCCGTTTGTGACCGAAGTGTTATGGAAACAAATGCACGGTGGCGGTGTAGGGGCAATTCATGAATTGCCCCTATTGGTGTCGGACTGGCCAGAGGCAGCACAGGCTACGGAACAGACGGTCGAGCAAGACATGCAGCGAATTCAGGAAGTGGTTGTCGCAATTCGTAATTTGCGGAGCGAGCACCACATTTCACCCAAGCAGTCCCTGCAGCTGACGATTGCCGCGGGCGGTGATGCAACGCTCTTGGAAAAAAACGCGCCGGTGATCGCCGAGCTTGTTCGCGCAGAAGACATTCGTTTTGAGGAACGCGAAAAACAGAACAACGAAATCGCCACTGTTTCGGGGAGCGTACAAATCTTTGTTGCGTATGAGGCGAGTACGGCAGCGGATACTTCAAAACTCACTGCCCGTGCTGACGAACTGACACGCTACATTGCCTCCATAGACGCTAAACTCGCGAATGAAGGATTCACCTCCAAAGCGCCACCAGCCGTTATAGAGAAGGAAAAGGGCAAGCGGGCAGCAGCAGCCGAGGAGTTGGAGAAGATCCGGAAGCAATTGTCGGCGTAGGGGCGGGTTTGCCCCGCCCTGGGCGCGGAATACGCGCCCCTACATGAAATCGTGCAGATCGGCTACAATCCTTGGGCATGAAATCACTCTCAGACCAACAGATTTCGGACCTCCTTGCCGGTCTCGTGGACGATGTGATCGTTCGCGGCCATCTTGAGTCGCGCCTGAAAAAGGGTGAAAAGTTGCGCATTAAATTGGGTATGGACCCCACGGCTCCGGATTTGCATTTGGGTCATGCTGTGGCCCTGCGTTTGCTGCGCCGTTTCCAGGATCTCGGGCACACGGTCGTCTTCATCATCGGCGATTACACGGCGCGTATTGGTGATCCCTCGGGCAAATCCAAGACCCGGCCGCAACTGGATGCCAAAGAGATCGATAAAAACGCCAAGACTTACTTCAAGCAAGTGGGCAAGATCTTGGACATGAAGAAGGCGGAAGTCCGCTACAACTCCGAATGGCTGGGCAAGTTGAAATTTGAAGACGTGATCCGGTTGACTGCCAAGTTCACAGCCGCGCGGATTTTGGAACGCGATGATTTTACCAAGCGCATGAAGGCGGGCGAAGAAATTTCCTGCCACGAACTCTTGTACCCGATGATGCAGGCCTACGACTCGGTCGCCATCAAGGCGGATGTAGAAGTGGGTGGTACGGACCAGCGGTTCAATATGTTGGCTGGCCGCGAGCTCCAGAAGAAGATGGGTTTGCCGGAGCAGGATGTGATTACGGTGCCGCTCCTGGTTGGTTTGGACGGCAAGGACAAGATGTCCAAGTCACTGGGCAACTACATTGGCATTACCGAAGCGCCGGAAGAGATGTACGGGAAGGTCATGAGCGTGCCGGACGCAGCTTTGGAGAATTATTTTTTGCGCACGACGGACGAAGATTCGACTTGGATCAGTTCCATCCCGAAACAAATCAAAGAGGGAAAGAACCCACGTGACATTAAGATGCAGTTGGCGCGTAGTATCGTTACGCGTTATCACAGCGCCAAGGACGCAGAAAAAGCTGAGGCGGCATTCATCGCGCTCTTCCAAAAGCACGAGCAGCCGACCGACATGCCCACTTGGAAGGCAGTCAAGGGTGCGACGCTTGGTGATGCGCTCGTGGGCGCTGGTATGGCTGCGTCTAAATCTGAAGCCCGACGCTTAGTTGAACAAAAGGGCGTGAAGGTCGATGGTCAGGTGGTCAGCGACATGAACCACATTCTTTCGCCAAACAAACAAGGCATGGTCATCCAAAAAGGCAAACGGCATTTCGTTCGCGTTCTCCCATAAGTATGCCGGCGTCTGCTCTCTTTCCTGCCGCAGTGTCTCTGATGAGCCGCGTCTTACCCAAGGGGACCGCGGTGGGGCACGAGTGTTTTTCTGAACCGCCAAACCCCGAGCTCGGCGACCTGGCGTTCGCCTGTTTTTCCCTGGCTAAGGCCATGAAGTCTTCGCCAGCCGAGATTGCCACTCGTCTGGCTGAAGATGTCTCCACACTCATTTCGAAAGAGAAGAAACCCGTCTTTTCTCGTGTCTCGGCCAGCGGTCCGTACCTGAATTTTACGGTAACGGATGCGCACCTGTTGTCGCTGCTCACGGCCAAGTCGTTTTCTGCGCTCCCGCCAAAATTGCCTGCCAAAGGCCGTAAAAAAACGTTGGTGGAGTACGCCAACCCCAACACGCACAAAGATGTGCACGTGGGCCACCTGCGTAACTTCACGCTCGGTGCAGCCATCGTGCGTTTGCTCCTCGCCCGCGGGCACAAGGTGATTCCTGCTTCCTACATCAATGACCTGGGTAGTAATGTGGCCAAGTGCTTGTGGGGTATGAAGCACATCCAGGCCGATGCCGTGGTGGAGCCGGGGGATGAGGTCCGGACACTGGATAAAGCCTACGTGGAAGCCACTGCCCGGGCCGAGGCGGACCCGAATGTGCGCGAAGAAATCTCCACCATCCAGCGCAGCTTGGAGGAATACCACCGCACTGGAAAAGGGGGCGGCGAATGGATCGCGCTCTGGAAGAAAACACGCAAATGGTCACTTGCCGCACTCGATCAGGTTTTTGCTGAGTTCGATTTACCGCTCCAGAAACGCTGGTACGAAAGCGACTTGATTGCCGAGGCCGACGCGCTTGTCCAGGATTTGCAAAAGAAGGGGATTGCCAAAGAAAGCCAGGGCGCGGTGATTGTGGATTTGGAAAGCGAAAAGTTGGGCGTGAACTTGCTCCGCAAAACCGACGGCACGCTTTTGTACAACGCCAAAGACCTGGCGTTGGCAGAGGAAAAAGAGCAGAGCGTGCACCCCGACGAGTCGTTGTATGTGGTGGACGCCCGCCAGTCGCTGGCGCTCCAACAATTGTTTGCCACATTGAAGCGCATGGGGAAGAAAGAGCACCTCGTCCATCTTTCGTACGAGTTCGTGACCCTGCCAGAAGGTGCCATGAGTTCGCGCAAAGGCAACGTTATTTTCTACGAAGATTTCCGGGATGGGCTGGTCGCCCGCGCAGAAAAAGAAGTGCGGGAGCGCCACGCGGATTGGTCAGCTGCACAGGTCCGCACTGCTGCTCATGCCATTGCCTTTGGTGGCCTCATCTTTGCCCTGCTCAAGCAGGACCGGGAAAAAAAGATCGTCTTTAATGTGGACGAGGCGGTTTCTTTTGACGGCTTCACCGGTCCGTACCTGCAGTACACCTTGGCCCGCATTGCCAGCGTGGAAAAGAAGGCGGGGGGCAGTGGCTTGTGGAGCAACCTCGAAATCCCAAAGACAGTCGTCTTGTCTTCGGTCGAGCATCGCCTGGCCCTTGAGCTGCTAGCCGTGTCCGACGCCGTACGCTTGGCGGCCGACACCTATCGCCCCAGTGTGTTGTGCCAAGCACTCTTTAGCTTGTGCCAAACATTCTCCGAATTCTACGAAAAAGAGCCTATTTTGAGCGCTCCGCCAGACATGCGCGGTGCCCGTCTGGCCTTGTTGGCCCATGTGCGCTCCAGTTTGCTCGCTGGATTTTCCCTGTTGGGGTTGCCGGTGGTGGAGGAGATGTAAGTCGTCTTTTTTTGGGAAAAACGGTATGCTATTTGTGGCGCAGGAGGTATGCGTCTGTATGAGAAATGCCCCTTGACAATTGGCGCGAAAGGGGGTAAACAGCGGGGCTGCGCTGGTGCAGCGAATCGGTTTTCGCGCGCCAGCAGGCGCAGGAGGAAGTTCCATGAGCATCAACGTTCGTATCGCGGGGGCCGGTGCCCACTTGCCCGACCGCGTGGTGGGGAACGAGCGGATCATCAACGCGTTGGCCATCGATCCCGTGAAGGGGCTCGACATGGCCATGAAGGTCGGGGTCCGGGAGCGCCGCTTCCACCACGACTTCAACGATTTGACCGGGGAGGCGGTCGTCACGCCGGAAGAAACTCCGGCCGAACTGGCCATGAACACGCTCGCGGCCGAGCGGGCGCTCCACAGCGCCAAGCTCTCGGCCGACCAGCTGGATGGCATCTACGTGGTCGGCTGCACGCCGGCCTACATTCACTTCAGCTACGGGGCCATTGCCCTGCACCACACGCTCGGCATGCGGCAGGAAGCCTTTGCCGAGTACCTCAACCTCGGTTGCGGCGGGGCCATGGTGGCCATCCAGGCGGCCTGCGAACGCATCCGCTCCGGTGCCCGGCAGCGCATCCTCATTTGCGCGTCCAACGTGCCGTCCGCCTACTTCTCGCGCCTCTACTGCGCGGAGGAGAACGGGAGGCCGAACCCCTCGTGGCTGTCGTTGTTGCTCTTCGGCGATGCCGCCGGGGCCATGGTGCTCGAGGCCACCAAACAGCAGAACGTCGGCCACCTGACCTCGCGTATGGGGGTCCTCTCCGGACTCTGCGGCCTGGACACGGACGACAAGGGCCAGGCCCAGATGCTCGTCTCGTACCCCGGCGGTGGGTCGCATCGGCCGCACAACCGGTCGCGGCCAGGTGAGCACACCTTCTTCGTCCATGGGCCGAAGGTGGTGGCAAGCTACCCGCCCTTCATGGAGGAGACCTTCCGGATCCTCCAGAAACAGGCGTCCTGCACCAATTCGGACGTCTCGCGCTGCTACTTCCACCCGGCCAACGCCAAGCTCGTCGACATCGTCCGGCGCAAGCTCGGGCTGGAGCCGGAGCAAGTGCCGGTGCACATTGACCGGTACGCCAACGTCTCGGCTGCAGCCACCCTCGTCCTCCTTTCGGAAGACTTGGCGAGTGACAAGGTGGCCATCGGATCCGGCCAGCTCGTGGCCTTCGCGGCCATTGGTGCCGGGGCAGACGGTGGCGGCCACCTCTTCCGCCTCTAGCGGGCGAGCGTGGGTCGCACCATCCTCCCACTTCGCGGTATACTGATAACGATCAGTACCTGCGGGGTGCGGAGGTCTTTTTTTGGAGGACATGACGGACACAATCATCCTTTTGATGGTGATGACGGCCTTGCTCAACTTCGTCTTGAGCATCGTCATCCTCCTCAACCGCAACGCGGCGGCTAGTTTTTGGTTCGGCATATTTAACCTATTTTTGGGCGCCTGGACGCTCACCATCATCGGCTACCGCCTGTCGACCGACCCATTCGCTGCACAAATGTGGATGCGCGCCGCCTACGTGTCGGCTATCTTCATTGCCTTGCCGTTTTGGTATTTTGCCCGCCAGTTCCCCAAACCCAAGCCGCTCCATTGGTCACGGGAGTGGATGCACTGGGGCGTGGCTGGTGCATTTTCCGTTGCCATCCTGGCGACGGGCGCTATTGTCCACGGCGTGACCGTGTTGCCGAGCGGCGTGAAGGATGTGATCCAGAATCCGGTCGGCTGGTTCCTGTACGCCGTTCTCTTCCTGTTTTACTTCCTGTCAGCACACCTCATCCTTTTTTTGAAATACGTCCGTTCGCAAGGGTTGTCACGTACGCATCTCCGTTATCTATTCTCGAGCGTTTTTTTGGGCGGTGAAGTCTTCGGTGTCTTTTTCAACTTGCTATTACCATCACCGATCTTCGACGAGTGGCGGTACATTTGGACCGGCCCGGTGCTCACGGCCATCGTCATTGTGCCAACAATTTCCTACGCCATCACCCGCTACCAGCTCCTGGACATCAAAGTCATTGCCACCGAAGCGTTGGTGCTCGGAGCTTCCATTTTAGCCTTTGTTGACATCTTTTTTGCCAGGAACAACGGTGAGATCCTGTTCCGAACGTTCATCTTCCTGGCGGTCTGCCTGCTTGGGTACCTGATCATCCGGAGCGTCTTGAACGAGATCCACCGGCGCGAGGAAGTGCAACGTTTGGCAGAGGACTTGAAAGCTGCAAACGTGAAATTGGAAGAGCTTTCAGAAATGAAATCAAACTTTATTTCGATTGCCTCACACCAGCTCCGCGCGCCGATTGGTGGTGTGCGTGCCTACCTGGCGATGATGCGTGACGGCGACTTTGGGAAGTTCAAGAAAAAAGTGAATGACGTTTTGGACTTGAATTTGGAAACGCTCGGGCATTTGCTTCAGGTGATTGAAACGTTCTTAAACGTGACGCGCTTTGAGGCAGGAAAAATTTCCATTCAGGAAGAACCGGTCGACCTATGCGAGATTGCCCAAGGGGTCTACAAGGAACTGCAAATGGTGGCCGACCGCAAGAAGATCACCTTCACGCTCTCCTGCGCCAAAGCGAGCGTCATTGTTACCGGCGACCGGGAAAAACTGCGTAACGTGCTATTCAACTACGTGGAGAACGCCCTCAAGTACACGGAGTCGGGGAGTATTATGACAACCGTCGTTCAGAAGGGGAGCGAGGTGGAGGTCCGCGTCACCGACACCGGCATCGGTATTGATCCGGCCGAGGTGCCGAACCTGTTTGCCAAGTTCGTCCGGGCCGGCGGCGGGTTCAAGATCGCCCATGGGTCCGGACTCGGGCTTTATGTTGCGAAGATGCTTACGGAAGCCCATGGTGGCAGCATTTTTGTGGAAAGTCCGGGGGTTGGTAAGGGGTCAACCTTTGGTTTCCGGTTGCCGATCCGTAAGGGGAAGGCATTAAAAAAGTCCTGATTTTTGACGCTTTTTTGAAGACGTTGGTATACTGCGTGCGTTGTCCTCATGCTTGAGAATTGCCTATGTCCATGTTTAAGCCCGGCGGGAAAATTGAGGCGAGTGCGGGTGATACGGTGATCGCGCCCGGCGTGAAAGTGGAAGGGGATTTTAACTCGGCCGGGAACATCATTATCGAAGGAGAGGTGGTGGGAACACTGAAAACGCTCATGGATCTGGTGGTCGGCACCGACGCCAAGATTGCAGCGAATGTGTCGGCTCGGAACGCCAAAATTTCTGGTGAGATTCGGGGGAACTTGACTGTGGACGACCGACTTGATTTGAGTAGCACCGCAAAGGTTTTTGGTGACATCCAGGCCAAGGTTATCACCATGGAGCCCGGCGCCTGCGTGAACGGTCGCTGCATGATGGGCGAAACGCGGGCCGAGGTGGTGGCTGAAGGGGAGAGCGATGCGGCACCTTCGACGGTGGGCAGTGTGCTCGCCCAGCAGCGTGTGTTAAAGGCATCTCGTTTGTCCCGGTAACGCACGCTGGTACCAGCGCGAGAGACATGTATCACTATATTTACGATGCCACGCTTTCCCAACAGCGACACCGGCTGGTACTGACGGCAATTGAAAACCGGCTGACGGACCTCGGCATCCAAGGTCGGATTGATCGGTTGTCGTTGTTCAAGGACGTGCGTGAAACGATCCATGATGGTATCCGGCGCGGTGCCACCACGGTGGTGGCTGTGGGCACCGATGAGACTATCAAAAAAGTGCTGGAAGTGATGCCAGAATTTTCCGTCTCATTTGGCATGATACCCATCGGAAAACCGAATATCTTAGCCAAAATATTCGGTATACCAGAAGGGGTGGCGGCCTGCGACGTGCTCTCGGCCCGGCTCATGCAGCCGCTTGATGTGGGACGAGTCAACGGCCAGCATTTTTTATCGGCGCTTTCGATTCCGGATGGGCGTGTCCTTTTGGAGTGTGACGGGTCGTACCGCGTGTCACTTGCGCGTGGTGGGAATGTGCAGATCTGCAATATGACGCCGTTGACGGAAGAGATGGCACGTTCCGAAAAAACTGAACTTGCAGATCCGTCAGATGGATTGCTGGAAACAATTATCGCACCACGTCGTCACTTGTGGGGCGGCCAGCAGACGTCCACGCGTCTCAACTTACGCCGCATTGTTGTTTCAGCGGCAGAACCGTTTACGTTTTTCTTGGACGGCCGTCGCATGAAAAGTGCGCGCGTGGAAATTGATGTCCTGCCGCGCCGCATGAAAGTGATCGTTGGGAAAGAGCGCCTCTTCCGCACGGCGCCCGAGGCTCCACAGAAGTTCACTTCCTTGACGGCTGCAGCTGGAATCTGATACACCGTGCAGACCAGTTGGGCAGATGGCGGAACTGGTATACGCGCACGTTTGAGGGGCGTGTGCCGCAAGGCTTGAGGGTTCGAGTCCCTCTCTGCCCACCAAAGAAAAATGCCGTTTTTAACAAACGGCATTTTTCTTTTTGTGATCTGCCGATATGTGGGAACGTGGCCGGTTGGGGAACAAGGGTTTGCTTCTACTGCTTGTGGAAAAACGCTTGCACATTATTTTCGATATGCATTCTTCTTTGAGGGAAATGTGCATATCATGTGGATATGTTGAAGCGTAAACAAGGCTTTTATATATGTACAAAAAGATGGGGCATAAAAATTGGCTGTATTAGGACAAAAATTGATTTTTTGAATTTCTGTTTTTTTTGATTTGATTTTGGCAAAAAAACCTCAGAACCGTGCGGAAAAAGTGATAGAATATGGACACGAGGTTCCTTCGCAATCGGCGGAGAACTGTGCACCATTTTCTGAGCAAATTTCGTTTTTCTTGGACTAACCGGAAGGGGGCCGGAAGTGCTGCCCGTTTTTGCGTTGTCTTGGCCTTAGTTTTTGTCTCCTTTCAGTCTGTAGTAGCGCAAGCCGCTCCAGTTCGCACCGAAGGGCCGGTGCAGTTGGCCTGGTCGGTCCGTGATCTTTTGAAACAAGGGGAAAGCGTTGGTCGTGACGTGACGGGAGAGGCGGGAAGCGCTGCTACGCCGTCTTTGGGGCTGATGGCCCAGATCCAATCCAGCTCGCCGTCGATCATGCAGAGGACGATTTTCCGGATTGGTCAGTTTTTCCGAACATTGACCGGTCAGATTCGTGGCTTGGCGCAAGGGAGTCGGACAGTGGGACGCGCGGTCCAAATTGGGGGAAGTACCCTGGGGAATATTGCCTACCAGCCGGTGTTTGGCGTGACGCCCGGGACGTCTCCGGTCGCAAATGGAAACACGAATACCAATGCACCAGCCGTCAACACGCCAACACCGACGCCAGCCATTCCGTCGCAACTCGTCACCATCATCAACAACCGGTTCACCGAACGGGAGACGCGCGTGGTGTTTGAAAGCCCGACGACCGGCGTGGCTGGTCCGTTCGTGGTGGATGGAGCTGTTGTTCCAAAATCGTTAATGATGCCGGATGGCGATGCGGTTATTCAGAACCTCGTCGTCAACGGCATTTTGGATTTGTCACAGGCGCAGGTGGTGGGATTGGATGTGAACAGCCCAACGACAGTCGTGAATAATTACTACACCAGCGGGCCAAGTTACGCCTTCCCGATTCCGCCGACGAGTGGGGGGACAATCAACATCGCTGCACAACTTGAACAACTTACGGTAAACAATACCGCGACGTTTGGCGGACCCGTGACGATCAATGACTCACTGACCGTTTCCGGGACATCGATTTTTGAAAGCCCCGTCACCTTCCTGAGCTCGGTTAACCTTTCCGGCGTGACGGTTGCCTCGGTCGGCGGGCACCTTATACCGAGCCAGAACAACATCTACGACATTGGCGTCGCGACGTCGTCCTGGCGCGATATCTACGCGTCTGGAACGGTCTATGCCGGCGCGTTGACGATCACTGGTAGTGGCACATCTACTATGGCCGGTGGCTTGCAGATCAACGGCGGCGGCCTGCGCATTTCTACGCTCGCCAACTGTGACACCATCGACACAGACAGCGACGGTGATCTGGTGTGTGGTTCGGATGGCGGCGGTTCAGGTGGTTTCGGCGGGCATTCGTCGTTCCATGTGTTCCCGGTCGTGAACAACACGTACGACTTGGGCGCACCGACGTCTTCCTGGCGGAATATCTACGCTTCTTCCACCGCCTTCCTCTCCGGCATCGTGACCTCGGGTTCCATCATGCCAACGGCCAACAATGTCCTTGATCTCGGCACCCCGACCTCGTCCTTCCGTGACATCTACGCTTCTGGCACCGCCTACCTCGGCGCTCTCACCGTGACCG
>CAZQBA010000003.1:0-39704 GCA_964591635.1 uncultured Gammaproteobacteria bacterium | reverse complement strand
CGGCATATCCTAGAGGTATGCCGGTTTTACATCTCTGGTGCGCCTTGCGCGCCTCAGCCTCGTTGCGGTTTCGGGTGTGGTGCGCTGCTGTGGTAGCGGGCATTGCCTTGGGGCAATACCTGCTCGAGTGGTTGGTCTGGCCAGGCATGGGGGCAGGCGTGGCGGTGTGGTTCGCCTGTCGCCAGATGCCAGCAGTTCGTTCGGTGGCTTTGGCGGTGCTGTTGTTCTCATTCGGGGCGTGGCGTTCATGTGGCGCCGACTTTTTTTTGCCAGACACCTTGTTTGTCGGAATGAAAGAGACTTGGGAAACACGGCTCATTTCTTTTCTCCCATCCGACGTAGCATCACTCGTCACCGGCATGACCATTGGCCAGGCCGGCAGCATGGCCAAGGCAACCAAAGACCTGTTTCGCGCCACAGGCACGGCACACATTATGGTGGTGTCTGGGTATAACGTGGGGGTCACTGCCACCGTAGTGAGTACTATCTTACGTTTCCTTGGTGTGCCGCGACGCCAAACATTCCTTGTAGTCGCCGGTAGCATGGTGGCCTTTGCCGTGTTTGTGGGGAGCCAGGCTCCGGTGTTGCGGGCGGCCGTGATGGGCGTCGTACTTATCTGGGCTCGAGCGTCGGGACGCAAGGCAGATAGGGCCAATGTGTTTCTGTTTGGCATGGCGTGCTTGCTCGCGTTGGCACCGCAGGAACAATTTTCACTTAGCTTCCTCCTTTCCTTTTCTGCGGTGGCCGGGCTCTTGTGGCTCTCGCCCATCATCGACGCCATGCTCACTGAGCTCCCAATCTTCCGCTCGTTGCCAAACATGATCCGTTCCGGATTGTCGGATAGCACGGCGGCCACGCTGACGACTGTGCCTATCACCGTCGGTAGCTTCGGTAGGCTGCCGCTCCTGGCGCCGATCATCAATGCCATCATCGCCCCCCTCGTGCCGCTCACTACGCTTTTGGGAGCTGTTCTTATTCTCATAGCGGGCCTGGTTCCTGACGTGGTCCTCCCATACCTTTTTCCTTTTGCCGTTCCAGCATATCTGCTGCTCGCACTTGTGGAGTGGGGGGCGAGTTGGCCCGGACAGCTCACGGGCGGGGAATTTCCGGTGTGGGCCGGTGTGGTCTGGTACGCCCTCCTCGTGCTGTGGGTGAGCTATCGGGAACGGTTGGCACCTTGCCAAGCCCGGCCGGATCGGCTACACTGTCGCCAACATTCATCGGTATTTTCCCGCTATGGCATCCACAGTTGAACGCACACTTATCCTCCTCAAACCCGACGCCCTGCAGCGTAACTTGCTCGGCGAAATTATTCGGCGCTTTGAGCTCAAGGGATTGAAGGTGGTCGGCCTCAAGATGATGGCCCTGGCTGATGTGCATTTGGACGAGCACTATGCCCACCATAAAGAGAAGCCGTTCTTCGGTGACCTCAAGAAGTTCATGATGTCCGCGCCGGTCGTGGCCGTGGTGTTGGAAGGCGTGGATTGCGTCAATGCCGTGCGGATCATTGTGGGCAAGACCCGCGGCAACGAAGCCGACGCCGGTTCCATCCGTGGCGACCTCTCCATGGGCAACATGAACCTGGTCCATGCCTCGGACTCCCCAGAGAATGCAGAACAGGAAATCACCCGCTTTTTTACGGAGAACGAAATTTTCGCCTACAAGAAGGTGGACTACGACTTCATCTACGGCTAGCGGTTGACGGCTTCGGCCTCAACCGATATGGTGCAAAAGCGCGGGCAGTGACACGCGCTCGGATATGGAACCCGAAAGGGTTCTTTCTCGTTGCGGAGGAGGAGAGACGAGATGGAGAAGACGGCAGAGATGCTGATGGAGGAACGGGTCGATCCCATCACAGGAGTCGTGCCAGCGGTCGCCCAGCGACCCGTCGCGCGTGTCCACTGTTTCATCCAAGAGAGCGGTGAAGTGGCAGTGACGGGGATCGTCGAGGAACGCCGGGGGGGCATCGGCCTGGAGCTCTGGCACCCTAGCGATTTCAGCCCGGACGTCCTGAACGACCTGCGGACCGCGGCAACGCTGCAGGCGGTTCAGAAGAAGATGCGCGGGCTGCGGGGGCACCATTGCGTCCGCCTGGTCATCAACGGGCTGGGACGCGATCAGGTCCGCCTGAAGGAGGAACCGGACCTCCGTGGCTGGTACCGGGACGTGGTCATGTGTGCGGGACAGCGCAGCACCTACTCCTGCATCGCACGCATCCCGCTCATGGAGTCGGCGACACGGGACATGGTGACGGCCTGCCTGCCGCTGGCAAACAAATCTGGGATCACCATCCGCGCCTTGGGCGACGATGACCTGCCCAACGGCCGGGTGCAAGAACGCCTGGCGACCGTGCTCATTGCGGCAAAGAGCCGCGAACAGATCGTCAGCATCATGCGGACCTTGCCCCATGCATTACGCGGGCTCCGTCCCACGCTGGCCTAGTTGGCAGGCGCCCGCCGCAGTACCGGACATTCCCCACGGGGCATGTCCGTTTTTTCTTGCCAGAAGGGGCGGGGGTTGGTAGGTTCGGTTTCTGCGGCATGCATGGTGCTGTTGCAGATGGGCTATTGAATGGAGGAGCAATGGCCGAACAACACTTGGAATCGTTTGGGGACGCGCAGGAGTTCCGCGAGGCGCGCCACCAGCCGGAGCATGCGCCGGTCGACCCCCGCGGGTTTGAGGAGCTGCATGCCCACTGGCCGGTGGACCAAGCTGGTTTGCGGGCCTACATCCGGGCATTGCGCAAGCAAAACCAACGGTTGTCGTACCAGTATCTGCACAAGCAGCGGCTGTACGCCGGGCTCATGCGCCGTTTGGCGGCGGCTGGCTGCCACAAGAAGGCGCGGTCACATCTCGTTGCCGAGCTGCGGGTGACACATGGCATCCACCGCGAGACGATGACCGACGACCAGCTCTATGAGCGGTTGTGCAGCTTCGTGGAGGACGCCCGTGCCGCCGTCACCTGGTTCAACGAGCGGTACGTGGCCGACGAGCTGCAGTTCAACCTGACCTCGGAAGGCGCTTTGGAGACGCGCCACGATCCGATTGAGATGTTGCGTGAAATCGCCCGCTGCCCCTTGTCCATACCGCCACCGCGGCCGCAGATGGACGATCCGGACCGATTGCGGCGCATCCTCTTGTTCCGGATGCGGCGCGACGTGGCCCTGGCCCAACGCCTGTTCGGCATCTGGGTTTTCATGGAACAGATCACGAACGGCCGGTCGTTCCAGTCACTCCTCACCGACGCCCTGGAGCAGCACTTCTTCGTCCCGGGCATGCACCGGGTAACGGAAGTCCACGTCATCATCCGCAAGGATTCGGGGATCCCCGTGCGCATTGCGGCCGAAGGCGTGAACATGCACCTGGCCGAAGGCGAGGAGTTGGTGGTCACCCCGTTCATCACGCGCTACTTCCGCGGGCCAGCCTTTCGCCAGCCGGACGCACCGGGCGACCGGGCGGAACCGGCGGAGCGGTTCTATCCGGTCTTCTACAACCCGGCAGGCCAGAAGCGGTTGTGGGACACGCTCTTCAAGATGATGGCCCGGGGGAAGACCGACCCCTGGATGCTGAACGACCTCTTACGCGGCGAGCTGGTATTCAAGAACGAGCCGCAGATGGCCTTGGGCATGCAGGCCTTGTGCGAACGGGTCTTCACCATGCCCGGCGTTGTCCGGGGGATTGAGGATACGCGCCTCTTCCGCCCGGAGCGCCACCAGCGCAACCCGGAATCGTCCCAGCAGTTCCGCGTGGTCCGCATGGACCTCCTCTTCCATGGGCTGCCGGCTGAGCTCCAGCTGCACAGCCTGTCGAATGCCCTCGTGAGCCGGACCTCGACTGGCGCGGTCAATCACCGGCGGTACAAGCTCCGGCAGGCGCTCCGGATCCTGCCCATCCTCCATCCGCGGGAGGTCTTCTGGGTGGACTGGTCCGACCCCTGCATTCGGGCCCAAGTGCTGGAGGGATAGGCGGTTCCGCACCGAGCGCGGAACCTTTTTTTATTGGCTTGTTTTTGCTAAAGTGCGCCGGTATGAAAAAGCGGACATTCCTTGCGGCCTTCCTTATCATCGGCGTGCTGTTTGGCGTGGGTGGGGTGAACGCCTGGGCCTTGAGTGCGCCCGAAGAACGGGCCACACCGGTGGCTGCAGTGACGGTGGATGAGGGCGAGGCCTTCATTGGCACACCCGGATCTTGGCGGCCGGTGACGGTCGACTCGGTAGTGGTGCCGGGAGAGCACATCCGGACCAATGCCAGGAGCCAGGCCACAGTCAATTTTTTTGATGGCGCAACGGCCCGCCTCGACGAAAGCAGCGAAGTGACCGTCACTCAGGCGGGCGTGGACCAGGACAACCACATGCGATCCGTGGTCACCCTTCAGGTGGTGGGCGGCCGGGTCTGGTCGCGGGTCGTGAAGCTGCTCGATCCGGAGGCGGCCTTCCAAGTGGAAACCACGTCTATGGTGGCGACTGTCCGTGGTACGGCCTTTGTTGTTGATGTCCGTGACGCCGAGGGTGATGTGGTCCAGGTGGTGGAGGGCGCGGTGGGCGTGGCCATGCAAGAAAAGAAGGATGTGGCAGATGCAGATGCCTGGCAGAATGTGACGGCCGGCGAAGAAGCCTGGGGAGCCAAGTCGGCCGAGCGTCGGACCCGGGAGGGGATGCGTCGTCGGGCCACGCCGGGCGAGATGCGCGGTTCTGCCTGGTTTAAGAAAATGCAGGCTGCTGACGAACGTTTTTTGCAGCACATCCGTGAGCAGCGTGAAGCCGTGTTGCGTCGGGCGAGCGCGGTCTTGCCCGGGTCGCCGCTCTACCCGCTCCGCCGTTTGGGCGAGTCGGTCCGCGTGGCCCTCACCACCAATGCAGCCGACCGGCGGGCGTTGGCCATGGATTTCGCCACACGCCGTTTTGCCGAAACCATGGCCTTGGGCCGTGCCGGGAAACAGGAACAAAGCACTCGTTCGTGGAAGGCATACCTCCGTACGATCTGGGCCATTGATCAGGGTATGGATGCCGACGGCCGGGTCCGGCTGTTGGGGCGGCTCATGGAAGCTCGCGGTATGGTGGCGCCGGTCAATGGCACGCCCATCGACCTCCCGGCGTTCTTGGAGCGCGAGCTTTCGCCGGAGTCCGAGTTCGGCACCTTGGTTACGGCCATGGTGACGGCTCGCCCGGTCTTCCGTCCGGCCTTGCGTCCGGTTCTCACCCCATCGGCGCCTGCCACCACAACGGATGCCCCGGCAGGAGAGGCTATGAACACCAACATCAACCAGCCGGTCATCAACGCGAATGCCAATGCGAACACCAACACCAACCTGCCCGCGCCCACCACGCTGCGCCTTTCTGTGGTGGCCACGCGGACCATTATGAATGCGTCCGACACCCAACAGCTCAGGGCCATCCTCACTTTAAGTGACAACTCCACCCGGGATGTCACGAACGAGGCTACGTGGATGGTTCTGGGTGATCCGCCGCTCGGCACCGTGACGCGTGGGTTTTTGACTACTACCCTGCCCGGCCTCGGCGCTGTCCAGGCTGCATACCAAGGTATGAGTGCGTCCGTAGATATACGAGTCCAACAGCTTCAGGCAGCGACGCTGACGCGCCTGCTGCTCACGCCGGCCAACACTACGCTTGCTGCCGGCGGCCAAGTCACCTTCCGGGCCACGGCCGAATATAGCGACGGTTCCAGTAAGGACGTCACCACTCAGGCCGGCTGGAGCCTGAACAATCCGCAGGTCGGGAGCATGTCGGCCGGCACCCTGCGCACCACCATAAACTCCTACGGCTCCGGCATCGTGACCGCCACGTTCAGCGAGGCCGGACAAACCCAATCTGCCAACGCTTCCGTCTATGTTGCGCCGGCCGGGTAAGGCCACACAGGTGTTGGGCGGCGCCGTGCCGCTCATTGCGGTAGCCGTGCTTGTTCTTGCTGCCGCGCACTTCCATTTATTTGCTTCGGCCCGCGGTGTGCTTTCGGACGTCCTCATGGTCGGCTACGAACCGCCACCGGGCATCGTCGTTGTGGCCATCGACGACGCGTCCATCCGCGAAGTCGGTCGCTGGCCGTGGCGGCGGAATGTGCATGCCGCGCTTATAGAAAAAGTGGCTGCGTCTGGTGCGCGGGCCATCGGCTACGACGTCAATTTTCCGGAACCAACCTGTTCAAGTGCCGACCGTGGTGAAGAACGTTGCGGTGATGATGCGCTCTTGGCCGCGGCTATAGAACAGGCTGGCAACGTGGTGCTGCCCTTGGAAGCCACATTTGTCCGTCAGGCCGGAGCCAGTGCGCCGCTTGCCGTCCGTCCCATCACACCCATCCCCGAACTGACGGCCGTGAGCACGCTTGGCTTCGTGAACACCCCAGCGGATGCGGACGGTGTCTTCCGCCGCCTGCCGCTCACCGTGGGTGGCGTGGCAGCCGAACGCAACCAGCCGTTTTTCTGCGCCGTGATCCGCGAGGCGTCGCTGCCCAACACTGCATGTGCTGGAGGCGGCGTCTTCCTCGTCCACTTTGCCGGACCCAAAGGCACCTTCCCCACGGTCTCGGCCGCAGACGTTTTGGCCGGCCGGATGGACGCCACCTTATTCCGGGACGCCATTGTCATGATCGGGGCCACGGCACCGGACTTGCATGACGTCCTGCTCACGCCCACGGCAAAGCGCGAACCCATGCCCGGCATTGAGGTCCATGCCAACGCCATTGCCACGGCGCTCTCTGGGCAGACGCTCCAAGAACTCCCTCCACTCATTCGCGACCTGGTCATCCTCGCCGCCATCCTTTTGGTGGGTGGGCTGGTGCTGGGCTTGAGCCTGCGCCTGGCCGTACCACTTTTGGGGCTGTTGGGTGCCGGCTATGTGATTGCCGCGTTTGTAGTAGTGGAAGCCGGCTGGTTGTTGGACGTGTTCTTTGTCCCAATGGCCGGCATATTGGCGGCCGTGGTTGGCCTGTTCCAACGGTTGGTGCAGGAAAAGGTAGAACGGACCCGCACCCAGACTATTTTGGAACGCTACGTGTCACCTTCCGTTGCTGCCGAACTCATTGCCAAGCCAGACATGCTGGCCTTGGGCGGCGAGCGCAAGGACATGTCGGTGCTTTTTTCCGACCTGCGCGGCTTCACTTCGCTTTCGGAAAAATTGAAGCCCGAAGAATTGGTGGCTGTGCTCAACCGCTACCTCTCGGAGATGACGGATATCGTGTTTGCCCATCATGGCGTCATCGACAAGTACATGGGAGACGCCATCATGGCTTTCTGGGGAGCACCGCTCGCGGATGCCAACCATGCCGTGCATGCCGTGGAGACTGCGCTTGCCATGCGTCGCCGTTTGGCCGCACTTAATGCCGAAGGAGCCTTCCCCCACAATGTGCATTTGTCTGTCGGTGTCGGCGTGAACACCGGCCCCATGGTGGTCGGCAACATTGGGAGTGCCAAACGGTTTGATTACACGGTGATGGGGGACAGCGTGAACCTGGGGTCGCGCGTGGAAGGCTTAAACAAGGATTACGGCACTGACATCTTGGTCACGGAAACTACGGCTGCAGCTCTTGGTGATCATTTCCTGCTTTTGGCAATTGATCGCGTGGCCGTGAAGGGGAAAAATGAACCCGTGGAGATTTTTTCCGTGGTGGAAGAAGAGAGCCGGGCAGATGACGCTATGCGAAATTTCGTTCGTGACTTTTCTGCCGCCCGCTCCCTCTATCTCGGCCGCGAGTTCGGCAAAGCCCAAGATGCCTTCGCTGCCTTGGTTCAATCCCACCCCCACCATCCTCTCCCGCAACTCTACGTCACCCGCTGCGAACGCTTCCTCAACGAAGCCCCACCCGCAGATTGGGATGGGACGATTGTGAAGAAAACGAAATGATTATATGATTCTCTCATGACCAGAGTGTCGGTAAAAACACGGACGAAAGTCATTACCGCCACTGTCGTTGGGTGTCTACTCGTCGGTGCGGCCGCCTGGGCGATATATCCCTCATTGCAGAAAAAAGTGCGATCCAGCGCTCTTCCTCGCGTTCAAAAACGAATTCCAGCCAAGGCAGTTGTCACTCCAAAACCACTTTGGAAACAGCGCGTGGACGCACTCACATTTACTGATTTACGAAGCAGTGTAGATGTTGAAGGGAATTTAGTACTGAGTGACGGTCGATATAAAGTGACTGTTTCGGATCGAGCAGCAGGGGATTATGCCCGGATGTCTCTTCATCAGCTTAAAGTTTGCACTGAAAAGATTGAGCGGTACATTGGTGTGCGACCATATCTGGGAACAACTATTGCGTTAGTATACAAATCCCACCCAACAACTCGCATCAGTACGTGTTGCGGCGAGGCGCCGGATTATCCTATAAACAACATTGAATCAGCAGGTGACTTGAATTATCGTTTTTTTGGCGACGACGTGTATTGGAAACGATCTGATGCAGATTTCGTGACCGCATGTTTGAGTGGCCATGAAGAGTTGCATCGGTTCGTCCACACCTCACGGATAGCGTATTGGTTCAATGAGGGTTTGGCGCAGTACATTGAGGAGAAGTTCCGCGCAGAACCCGGAACCCCAGCTTCCGAGAACTTACGTGAATGTCGTGGGAGCGGTTTTGTTCTTGTTGGATCTGATGCGGTGATACCGTATCGGAAACTCGATACGGCCGAGTTTAACGCAGAACCGAAGGTGCATTCTTATTACACCGCGGCTTGTTTCTGGGATCGTGTTGAATATCGGTTTGGACGTGGAAAGATCGCTGATATTCTTCGACGTACATTCGCCATGCGTGATGGGGAGGAGTGGATTAGCACCGCCGTGTATCCGGCAATCGGTCGAGATATTCGACCGCTCCTTACTCAAATGCTGAGTATCGTCCCTGAATAGGCAGCACTGGCACTCGTTGGATAGATGGGCTATGCTGGTTCTGGTTCCATGCTCTCTGTGCAATTTGGTTTCGGGACAACCTGTTTTCATGGGAGTTCTGCCAAAACGCATCCTGACGCCGGGCATACGCCCGACCGCCGGGATGCCGCGCAGGCAGAATCCGGGCTCCGTACGGAGACCCCGGGCTCTTATACCGCACACCCGTGGGTGGGCGGCGCGGGCACCCACTTGGCTTTTAGCCGAAACCAGATTCATTAGGAGGTGGAACCTTTTAAGTTCCACGGCAGTCATTTTTGGCGGATCGCGGCGTTGCGGGGCCCCGCTCGTCGCTCAACGTACAAAAAGTACGCCTCGCTCCTCGCATCCCCGCGCCTTGCGCTCCATCCAAAAATGACCGCCTCTCGGCATGGAGCAAAACAGGTCTCTCAACTCTCACTTATTTCATGAACACTCCTACATCGTTTTCCGAACTCGGCTTGCCGGCAAAAATTCTGCAGGCGGTTGAAGCCGCCGGGTATCTCACGCCAACGCCCATCCAAGCCGAAGCTATTCGTCCGGCCTTGGCTGGCCGTGACGTGGTGGGTATTGCCCAAACTGGCACGGGCAAGACCGCGGCCTTTGCTCTGCCCATGCTCTCCCGCATGTTGGCTACCAAAGGCACCCGTTCGCTCATCATGGCCCCAACACGCGAGCTGGCCATCCAAATTGACGACACGTTTTCCAAACTGTCGCGCGGCTTGGGCGTGCGTCGGGCCGTCGTCATCGGTGGCGCCGGCATGGGCCCGCAAATCACGGCGCTCCGCAACCGGCCAGACGTGGTGATTGCCACACCAGGTCGGCTCTTGGACCACATGGAACGCAAGACGTTGGACCTCTCCCAATTCAGTATAGTTGTTTTGGACGAAGCCGACCGTATGCTCGACATGGGCTTCTGGCCGCAGATCCGGCGCATCTTTGCCGCTCTTCCCAAGCAGCGTCAGACCATGCTTTTTTCCGCCACCATGCCGCCGGAAATTACCCAGCTGGCCAACGGCCAAATGCAGAAGCCGGTGCGCATTGAAATCGCGCGGAGCGGCACTACGGCGGCTGGCGTCTCCCAGCGTCTGTTCTTTGTAGAAGAGCAACAGAAGGTCCAACTGCTTCTCTGGTTGTTGGGCGAAGAGCCGGGTACGGTGTTGGTCTTTACGCGAACAAAACATCGAGCCGACAAGGTGGCCAAGATTGTGATGGGCGCCGGCCACAAAGTGGAGCGTATCCATTCCAACCGCAGCCTGAACCAACGCCTGCGTGCCTTAGAAGGATTCAAGAGCGGCAAGCATCGCATTCTCATTGCCACCGACATCGCCGCCCGCGGCATTGATGTGGCCAACATCGCCCACATCGTCAACTACGATTTGCCCACCGTGTCCGAAGACTACGTGCACCGCATCGGCCGCACGGCCCGGGCGGAAACTACGGGGAACGCCACGAGCTTTGTTTCGGCCGACCAGCGGAAATATCTGAAGGCGATTGAACGGTTGCTTAAGGCAGCTGTGCCGGTCTCGCCGTTGCCATCCGGTTTGTCGGCCTTCGCCCCCAAGGCGCCACCGCTTCGCACCCCGCGCCCGCTCGCACCCACCCACACTGCTACACACATGCCGCACGGCCGGCCGTTCCAACGCCCGCACGCCAACACCGCCCAGCGCCGTCCCACCAACCGGCCGGGCACGCCCGACGAAACCTGGGGCTTCATGCCTGGCTCCGTCCGCGGCAAGCGGCGTCCGGATCAGCGCGGCAATTTCGGCGGTCCGCGTCGTGCGACCGGCGGAAGTACACCGTACATTCCCATTGCCCCACCCAACCCCGGCGCACTGCCGGGCGTGGAATCGTTCTGGGAGAGCCGGAAACCGATCGGCCCGATTCCCGGCCAACAGAACCGCCGGTCCGGCGGCGGCAAGTTCGGCGGACGCAAGTTTAACCGTGGCGGGCACGGTGGGGGGCGCGGCGGCCATGGCGGCCAGCGTCGGCCGCGTTGACGTCCCGCGCTGTTCGTTCCATCATAAAGTCATTACTCATCTCTTCCTATGGCTACTATCTCCATCGGGAACGCCGTTCAGTTCGGCTGGAAAACCACGCTGAACCACTTTATATACATCCTGTCGCTCCAAGCCATTGTCTTTGGCGTGACGGTGCTCCCTCAGATGTTTGATTTCTTGTACCGCATGGGGGTGCGGAACGCTGACGCAGACCAATCCTCTCCGGTCTTTGCCTTGGTCGGCGCGCTTCTTATGCTGGTCGGGCTGGCCGCGAGCCTGCTCTCGTCGTACCTGGAGTTCGGCATCAAACGGATCTTCCTCAAATCCGTCACGGCTGTCCCAACTGGATACGCCGACCTCAAATCATCGTTCCTCCAGTACGTCTATTACATGTTGGCCGCGTTCCTGTACGGGCTCATGGCCATGATCGGGTATCTGTTCCTCATCATCCCAGGTATCATCGTGACCCTGATGTTCCAGTTCTACCCGTACATCATGATTGAGAAGAATGTGGGTCCGCTCCTCGCGCTCCAGGAGAGCATGGATCTGACCCGCGGTGCCAAATGGGACCTTTTCGTCTTCGGCCTGGCCCTCTTTGGCATTAACATCTTGGGCGTTCTGGCCCTGGGCCTGGGGCTCCTCATCACCATCCCGCTCTCTGGCTTGGCCTGCGCCCACGTCTACACCCAGCTGCGCAACCGCCACGCCGCATTCCCGCACCCCACCCCTGCGCCGACGGTCTAATCATCACCTGCACACTCAACCCCGCCCCGCCCTCCACTTCTTACGAATAGAATGGCGGGGCGGGGTTTTGTTTTTCTAGAAACGCGTGCTACTGTCCTGCCCGGACAATCGTGTCCGGAAAGGGGAGATGATGAAATCGAAAGGGAAGAAACGTCGTAATTTCTGGGGCGTTTCCCCATCGGGATTTCGGTACCTGACGGAGGAATCGCAGGCCTACCTGTCCGAGGTGGAGTACATGCGCCGCCTAGCGCGTGTCGAGCTCGCCCTCTTGGAGACATTGGTGGAGTTCGGCGTGGCGCCGGGAGAAGCCGTAGTCGAACTCACGAAGGTCGTCACGGCCTTGGATGACGACGAGGCTGCTGAGATATTCACCCGGGAAGTGTATGAGGAGGAAGAGCGCATCCGTCACGACATCCGCGCCTTGGTGAATGTCCTCGGCCGCCGGATGGGTTCCGAACGGAAGTGCTTCCTGCACGTGCCAGCCACCTCCTACGACATCATCACCACGGCCAACATTTGGCGTTACCAGGACTTCATGCGGGCCGCCTTCATCCCGGCGCAGGAGCGGACCGCTACGCAACTCTGCACCACAGCTCTGGCCGAAGCTGGTACCAAGCAGGTCTTCCGGACTCATGGGCAGCATGCGGAGCCGGGTTCCTTCGGCATGTATCTGGCCGGTTTTGGGTCCCGGTTGTGTGCGGTCATTCGCACCACGCAATCTGCCGTTGCCGGGCTCCGGTCCAAGTTCTCGGGGGCAGTGGGCTGCTACAACGCCACCCATGCACTCGGACTCGACCCGCTTCGTTTCGAGGAGCGAGTGCTCCGGCGCTTAGGACTTCATCCGGCCGAAGCTTCAACGCAAATCGCGCCACCCGAACCACTGCTCCGGATGTTGTCGGAGGTGGTCATCTCCTGCGGCGTCTTGGCGAATCTGGCCCGCGACCTCCGCCATCTCCAACGAACAGAGATCGGCGAGGTCATGGAGTCGCAGGATGGGGCCCAGGTCGGCTCGTCCACCATGCCGCAGAAGAAGAACCCGATCGGCAACGAGAACACCGAGTCGATCTGGAAGACGGTGCGTGGTCGCCTCACGGTCGCCTACGAGGACCAGGTGTCCGAGCATCAGCGGGACCTTACTGGTTCGGCCTCCGGGCGGGCCACGACCGGGGAGATCCTGGAGTACGCACACTACGCGCACAACCGCATGGCGGGGATCCTGTCCAAGCTCGGTATCTTCCGTAACCGGATGCGAACGAACCTGGCCATGACCGGCGACCAACTCTTGGCAGAGCCGTTGCAGGTGCTCCTGTCCGTCAATGGGCATCCCGATGGTCACGAAGCGGTTCGGGTGTTGTCGCGGCGAGCATTGGAAGAGGGTACATCCCTTTTTGCCCTCGCCCAACAAGACGCGTCACTGGCGCCCTACCTGGAGAAGTTCAACGAACAGCAGGTGGCCCTTCTTTCTGGGGATCCGGCGAACTACACCGGCATTGCCAGTGAGAATGCCCAACACATCGCCGAACGGCATCTCATGGATCTGTCCATCGCAAGAAGGTAGGCGTAGGTGTTCCCACAGTGGGGGCGCCTTTTTTCTTTGCCCTTGAAGAAGTCTGTCCGCACTGCTACATTGCCGTCGCTCAAAGAAAGGAAGTCTGCGTCGGGCTATAGCGCAGTTGGTAGCGCGCTTGCATGGGGTGCAAGAGGCCGCGGGTTCGAGTCCCGCTAGCCCGACATAGATTTTCTGGTACAATAGAGCCATGCAGCTTGGTGTGTTCCGGCAAGTCGGTCGTTTCCTCAGCATGGTCATTGGGATCATTGCCCTGCTTTTTGTCCTCTTATACGTTTTTTTGAACGTCCATCCCGTGGCCTGGCAATACGGAAAAGAATTTGAACAAGGCACTGCCCCCGGTACGCTCACCGGTGTGTATGATGGTGTGCTGCTGGCCCCAGCTATCCCCAGCAAGTGGCAAGGTAAGCAATTTATGGCAGGCGGTACTGGAGTGAACCGCTGGGCAGGGGAGACCCGCTATCCATTCACCTTCCGCGCCGTCGGCACCAACATCGAAATTTCGTATGACCAACCGGCCAACAGCTGGTTTGTCCGCCGGGTCATAGACGAAGTGGTCCGCCGTCCCGACGGTTCGCTCTTGGGCCGCATGTCCATCCAGCTCTTCTTTGGCTGGCGCATGCCCGTTGGCTGGTTCCTCCTTACTCCCGCGCAATAAAAAATCCGCCCCGCTCTCCATTTTGTTGATGGAATAGAGGGGCGGATTTTTCTTTTAGGCCGTACGCATGGCCTTGGCCTGGGTCTTCAGGCACTTGGTGCAGACTTTAAGGGTCTTGCCGGCAAAGTGCTTGGTTTGCAGGTTCACGTGGCGCACGTGCTTGGTCTTGATGTTGGAGTGGCTCCGGGTCGCACTTGTGGTGGGACCGCGTCCACATGTATCGCAGATACGCATATGGGTATAGAAGAAAGCGGCGGTATGCTACCATAGACCTGCGTTTTGAGCAACCCCCATGCCATATCTCCAAGTCGCAGTTCCGAACTACCTGGATTTCACCCAGCCATTCACCATCTTACTGTGGCTCGCCGCCATCGTCCTGGCCTTGTCGCTCCACGAATTCGCCCACGCGCTCATGGCCACGCTGCTTGGGGATGGGACGGCCAAAAGTGAAGGACGGTTGTCTTTAAACCCAATGGTCCATGTCGATCCCATGGGTCTCCTCTTGGCGGTCGTGGCCGGATTTGGTTGGGCCAAGCCCGTTCCATTCAATCCGCACAACCTGCGCGTCAAAAAGTGGGGGCCGACCTTGGTGGCCTTGTCTGGCCCACTCTCCAACTTCATCCAAGCAACCGTTGCGGCGTTTGCCTTGCGAGCTACGCTGGCCTCCGGTTTCCCCATGGAAAGCCCGCTCATTGCTTTTCTTGGGTATTACTTCCTCATCAACACCGGGCTGTGCTTGTTTAACCTGCTGCCCCTGCCGCCGCTCGACGGTTCCAAACTCCTCCTCGATGCGCTCTCCGCCCCGCAACATGCGGCCAAGCGGTTGTTCTTGGAAACGCGCGGCCCGCTTATCCTGATCGGCATCATGATGCTCCAGGTGCTCTTCGGCATTTCGATTTTTGGCATCTTCTTTTCTACGCTCTACCGACTCATCTTTTTCCCACTGTTGCGCATAGACGTCGGCATCTATTGAGCCATATTGACCACTTTTTCGCCCCGTGATAGCTTACCCGCGCATTCTGGAGACCCCTTCCGCGGTTATGGCTGGCTGCCGGAGGACAATCCATTCCCGAACATTCAGTCTTTTTTTTACCCCGAAATGCCTACTATCAACCAGCTGGTCCGCCACCGCCGTACGGTGACGGCCAAAAAGACCAAGTCACCGGCCCTCCAGTCGGTCTTGGACACCATCCGCCGCAAGCGCAGCTTTTTGAGCAAAGGCTCGCCTTTTAAGCGCGGCGTGTGCGTGAAGGTCACCACCATGACCCCCAAAAAGCCGAACTCGGCTTTGCGCAAAATCGCCCGTGTCCGTCTCTCCAACGGCATGGAAGTCACGGCCTACATTCCGGGAGAAGGCCATAACCTGCAGGAACACTCCATCGTCATGATCCGCGGCGGCCGCGTGAAGGATCTTCCGGGTGTGCGCTACCATATTGTCCGCGGCGTGTATGACACCCAGGGCGTGGAATCGCGCCGCAAAGGCCGTTCGTTGTACGGGAATAAGAAACCAAAGAGTAAAGGCTAATTGCTATGCGCGGGAAAGCTGCACCTAAACGCCAAATCGTTCCGGACCCGAAATTCGGGTCTGCTGTGGTTGCCAAACTCGTGAACTCCGTGATGAAGCGGGGCAAGAAGGCCACGGCCCAAAAAGTGGTCTATGGCGCCCTCAGCATTGTTGCCGAAAAAACCAAGGACGACCCCATCGTCGTCTTTGAAACGGCCATGAAGAACGTTACGCCGCAAGTGGAAGTCGTGAGCCGCCGCGTGGGCGGCGCCAACTACCAGATCCCCACTCCGGTCCGTGGCGAACGCCGTGTGGCCTTGGCCTTCCGCTGGATGATTGGCGCGGCCAACAGCCGCAAAGGCAAGCCGATGGCGGAAAAGTTGGCTGCCGAAATCATGGAAGCCGCCAAAGGAGAAGGCACGGCCGTCAAAAAGCGCATGGACGTTCAACGAATGGCCGAAGCCAATCGAGCGTTTGCTCATTTTGCTCGGTAATTTCAGCTTAGGAGTACCTGTATGCCGCGCGAATATTCGTTAGAAAACACTCGGAATTTCGGCATTATCGCCCACATTGACGCCGGGAAGACCACGGTCTCCGAGCGCGTGCTGTATTACACCGGTAAGAAGCACAAGATTGGCGAAGTGCACGAAGGCGAAGCCACCATGGACTGGATGGAACAAGAACAGGAACGCGGTATCACCATTACCGCGGCTGCTACCACCTGCTTCTGGAAGGGAAACCGCATGAACTTGATCGACACGCCGGGCCACATCGACTTCACGGTCGAAGTGAAGCGCTCGTTGCGCGTGTTGGATGGCGCCGTTGTTATTTTTGACGGCGTGGCTGGTGTGGAACCGCAGTCGGAAACCAACTGGCGCTATGCCGACGAATACAAAGTGCCGCGCCTGTGCTTCATTAACAAACTGGACCGCACCGGAGCTG
The DNA here is from genome assembly GCA_964591635.1 of uncultured Gammaproteobacteria bacterium. GTDB lineage: Bacteria > Patescibacteriota > Patescibacteriia > 2-12-FULL-57-11 > 2-12-FULL-57-11 > CAZQBA01. The sequence goes on along the minus strand of CAZQBA010000003.1, from coordinate 23,416 downwards.
ATTTTTACAAAGACGTGGAGAGCATCCACACCCGGCTCACCAAGAACGCCTACCCGGTGCAGCTACCGATTGGCACCGAAGACAACTTCAAGGGAATCGTGGACCTGCTGACCCGCACCTCGTTTGTCTTCATGGATGACATGGGCAAGGACGTGCGCGAAGAGCCGGTGCCAGAGGACATGAAGGAGAAGGTTGAAACCTACCGGGCCGCCCTCATTGAAAAGCTGGTGGAATCCGACGAAGCCGCCATGACCGATTACCTGGCCGGCAAAGAAGTGCCGCTCGCCAAGCTCAAGGAATTGATGCGCAAGCAAACGATCGCCTTTGAAATCGTGCCGATTTTGTGCGGCAGCGCCTTGAAGAACAAGGGTGTGCAGCACATGTTGGATGCCATTGTAGAGTACCTGCCGAGTCCCTTGGATGTGCCGCCGGTCAAAGGTACGGATCCGGATGACCTCGAAAAAATCGTGGAGCGCCACGCCTCAGACACCGAACCGTTCACAGCGCTGGCCTTCAAAGTGGCGGCTGACCCGTTTGTCGGGAAGCTCTGCTTTTTCCGGGTCTATTCCGGGCATCTTTCGTCCGGTTCCTATGTCCTCAATACCTCCACCGGCGAACGCGAACGCATTAGCCGTATCGTCCGTCTGCATGCCAACACCCGCGAAGACGTGGATGAAGTGTTTGCTGGCGACATTGCCGCGGCCGTGGGTTTGAAGGGAACCTTCACTGGACACACCCTGTCCGATGAAGACCAGCCGATTCTTTTGGAACGTATCACCTTCCCGGAACCGGTGATCCAGCTCGCCATTGAGCCCAAAACCAAGGCCGACCAGGAAAAGATGGGCGTGGCTTTGCAAAAACTTGCCGAAGAAGACCCCACCTTCCGAGTCCGCACCGACGAAGACACGTTGCAGACCATCATCGCCGGCATGGGCGAACTGCACTTGGACATCATCGTGGACCGCATGAAGCGCGAGTTCAAGGTGGAAGCAAACGTGGGGAAGCCGCAGGTCTCCTACAAAGAAGCCATTACCAAATCAGCCGAAGGTGAAGGCAAGTACATCCGCCAAACCGGCGGTCACGGCCAATATGGCCACTGCTGGCTTCGCGTTGAACCGCGCAATCGGGGCGAGGGCTTCGAATTCGAAGACGACATCAAGGGTGGCGTCATTCCGCGCGAATTTATTGGTCCGATTGAAAAGGGTGCTAAAGAAGCCTGTGAACGCGGCGTTCTGGCCGGCTACCCGCTCGTCGACGTCAAGGCCGTGGTCTACGACGGTTCGTACCACGACGTCGACTCTTCGGAAGCGGCCTTCAAAATGGCCGGATCGTTCGCGCTGCAGGAAGCCGTTAAGAAAGCCGGACCGATCATGCTTGAACCGGTCTTCAATGTGGAAGTCATCACCCCGGAAAATTTCATGGGAGAAGTGATCGGCGACCTCAACTCCAAGCGCGGTCAAATTCAGGAAATGACGGATCGCACCGGCGGACTCAAAGTGATCACCGCCAAGGTGCCGCTCGCGGAACTGTTCGGCTACGCCACCCAGTTGCGCTCCATGTCGCAAGGCCGGGCCAGCTACTCCATGGAATTCGCCAGCTACGAACCGATCCCGCCAAACGTGGCCCAAGGGATCATCGAATCCCGGGCTGGCGTCTCCCGTCGCTAGTATGCAGCCAGCTGTCCTTGCACGATTGCTCGCCCTGGTCGCCCACACCGGGGAGCGCCACATCGTCTTTGACCCCAGTCTGCCGGAACCGCTCGTCCTCCTACCGCTTTCGGCCTATGAGCGCCTGGTGGGGAAAACCGGCTCACCGGCCGTGCCTCTGCCCGCCGCCCCACCGGAGCCTTCTTGGCCAGAGCCGGTCTGGGCCGAACCCACCCCGATTTCCCCAAAAAATAAGGGAAATATGGCGGGGGCAGGGGAGCCTGCAAGTGCCGAAGAAGACCGCTTCTACCTGGAGCCGATCGAGTAGTTTCCAGGCTTGACAGCGGGGCTTGCAGGAATTCCGAAGCCATGCTATATTCTTTGCGCTTTACCTTTTAAATCCATTCATTCCTTAAGTCGCGCCGCACCTTCGGCGGATCCAAGAACGACCTATGGCAGAGAAATTTGATCGCTCCAAACCCCACGTGAACGTCGGCACTATTGGCCACGTTGACCACGGGAAGACCACACTCACCGCCGCTATTTTGTCGGTCTTGGGTGCCAATGGCATGACCGCCCAGAAAAAGGGCGTCGAAGATTTGGACAAGGCACCGGAATCCCGCGCCCGCGGTATTACCATTGCCACGGCCCACTGTGAGTACGAGTCGGAAAAGCGCCACTACGCGCACGTCGACTGCCCGGGCCACGCCGACTACGTGAAGAACATGATCACCGGTGCAGCCCAGATGGACGGTGCTATCCTGGTCGTGTCCGCTGCAGACGGTCCCATGCCCCAGACCCGCGAACACATCCTTTTGGCCCGCCAGGTCGGCGTGCCGTCCATTGTCGTCTTCCTCAACAAGGTGGACATGGTGGATGACAAGGAACTGATTGACTTGGTGGAAGAAGAAGTCCGCGATTTGCTCAAGAAGTATGAATTCCCGGGCGACACCACCCCCATCATCCGCGGTTCGGCCTTGAAGGCCCTCCAGAACCCGGGCGATGCCGAAGCTGCCAAACCCATCTTGGAACTCCTGAAGACCCTGGATGAATACATCCCGGAACCGGTCCGCGACACCGACAAGCCGTTCCTCATGCCGATTGAAGACGTCTTCTCCATTGAAGGCCGCGGCACGGTGGTCACCGGCCGTATCGATCGCGGTATCATCAAGGTCAACGAAGAAGTCGAATTGGTCGGCTTCCGCGACACCACAAAAACGGTGGTGACCGGCGTGGAAATGTTCAACAAGCAGTTGGACGAAGGCCGGGCTGGCGACAACGCCGGTTTGCTCCTGCGCGGTACCAAGAAGGACGAAGTGGAGCGCGGTATGGTCTTGGCCAAGACCGGCTCCGTGAAGCCGCACACCGAATTCGAGGCCGAGGTCTATACCTTGACCAAGGAAGAAGGTGGCCGCCACAAGCCGTTCTTCAATGGCTACAAGCCGCAATTCTACATCCGCACCACCGACGTCACGGGCGAAATCGCCCTGCCGTCTGGGACGGAAATGGTCATGCCGGGCGACACCATCACTATGGGCGTCAAACTGATTGCTCCGGTGGCTTTGGAAGAAAAGACCCGTTTCGCCATCCGCGAAGGCGGCCGTACGGTCGGCGCCGGTGTCGTTACGAAGATCGTCAAATAACATCCCACTGCGCCCTGGCTCGGGTCTTCCGGCCAGGGCGCTTCCCGACTCTCCCATGAACGTGGCAACAAAAAAACCAGCGGCCAAGGCCAAGGAGGATGAAAAGCAGCGCATCCGCATCAAGGTTCGGGCCTACGACCACAAGATCATTGATCAGTCGGTCCGGACGATCATTGAAACGGCCCAGCGCTCGGGCGCCACGGTCATCGGCCCCATCCCGTTGCCCACGGAAAAGAAGAAGTTCACGGTGAACCGTTCGACCTTTGTCCACAAAGATAGCCGCGAACAGTACGAAATGCGGACGAGCAAGCGGTTGATCGATATTGTGGACCCCACGCCCCGCACCATCGACGCCCTTATGAACCTGAACTTGCCGGCTGGCGTCGACGTTGAAATCAAGATGTAACCCGGTCAGGACCTGTCCCGAGGGAAACGCCCCTCAGGCTCAGGTCCGGACCACTATCCTGGCCCCGATTCCTGTTGTGTTGGTGTCCCTCCGTAGCTCCAGAAGGAGCGAAAGGGGACAGACCCGGCAGCGATTTGTCACCAGGCAAGAAATCCCGCCCTCTCATTGACACTGCATCCGCCCGCCTTGTGTGAAGGTCGAGCGACTAGAAGTGCCTACAGAATCCCACCCGGGCGATTGTGTATGGACTTCTGGTTTTTGTTTACCCTGCTGCCCGCCTTGGGGCGGAGGGATCTGCCAGAGTTATGAAATTCCTCCTTGGAAAGAAAATTGAAATGACCCAGCGTTTCCGCGATGACGGTTCGGTCGTGCCGGTCACCCGTATTTCGGTTGCCCCGTGCACGGTCACCCAAGTCCGCACCCCGGAACGGGATGGGTACAGCGCCATCCAAATCGGCGTTGGTTCCAAGCGCCACATTGCCAAGCCGCAGGTCGGGCATACCAAGGCCTTGGGCCGCAGCTTCGCGCACTTCCAGGAATTTCGGGCTGATGACGTGGCTGGTGCCACGCCTGGTAAGGAAATTGCGCTCACCACTTTTACGCCGGGCGAAATGGTTACGGTTCGCGGTGTTTCTAAAGGTCAAGGGTTCCAAGGTGTGGTCAAGCGCCACGGCTTCCGCGGTCACCCCGCGTCGCACGGCCATAAAGACCAGCTCCGCATGCCCGGTTCGATTGGTTCCAAGCGCCAAGGTCCGGTTGCTCCCGGTAAGCGCATGGCTGGCCGCATGGGCGGCGAACAGGTCACGGTCCATGGGCTGGAAGTGATCGCCGTGGACACCGAACAGAATGAATTGGTGGTCAAAGGTGCCATTCCGGGCGCCCGCGGCACCATGGTTTCCATTGAAGCCGATGGTCCGCTCGTGTTTGTAGAAGCTACAACTCCGGCGGCTGACGTTGAACCGACTCCAGCTCCGGAAGCAGCAGTCATGGAAGCGCCTATTGCCGAAGTAACTGTTCCTCAGGTTCCTGAAACACCCGCAGCATAACCCATATGGTGACCACACCGCTCTACAACATGGACGGCAAAAAGGTTGGGGAACAGGAATTGTCCCCGGCCGTGTTTGGTGTGCGCATTAACCCGTCCGTGGTGCATGAAGCCGCAGTTGCCCAGCAAGCCAACGCCCGCAAAGCAGTGGCTAACACCAAGACTCGGGGCGAAGTGCGCGGTGGTGGAAAAAAGCCGTGGAAGCAAAAGGGGACGGGTCGGGCTCGCCACGGTTCCAGCCGTTCACCGATTTGGGTGGGTGGTGGTATCACCTTTGGTCCGCGCGCAGACCGCAATTTTTCTTTGAAGATCAACCGCAAGACCAAGCAAGCCGCCTTGCGCATGGCGCTTACCGACAAGGTCGCCCAAGAGCGCCTGGTGGTGTTGGACGCGCTTACCACGGTAGATTACTCCACCAAAACCATGGCCAAGGCCTTGAAGGCCTTGCCGGTTGGTCGCTCCATTTTGGTGGCCTTACCCGGTCACGATGCCAAGGTCGTGAAATCGCTGGCCAACCTGCCGCATGCCACGTCTGTGCCCATCGGCAGCCTGTCGCTCATGGACGTGTTGAGCCACGACACGGTGCTGACCACCCAAGACGGCGTTTCCAAGATCACTGCAGTGCTGTCCTAAACATATGCCGTCCTTGTTCGACAAATTCAAATTTACCAAAAAGCCGCCGCAGGCCAAGAAGGCCGTGGCGGTCAAAGAAGGCGCAAAGCCTGCTGCCAAGGTAGATGCCAAAGACACCGGCATTGCCTTGCGTGTGTTGACGCGCCTGCACACCACGGAAAAATCGGCCCGCCTGAACGCCAAGAACCAGTACGTGTTTGCTGTGGCCTTGTCTGCTACCAAGCTCCAGGTCAAAGACGCCGTCCGAAACGTGTATGGCGTGCGCCCGGTGGCCGTCAACATGATCCGGGTCAAAGGCAAGCAGGTCAATTTCGGTCGGACCCATGGCCGCCAGAAAAACTGGAAGAAAGCCGTGGTGACCTTGCCGGTAGGCCACCAGATTACCGGGACCACTGCCTAATTGTATGCCGATTAAACTGTTTAAACCTACCACGCCCGGCCGTCGTTTCGCCTCTTCGGCAGTAACGAAGGATTTGACGAACAAGCGTCCAGAAAAAAATCTGGTCTATTTCCAGAAACGGACCGGCGGCCGCAACAACCAAGGCAAGATCACGGTCCGTCACCGCGGTGGTGGCGCCCGCCGCTTCATCCGCATGGTGGATTTCCGCCGCGACAAGTTTGATATCCCGGCCCGCGTGGAAGCTTTGGAATACGATCCGGCTCGTGGTGCCCGTTTGGCCTTGTTGCTCTATCGTGATGGCGAACGTCGCTACATCATTGCCCCGCAAGACGTGACCGTGGGGCAGGTCCTCCTTTCTTCTAAGGAGCGCGTGGAAGTGAAGCCAGGGAACCGCATGCCGCTTGGCCGCATTCCAGTTGGTCAGCTCATCCACAGTATCGAACTGGTGCCAGACCAAGGCGGCAAGCTCGTTCGTGGTGCGGGTCTTTCGGCCCAGCTTATGGCCGTGGAAGCTGGCTATGCCCAGGTCAAATTCCCATCCGGTGAAGTCCGCCGCATTTCCGGGCAGTGCCTGGCCACGATTGGTGCTGTTGGAAACCCGGACCACCGGCTCATCCGTTTGGGTAAGGCCGGTCGCATGCGCCACAAGGGCATCCGCCCGACCGTCCGCGGGAAGGTCATGAACCCGGTCGACCACCCCCACGGCGGTGGTGAAGGCAAGCACCCGATTGGTATGAAGTACGCCAAGACCAAGTGGGGCAAGCATGCCTTGGGCGTGAAGACGCGCCGCGCCAAGAAGTGGAGCAACAAACTTATCGTCAAGCGCCGCAAGGCGAACTAAATTCGTATGTCCCGTTCACTTAAAAAAGGCATCTTCGTAGATCCCAAGCTCCTGATGCGTGTTCAGCGTGCCAAGCCGGGGGACAAGTCTATAAAGACCTGGTCCCGGGCTTCGACGATTGTGCCGGAAATGGTGGGCATCACCATCAATGTCCACAATGGCAAGGTGCATGTGCCCGTGTATGTGGTCGAAAACATGGTCGGACACAAGTTGGGCGAATTCGCCCCGACCCGCAAGTTCGTCCGTCATGGTGGAAAGATGCAGAAGGACATGGAAACCGCAGCCAAAGCCCCACCGGCCGCCGCTGCTCCAGCTGCTAAATAACCTCTATGGACATCCAGGCTAAACTCCGTTATCTTCGCATGTCGCCCCGCAAGGTGCGCCTGGTTGCCGATGTCATCCGCGGCTTGCCCGCGCGTGAAGCGGAAGTCCGGCTGTCCTTCTTGCCGAAGGCCGCAGCGCTTCCGGTGCGCAAACTTTTGGCTTCTGCCGTGGCCAATGCCGAACATAATTTTAAACTGGCTGCCGATACCTTGCGCGTGAAGACCATCCTCGTTGACGGTGGGCCGGTCCTGAAGCGCTACCGTCCCCGGGCCATGGGCCGGGCGGCCGAAATCAAGAAACGGACCAGCCATATTATTTTGGTACTGACCGATGAAGCGCGGCCTCCGAAGGCCAAGCGACCGGCTCTGACTAAGAAGAAAGCAATAAAGCCGCGCGCTCAAGCCGCGACTGCCGCATAATCCTATGGGACAGAAAGTACACCCGAAAGCATTCCGCATCGGTACGGTCCAGGGCTGGGCCAGCCGTTGGTTTTCCAAAAAACAGTTCCCGGCGCTTTTGCGCGAGGATGTGCAGCTGCGTGGCGCGGTCCAGGAGCTTTTGAAGGAAGCAGCTGTTGACCGTATTGAAATCGAGCGCACCCAAAATAGCGTCACGGTCGTCGTCCACACAGCCAAGCCTGGTTTTATTATCGGTCGCTCCGGTGCTGGCGCTGAGGATTTGAAGAAGAAAATCCGCGACCGTTTCTTCACGGGCCGCAAAGTCACTCTCAACCTGAACATCGTGGAAGTCTCGCGTCCGTCCCTGTCGGCGTCGATCGTGATGCAGGGGATGGTCTCCGACATCGAGCGCCGCCTGCCGTTCCGCCGCGTCCTCAAGACTACGGCCGAGCGGGTGGAGAAGGCCGGCGCCAAAGGTGTGAAGCTGGAAGTGGCCGGCCGCCTCAATGGTGCCGAAATCGCCCGTACGGAAACGCTCTCCCGCGGCAGCGTGCCGTTGCAGAACTTGCGGGCCGACATTGACTACGCCGTGGGGACAGCCAAAACCATTTACGGCACCATTGGCGTCAAGGTCTGGATCTACCGTGGCGAAGTGTTTGAAAAGAAGGAAAAGGCCCCGGTGGCTGAAGCTGCCTAACCCCTATGTTGGTTCCAAAAAAAGTAAAATTCCGCAAGCAGCATAAACTGGGCAGCAGCATGCACAAGACGGCCACCCAAAAAACGACCGTGAGTTACGGTTCGATTGGGTTGATGGCAACGGAGGGCGGGTGGATCACCTCCCGCCAGATTGAAGCCGGCCGCCGCTGTGTGGCGCGCGCCCTGAAGCGCGGTGGAAAAATGTGGATTCGCATCTTCCCGGACAAATCAGTGACCGCCCATGGCAACGAAAGCACTATGGGTGGTGGCAAAGGCGCCGTGGATTACTACGTGGCCATTGTCCGTCCGGGCACCGTCTTGTTCGAACTGGGCGGCATTGCCGACCAGCCAGCTAAGGAAGCCTTCCAATTGGCCGCCTATAAGCTGCCGGTCAAGACCAAGGTGGTCCGACGTATCTAATTCTATGGAACACCAGGACATTCAACGGCTCGCGCCTCAAGATATTGCCAAGCACCTCGCGGAACAGCGCGAGGAGCTACGCCGCTTGCGTTTTGCCGCGGCAGAGGGCAGTCTCAAGGAACATCGCCGTATTCGGGCGGTACGTCAGACCATTGCCCGGTTGTTGACGGCCCAGGCTCGCAGGGCGCCCTCAGTCACCGCCTCCTAAACATATGACTACGACACTTGCACAACACCGCCGCCTGTCGGGCACCGTCGTCTCTGCCAAGATGCAGAAGACGGTGGTCGTGCGCGTGGACCGCATGAAGGTCCATGCCAAGTACCACAAGCGGTACGTCCAAAGTCAGCGCTACAAGGTGCATGACGAAGTTGGTGCTGCCAAGCTGGGTGATCAGGTGGTGATTGAAGAGTGTCGCCCGATTTCCCGCGACAAGCGCTGGCGCCTGATTTCGGTAACGCCTTCTCGCTAATCCTATGGTTCAACATCGCACCATGCTCGCCGTGGCCGATAACACCGGGGCAAAAAAGCTCCAGGTGATTCGGGTCTTGGGCGGCTACAAGCGCCGGACCGCTGGTTTGGCGTCCATTGTCACCTGCGTGGTGAAGGAAGCGCAGCCCCGGGGCGCCGTCAAAAAGAGCGAAGTGGTGCATGCTGTGTTGGTCCGCACCCGCAAGGAAACGCGCCGCAAGGACGGTTCCTACATCCGCTTTGACGATAACGCCGGCGTGGTCGTGGACAAGAAGAGCAAGGAACCGAAGGGCACGCGCATCTTCGGGCCGGTGGCCCGCGAACTGCGCGCCGCGGGTTTTTCCAAGATCATCTCCCTCGCGCCTGAGGTGCTGTAATCCTATGAAACTCAAGACTGGAGACCGCGTCATCGTGATGGCCGGCAAAGACAAAGGAAAGACCGGCAAGATTACCCAGACTTTCCCAGAGATGGACAAGGTGGTGGTGGAAGGTGTCAATCAGATGACCAAGTACTTGCGCCGCCAGAAGGGCGCTGCTGGCCAGAAGGTCAGCTTCGCCGGCCCCATCCATGTGTCAAACGTTATGCTCGTTGACCCAAAGACGAGCAAACCGACCCGCGTCCGCATCCGCCGGGAAGCCGGGAAGATGACCCGCGTGGCAGCTCGCTCCGGGGAAGTCATTAGCTAAACATATGTCGTTGACCCAAGACCGTTACCGCACTGTCGCCGTCCCCGCGCTCAAGGAAGCGTACGGGTACCGCAATGCACACGATGTTCCGCGCCTCATGAAGGTGGTCTTGAACGTGGGCATCCCGGCCGGCAACAAAGATCCGAAGCTCCAGGAAACGGTGCTCACGGTTTTGGAACGCATTACCGGGCAGCGGCCGGTGAAGACCTTGGCCAAAAAATCCATCTCCAACTTCAAGATCCGCCAGGGGATGGTGGTTGGCGCTATGGTCACGCTCCGCGGCAAGCGCATGAACGATTTTATGGATAAGCTCATCCATATCACCCTGCCGCGTGTTCGCGACTTCCGCGGCATTTCCCCGAAGTGCCTGGATGATCGTGGCAACCTGGCCATTGGCTTCCGCGAATACATCGCGTTCCCGGAAATTTCCCCGGACGAAGTGGAGCGGCTGCACGGCCTGGAAGTGACGGTGGTGACCAGTGCCACGTCGCGTGAAGAAGGCCGGGCGCTCTTCACCCATCTCGGGTTCCCTTTTAAAGAGTCCAACTAACCGTGCTATGGCAACCGAAGGTCAAATCGTGAAATCCGCTCGTCCGCCGAAGTTTTCCTCGCGGCTGGTTCGCCGTTGCTGGCGCTGTGGCCGCAAACGCGGGTATATGCGGGCCTTTGAATTGTGCCGTATCTGCTTCCGCGAGCTGGCCAACCGGGGCGAGATCCCGGGCGTTAAGAAGTCGAGCTGGTAGCTCGTTGTACCTGTATGATGACCGATCCCATCGCCGACATGCTGACCCGCATCCGCAACGCGGTGCGCGTCCGAAAGACGGAATTGACCGTGCCCTACTCCGGCATGAAGCTTGCCATTGCCGAAATCCTGGCGCGCGAAGGATACATCCGATCGGCCGTGACCGAAGGTGAAGGTGTGGCCCGTCACATCAAGATTGCCCTTGCTTACTCCGGTACGGAAAGCCCGATCCATGGGGTGTCCCGCGTCTCAACGCCCGGCCGCCGCGTGTACGTGGGTTATGCCGATATCCCGAGCATCCGTTCCGGGTACGGTTTGGCCATTATTTCCACGCCGCAAGGCATTCTATCTGGCCGCGAAGCCCGGGCCCGCAAAGTGGGCGGCGAGCTTTTGTGCGAAGTCTACTAAACCCCTATGTCTCGTGTTGGAAAAAACCCCGTAGTGATCCCGGCCGGCGTGGAGGTTCGCATTGATGCGGATCAGATTGTGGTACGCGGCCCGAAGGGGGAATTGACCCGCACGTTGCACCCACACGTCCAGGCAGTGGTAGGTGAATTTGAAGGGCAGAAGGCGGTCACCGTGACGGTCGCGGATCCGGAGAATACCCAGGATCGCGCCTTGTGGGGCCTCTTCCGCAACCTCATCGCCAACATGGTGACGGGCGTGACCCAAGGTTTTGAAAAGAAGCTGGAAGTGGTCGGTGTCGGCTACAAAGTGGCGGGGGGCGGCAAGAGCATTACGCTCGACGTGGGCTACTCGCATGATGTGCCGATTGCTATGCCCGAAGGCATTACTGCTGCCGTGGACAAGAACACCATCACTCTTTCCGGCGCCAACAACGAACTGCTCGGCCAGGTGGCCGCCCGTATTCGGGAAATCCGCAAGCCGGAACCGTATAAGGGGAAGGGCATCAAGTATGTTGACGAACACATTCGCCGCAAGGCCGGGAAGGCCGCTAAGGCCGGCGCCAAGTAATCTCTTCGTATGCGCGTGAGCAATCCCAATAAACGCAAACAAGCACTCAAAGCCCGCCGGCAACGCCGGATCCGGGCGCGGGTTCAGGGCACGTCCGAACGGCCGCGGCTTTCCGTGGCCCGGAGTTTGGCGCACATGCGCGTCCAGCTTGTGGATGATACGCTGGGACGGACGTTGGTGAGCGCAGTGGATACGGAGCTCAAAAAAGACATGCTGGCCGCGGCTGGGGATCGGAAGGCAAAGGTGGCCGCTGCCTATGCGGTCGGGAAACTTCTGGCCGAGCGCGCTACAGAGGCTGGTATTTCCATGGTCGTGTTTGACCGTGGCGGCCGGGCCTACCATGGCCGGGTGCGTGCCGTGGCCGAAGGAGCTCGTGATGGAGGTTTGCAATTCTAAATTCTATGCCTGGAGCACCACGTACTAACCGCGATGGGGGAGGTCGCCGCGGACCGCGCGACCAAGAACAGCGTGAATTTGATTCCCGCACGTTGGAGTTGGCCCGGGTCACTCGTGTGACCAAGGGGGGCAAGCGCATGCGTTTCCGTGCGCTCGTTATTGTGGGCGACCACAAGGGTCGTGTGGGTTTTGGTTTGGCCAAAGGCGCCGATGTCCAGATGTCGGTGGATAAGGCCACGCGCAAGGCCCAGAAGCAGCTGGTGACTATTCCTTTTGTGCGTGAGACGATTCCACATGCCGTGGAAGCCAAGTGGAGCGCAGCCAAGATACTGCTCAAGCCTGCCCCCAAAGGAACCGGTATTAAGGCCGGCGGTGCAGTACGCGCGGTCTTGGAAATCGCCGGGGTGCCAAACGTCGTTTCAAAGATTCTGGGTTCTGGAAACAAGATCAACAACGTGAAAGCCACGTTCTTGGCCCTGGGCAAACTGTCACGCGCACCGCGCCGGAGCGCACGTGCTGAACAGGCACCAACCGCCTAATTTTTCTCTTATGTCTCTTGAATTGCACTCACTGCGTCCGGCTGCCGGGTCGCGCCGCAAGAAGAAGCGGATCGGCCGGGGCAATGCCTCGGGCCACGGCACCTACTCGACCCGCGGCATGAAAGGCCAGCGGGCCCGTTCCGGTGGTCGGGCCGGCTTGAAGAAGCTCGGCATGAAGCGGATTATCGCTGCCTTGCCCAAATTGGGTGGCTTCACCAGCTTGCACGTGCATCCCGCAACCGTTCTTTTGGCGCGCTTGGAACGTCATATGAAGGCTGGCGAAACAGTGACTTTGAAGTTGTTGAAGCAACGCGCATTGGTCCCGGCGGACGCGACTGCCGCCAAGGTGGTGCAGACCGGTACGATTTCTAAGGCCCTGACGATTGGTGCAGGGGTGACCTGTTCGTCTGGCGCGCGCGCCGCGATTGAACGTGCTGGCGGCAGCGTTGCCGCGTAACCGCATACCTATGGCTGTGGGGGATACGATCAAAAAAATGTGGACGATCCGCGAGGTCCGTACCGGGCTCCTCGTGATTATTGGCGCCCTGGCTTTGTACCGCGTGCTCGCTCACATCCCGATTCCGGGGGTGGATGCAGAACAACTGCGCCTCTACTTCCAAACGAACCAGTTCTTGGGGCTTCTCTCCTTTTTTTCGGGAGGTGCTATTGAGAACTTCTCCGTCGTATCCTTGGGTGTCGGGCCGTATATCACCTCGTCCATCATTTTCCAATTGTTGACCATCATTATTCCGAAACTGGAGGCGATCCAGAAAGAGGGGGAGGCCGGTCGCGCCCGGATCAATCAATGGACGCGCTACCTGACGGTGCCGTTGGCGCTCTTGCAGGCCTTTGGTATCTTGACCCTCCTGCGCCAATCTCCGCAGAACGTCTTAGGGAACCTGGACCTGTTTGGTTGGGTCGTGACCATGATCACCATGACGGCTGGCTCACTGTTCTTGATGTGGATTGGTGAAATCATTTCGGAGCGCAAAATGGGGAACGGCATTTCCTTGCTGATTTTTGCCAACATCGTGGCCGCACTCCCACAGCGGATCCAGCAGGGCGTCCTTACTTTCGATACGGCCGACACGATTCTCCTGATTCTCTTGGCACTGGGGGCAGTGGCAATGATCGTCGGCGTGGTGTTTGTGACGGAAGGCCAGCGCAACGTGCCGGTATCCTATGCCAAGCAGATGCGCGGCGGCCGCTTGGTGGGTGGTGCAACCAATCATCTACCACTTCGGGTGAACATTGCGGGTGTCATCCCCATCATCTTCGCCATTTCGTTCATCCTCTTCCCACCGCTCATTGCCCAGTTCTTCGTGCGGGCCCAGAGCGCCTGGGTCGTTTCGGCCGCGCAGTGGGTGATTGTCACTTTCCAAAATCAGATCGTGTACGGCGTACTGTACTTCGTCCTGGTGGTGGCCTTTACCTACTTTTACACGGCAATCGTCTTCCGACCGGAAGAGGTGGCTGAGAATCTCCAGAAGCAGGGCGGGTTCATTCCAGGCATCCGTCCGGGGCAGTCCACCGTGCAGTATTTGACGAGCATCGTGCAGCGCATCACCTTGGCCGGCGCCCTCTTCTTGGGAGCGATTGCCGTCTTGCCGCTGGCCCTCCAGCAGGCCACGGGAAACCAGTCGTTCGTGATCGGTGGCACGTCGCTCTTAATCGTCGTTTCGGTCGTTATTGAAATCGTCAAGCAGATCCAGGCGCAGGTCCAGATGCACGATTACGACCGGGCCTAAGCGTTGTCTCCGGCACTCCTGCGTGTTACCCTGATCCGGGAAATCCCGGATCTTTTGTTTCTTCCACCATGCCGCATACCATTGTCCTTTTAGGCGTCCAAGGCTCGGGTAAAGGCACCCAGGCCGAGCTCCTGGCCCGTCGCTTACGGGTCCAGACATTCTCCATTGGTTCCTTGTTTCGCGAGCAGATTGCGGCTGGTACCCAGTTCGGGAAATTGGCTGCACCGTTCGTGGCCAAAGGGCACTTGGTGCCAGATGACGTGACGAGCGTCATGCTCCGTTTCGCCCTCATGCACCGTGGGGAACGGAGCGTGATTTTGGACGGATACCCGCGCACCTTGGGCCAGGCCCACTTCTTGGCAGACTTCCGGCCGCCGGCTGTCGTCATCAACGTCCATATTAGTGATGCCGAAGCACTGCATCGGTTGTCTGGCCGTTGGATCTGCGACCGCTGCGGCAAAATCTACCACGCCACCATGCTGGCGGCGGGTGCCAAGCATTGCCGGTGTGGCGGCAAACTCATCCAGCGAGCCGATGACCGGCCGGCGACCATTAAAAAACGCATTGCCATTTACCATGACTCCACGGAACCGGTGATTGACTACTACCGTCGACGCAAGCGGTTAGTGACGATCAATGGAACGCAGGAAATTGACGCGGTTGCCGCAGATGTCTGGCAAGCAGTTCGTAAGCACACTTCATAAGAACTCGCATGGCCACCCTTATTAAAACACCCGAAGAAATTGCCACCTTGCGGGCGGGCGGTGCTTTGTTATCCCAAGCCCTGGCTGCCGTGGTGGCCGCGGTCCGTCCGGGGGTGACCACGGCGGAACTGGATGCAATTGCCACTGCAGTGATGCGAAAGGGTGGCGGCGAGCCGTCTTTTCTTGGATACCGGGCCCGGGGCGATGAACCACCCTTTCCTTCCACCCTCTGCACCTCCATTAACCACGAAGTGGTCCATGCGCCAGCTGTGCCTGCACGCACGCTCAACGCGGGCGACATGATCGGTCTCGACATTGGTGTCCGGTTTGAAGGATATTGCACGGACATGGCGGTGACGGTTCCGGTGGGCGAGGTGGACAAGGAATCTCGCCGGCTCATAGCCGTGACGCGGGAAGCTCTGATGCGCGGCATTGCCGAAATTGCCCCAGGCAAGCAGGTGGTGGATATTGGTCGGGCCGTACAAGCATATGTGGAGGAGAACGGTTTTGGCGTGGTGCGGGCACTCGTCGGGCACGGCATTGGCAAAGACCTGCATGAGCCGCCGCACATTCCGAATTATGTGGACCGCGCTTTGAAGCCGGTCACTCTTCAAGCCGGGATGGCGTTGTGCGTGGAACCCATGGTCACGGCCGGTGATTGGCAGGTGGATACGGCCGCCGATCACTGGACGGTGGTAACGACCGACGGTTCCCGTTCGGCACACTTTGAATTGACGGTCATTGTGACGGAGGCAGGCTACGACATTATCACTCCGCTGCCGGTATGAGGTACCTGGGCATTGATTATGGAACAGCCCGAGTCGGCCTGGCGCTTGGGGATGACGAGAGTGGCGTGGCGGGCCCTTGGAAGGTATTCACGCATGGGACGCGTGATCTTTTAGTGGGTCTGTTGGCGAAGACCGTGGAGGAAGAGGGGATTGGTGCTGTCGTGGTTGGGTACCCGACCACCTTGCGCGGTACGCAGGCCCACATGGCTCACCTGATTGATGAGTTTGTGGCAGATGTGCGCGAGGCGGTGGATGTGCCGATCTACCTGGAAGATGAGCGCATGAGTTCCCGGCTGGCAGACCGTTCCCGTATGGCAGGCGCTTCCGCTTCCCGGGATGCCTTGGCCGCTGCCGCTATTTTGCAAAATTATTTGGATCGCGCTCGGCATGACCGCACGGTATGAACGGGTATTTTGAAACGGTTGGAATTGTCTTGGGCTACCGGCCGCACCGGGAAACCGACCGGGTATACCGGGTCCTGACGCCAGCCGGCGGCAAGATGGAATTGCTGGCGCGCGGCAGCCGGAAAGTGACCAGTAAATTGGCCGGTGCCTTGGAACCGGTGGGGGTGGTGGCGTTGCATGGCGTGGCCGGTCGGGCCTATGCCCATGTGACGAGCGCGGTACGGATGGAGCCGTTTCCCAAGGCCACACGCGATCCGGCAGCCCGGGTGTTTGCCCTCACGCTTTTGGGGTTTGTTGATAGCATCTTGCGCTTGGACGCGGCAGACCGCCTACTGTTCCCGTTGGTACGGGAAGCCCTGGCTGCGGCAGAAGACCTGACAGATCGGGCCAGTCGCCTTGCCTTGCGAGATCGGTTTGTCTGGAAGTGCGCCTCGGTCCTGGGCGTCTTCCCGTCGTTCGCCGCCTGTTCTTCTTGTGGGCGTCCATCCAGCTCCGAAGTGATGGGTGTGTGGGGCATGCCTACGGATGGCAGCGGCTTGTGGTGTCCGCGTTGCGTGAGCGCAGGGGACGCCTTCCAACTCTCATTGGATGCCGTGCGTTGGGTTCGAGCGGTCGTTGATCTACCCATGCGCTGTTTACCCCCGGTCCTGAGTTTGGCCACTAACCAAGAACAAGTGCGCGCTGCCGTGGCAGCTACCTTATTCGTGCAGTTGGGAGCATTCGGGAATGTGGATATGCTGGCCCGCTTGTTTGCTGATACGCGCCAGCCACCGCTTGTACACCGGGAACGAGTCGTGGCCTGACAGCTGGTATGGAGGCTGTCGGGCTTATCTATCGGCGACTGGCCTTGCGGGGATTGCAGGGGTTGCTACTGACTGCTCCTCTCTGTATTTTTTTGTATTCCGTCCACGTCCTGTTTCCGTTTGTCACACCCAAGGCTTGGTTTTTTTCTTTGGTAGTTGAGTTGTCGCTGCCAGTGGCTGTCCTGGTTTGGTGCTGGTATCCCGAACGTCGCTTGGAGTGGAAGCGGTTTCTTCCGTTCCTTTTTTTTCTGGGAGCCATGGCCATAGCCGCTACGTATGCGGAGAACCCGCTGCGTGCCTGGTTCTCTACAGCTGAGCGGATGCTGGGCGCGGCTGGCTGGCTCCATGCTGCTGCGTGGGGCGGGTTCGTTGCCCTGGCCTTCCGGTCGCCAAGCGAGCGTCGTGTGTTTTCTGGGTGGATGTTGGGCATTGCGGTGATTTTATCCATCATGGGTTTTTGGGAATGGCAGTTTGGCGGGTTCCTATCCACCGAACTCCATCGCCGGATTTGGGCGACCACAGGGAATGCCAACATTCTGGCGGCCTATCTAGCCTGCGCTCCATTTTTTGCCCTGCCATTTGTACCCGTTTCTCGGCGCAGGCCTGCTTTGACTGCAGGCCTCTGCGTGGCAGTCGCCTGTATTCTGACCGCACTTTTTTTGACGGATAGTCGGGCTGGTCTGTTGGGTCTGGTCGCAGGCAGCAGTGCTGTTTTTTTGGTCTTCCTGTGGGGTACGCGGGGGCGTTGGTATAGCAAGTACCTATGGGGTGCGACTGGGGCTCTGGTGGTGGTCGCCATACTCGCGGTTGGTGTTCTGTTCGGTGTTACCGCGCGGGGCGGGCAGATAATAACCCGTCTGTGGGAGAGTGGTTTGTACGATCGCGTTCTTTTGGGTCGTGCAGCCTGGCAGGGGATCCAGCTCCAGCCGTACTTCGGTGTTGGCGCAGAGCAGTTTTTCTCCCTTTTCAACAAACACTATCGTTCCGTCGACTACATTTTTTTGCAGGACGCGCGTTGGTCCGATCAATCGCATAACCTGACGCTCGATGTTTTGCTCTCTTCTGGCCTGCTGGGCGCCCTAGCGTATGTGGTGCTTTTAGGGATGGTCGGTTGGGGGGCGGTGCGTTCGGTGCGGGATGGTCATCTCTGGCCGTCAGCTGCTTGGGTAGGGGGGTCCGTGGCCTATCTTGCGACCCACCAACTGTCTCCTCAGACATTCGGCCCGCACATGCTTTTTTTTCTGTTCGCAACTTATGCGGTACAAACACCTCGCTGGAGTACCCGGGAAGGAAGCGTTTACACGTCCGTGTTTGTATGGATTGCGAGTGGACTGGCGGTGGGCGGGGCTATCGTCGCCGCTTTCTTTTTTGTGTTGATTCCTGCCCAAGCTAATATTGCAGTGATACGGGCCACACGCTTGTTGTATACCGGTCAGGTGCAACGGGCCATTGTGTTGTATGATACTGCTTTCCAGTTGTCGCCGCTCTATCGTCCTGAGTTGCGGTTTTATACCGCCAAGGAGGTAGCCGAAGTCGTGGACGCCATCCATCCACCCGATGCAGGCGTGGCGTACGCTTGGTCCTTGCGTCAGTGGGAGCAGAACATGCAGGATCGTCCGCAAGATGTGATCGATCGGCTTTCCTTTGCGCAACTGGCACTGACTTTGGGCGAAGAGGATCCTATATTGTGGGAGCGGGGATGGGAGATACTTCTACCGGCTTTGGAACGTTCACCGGGGCGTCCGCAAATCCGGTACACTTTGGCGCGCCTTGCTCTGGCCCGACACAAACCAGAAGCCGCTGCCGACATGTTGCGCGCGCCGGTTTTTGCTCTGGAACGAGAAGCAGAGTGGTGGTGGCTGCAAGCGCGGATTGCACACATGCGGGGTGAGTCTGCCGAAGTCCATCATTTTTTGCCGATGGTAAAATCGTATTACCGTTTTTTGGGTGCAGCTGAACTTGCCGAGGTCGTAGAGATGGTGGGGGATACAGACCCCGCCTTCGTCGAGCGGGTGCGCGGGGCACGTCCGGACGGGGAATAAGCCGCTTGCCATCCCAAGGCCAGACCCGTACCATAGTGAGGCTGAATTTCATGAAATATGGCTGAATTATTGGTCTCCGAGGCAGGAAAACAGGTAGGAGAAAACGTCGTGCTGCAGGGGTGGGTCTACAACTTCCGGTCGTCCGGAAGCATCTTCTTTTTGCAGTTGCGGGACGGCAGCGGCCGTATCCAGGTGGTCTATTCCAAGGCAGACGTGCCGGAGCATGTTTGGACTGATTTACAGCGACTGACCATTGAATCTTCAGTAGCCGTAACCGGAGTGGTGAAGGCCGAACCGCGCTCGCCGTCCGGAGTGGAACTCCAGGGCATGGGGGTCGAGGTCATCGCCGTTGCAGCTGAGTACCCGATTGGCAAAAAAGACCATGGCCCCGATTTCCTCCTCAACAACCGCCACCTCTGGATCCGTTCCCCGCGCCAGGAAGCCATCCTGCGCATCCGTAACGAAATTGCCTTCGCGCTCCGTTCCTTCTTTTATGAACGTGGGTTTGTGAATACGGACTCGCCGATCTTCACTCCGAACGCGGTCGAGGGCACCACAGATTTGTTTGAGGTGAAGTACTTCGATGACGTGGCCTACCTGTCGCAATCCGGGCAGCTCTACCTGGAAGCGACGAGCGCGGCCTTGGGCAAGACCTATTGTTTTGGTCCGACATTCCGTTCGGAAAAATCCAAGACGCGCCGCCACCTCACGGAGTTTTGGATGTTGGAAGCGGAGGCGGCATTCATGGACTGGCAGGCGAACATCCAACTCCAGGAAGACATGATGGTTTTTATCTTGAAGCGCGTCTTGGAGCGACGGGCGGATGACTTGAAAACCCTGGAGCGTGACACCACCACACTCCAAAAAAGCACTGAGGGCAATTTCCCCCGCATCCATTACAAAGACGCCATTACCCAGCTCCAAAAACTCGGCTCCGACATCAAAATGGGAGACGACTTTGGTGGCGACGACGAGACGCTTTTGACCAAGCAGTACGACCGTCCGATTTTCATCCACCACTACCCGGCCGCTATCAAAGCCTTCTACATGAAGCCGGACCCGGACGAACCGGACCATGTGCTGAATAACGACCTTTTGGCTCCGGAAGGATACGGCGAAGTGATTGGCGGCAGCCAGCGCATTGATGACCTGGCACTCTTGGAACAACGCATTGCCGAACACAAGCTCCCCAAAGAAGCGTTTGAGTGGTATCTCGATATCCGCCGCTATGGATCGGTGCCGCATGCCGGCTTCGGCATTGGCTTGGAGCGCAGCGTGGCTTGGATCTGCGGCTTGGAGCATGTGCGCGAGACTATCCCATTCCCCCGACTCTTGAACCGTCTGACCCCGTAACTATGCGTATTTGGATTAAAGACACCGTAGCCAACGTTGGCAGAGATGTGGAGCTCGCGGGATGGGTCCACGTGCGTCGTGACATGGGCAAACTCATCTTTATTGACCTGCGCGACCGGAGCGGTTTGGTACAGGTCGTGTTCACCCCAGAGAACAAGGAGTTGGTTGCCCAGGCCGGTGAGCTCCGGAGCGAATTTGTCGTGAAAATTATTGGGAAGGTCAATGCCCGGCCGGCCAAGCAGGTGAACGAAAACAGTCCTACGGGCACAGTGGAAGTGGAAGCGTTGAGCTTGGAAATTTTGAACACGGCCAAGACACCGCCGTTTGAGCTCGATAAGGATACGCGTGGTATCAACGAAGAGTTACGCTTGAAGTACCGCTACCTGGACTTGCGGACCGAGCGGATGCAGAAAAATATCATGCTGCGCGACCGGATGATGGCCTTTTGCCGCGATTGGCTTCATGGCCAGGACTTTTTGGACATCGACACGCCGTATCTGACGCGCGGCACACCGGAAGGGGCCCGCGAATTCTTGGTGCCGTCACGCGTCCATCCCAAGCAGGCCTACGCCTTGCCACAGTCGCCCCAGCAATTCAAGCAACTCCTCATGGTGGCCGGGCTCGAGCGCTACTTCCAGTTCGCCCGCTGCTTCCGGGACGAAGACCAGCGCGGAGATCGCCAGCCGGAGTTCACCCAGCTCGATATGGAAATGAGCTTTGTTGAGCGCGAGGATGTGATGCGTTTGAACGAAGAATTGTTGATTGCGCTCGTCAAAGCGCTGGCTCCGGAGAAACGCATCCAAAGCGTTCCCTTCCCGCGCATTTCCTATGCCGAGGCCATGGAAAAGTACGGCACGGACCGCCCGGATATCCGCGAAGACAAGAACGACCCAAACCTGCTCGCCTTCTGTTGGGTGGTGGACTTCCCGTTTTTTGAGAAGACCGACGACGGAGGGTGGACGTTCACACACAACCCGTTCAGCGCCCCCAAGCCGGAGCACCAGGCTTGGCTTATGGGCAAAACGTCTATCGACCAGATTCTCACCACCCAATATGACGTGGTCCTGAATGGCTATGAAATCGCCGGCGGTTCCATCCGCAACCACCAGCCAGACGCTCTGCGTCGAGTGCTCGAAATCATGGGTATGTCAGACGCGGATATCGATGCCCAGTTCGGCCACATGTTCGAGGCCTTTGCCTTTGGTGCACCGCCGCACGGCGGCATTGCTTGGGGTTTTGATCGCTTGGTGATGCTGCTTGCGGGCGAGCCAAACATCCGCGAAGTGATCCCGTTGCCAAAGACGGGGGACGCGCGCGACCTCATGATGGATGCCCCTGCTTCGGTACCCGATCAGGCCCTGACTGATGTCCACATCCGTTTCACCTAACATTCGGCTCTCAAAACTCCAACGGTTCATTTTGGAGACAGTATTGGCGCGTTCCGGAAAAGTACCGCGTCGCCTGTTCGACGGGTTCTACGCCAAAGACAGCCGCGTGCTACCCACACTTCGCGTCAAGATCATTACCAAAACCATGGAGCGTTTGATTGAGAAAGGGTTCCTGGTGGGCTTCGGCATTCGGACCGCGGAAAAATGGTATATTAAGGACGTTCGTTTGACTCCGGAAGGTCGGCGTCTAGCCAAGCGTTTGGCTGGTGAACAGCAGCATCTTCCCCTTGCATCCTAACCATGCCGCATCAATTCAAAATAGAACGTTTTGAAGGGCCGCTCGACCTCCTCTTACAGCTTATTGAGCGCGAGGAGTTGCCTATTACTGAGGTCTCCTTGGCCGAGGTCACAGACCAATATGTAGAGCAGCTGGAACACGCACGCGTCCCGCCGGAAGAGCTGGCCGATTTTTTGGTGATCGCTGCCAAACTCTTGTACATCAAGTCGCGCCTCCTGGTTCCGAGCCTGCCGCTTGAAGCGGAAGAGGGGATTTCGTTGGAAGAACAACTCCGGATGTACAAGGAGTATGTGGAAGCGAGCAAGGGGATTGAGGAACGGTTGCAGGCCAAGCGGTTTTCCTTTAGCCGGGAACGGGCTCCGGTGGTGGCCGGTGTCTTTACGCCACCCGTTGGGGTCACGCCCGACCGATTGGCCGAGGTCTTCCGGGAGATTATTTCCGCGTTGGAACCAATTGTGCGTCTGCCCAAGGCAGCCATTGAACGGGCCGTTTCCATTGAAGAGCGCATCCACCACCTGCGGACGCTCTTAGGGGAAAAGAAGCGGGTCAGTTTTGGCTTGTACCTGCGTTCAGCGAAGACCAGTGCCGACGTGGTGGTAAGCTTCTTGGCCATCCTGGAATTGATGAAGCAAGGGTCCATCCGCGTGGACCAGGACGGCCTGTTTACCGACATGACCATTGAACAAGGCAAGGTGCCGATCTCCCCGTTGATTGAAGTGACGGCGCTATGACCCCGCTTATCCAAACATTGGAAGCGCTCCTGTTTGTTTCTTCCAAACCGCTCTCGTACACCAAGCTGGCCCAGTTTCTGGATGTCAAAAAAGCAGAGGTGGCAGAGGCGGTGGAAGAACTTGCAGGCGTGTATGCCAGCCGCACGGGAGGGGTTGTCTTGCTGCAGAACGGCGAGCAGGTTCAATTGGTCTCCAGCCCAGAAACCGCGGATACAGTTGCGGCCTTCCTGAAAGACGAAACTACCGGTGAGCTGACCCGGCCGTCCTTAGAAACGCTTACCATCATTGCCTACCGCGGGCCCGTCACCAAACCGGAGATTGAGCAGATCCGTGGGGTGAACTGTTCGCTCATTCTGCGCAACCTCCTGATGCGCGGCTTAGTGGAAGTGGCAGAAGACAAGAAGTTGATGCAGCCGACCTACCGGGTGAGCATGGATTTTCTCAAATTCCTAGGTGTGGGTTCGGTGCGCGAGCTTCCGGATTACGCCAAGCTTACGGCCCACCCGCATGTCACCGACATGCTTGCTGCGGCCGCTGAACCCAAGGAAACCACCCAGGCATGAGCATCCTCGGCACCTTTTTCCAATTCCTGTTCGCCCTGGCGCTTCCCACCGTGGCCAGCGTTTCTTCGGGCTTACCCCCGGCCGCAGTGCGGGTGCCTCCGCCGCCACCCATCGCATATCGAATTCGTCCAGAATCGGTTGGTATAGACGTGACTGCAAAAAGCGCGGTCGTCGCCGATGCTGCTTCTGGCCAGGAACTGTTCTCCAAAGATGCGGACCGGGTACAGCCCGTGGCCTCACTCACCAAATTGATGACTGCGCTCGTGGCGAGCGAGATGGGCCTCTCCTTTGAAGAAGAGATCACGATTGAGGCAGATGACCTGCGCGGTGGCGG
>CAZQBA010000002.1:32192-47127 GCA_964591635.1 uncultured Gammaproteobacteria bacterium | reverse complement strand
AAAAAAGAAATCGCTGAATTAGCCGGAAAAACCGCGGATTCCGGATTGACAATCGTGCCGATTGAAGCGTATAGTAAGGCCGGCTTGGTGAAGCTTCGGCTGGCCCTGGCCCAAGGAAGGCAGCAGTTTGAAAAGCGGGACAAGATTCGCAAACGCGAAGTGGACCGCGAAATCAAGCGCCATCTTTCTTTGAAACGGGGATGATCGGATTCGATAGGATGCATTCCGTCGTTGTGCGCGCCGCGCACCACGGCAAGCGCGTCACCCTCCGTGGAAACACCCAAGTGCCAACGCACTGAACAAAGTCAAGGACGCCCTGGCTCGCGCCTTCGCCGTCCCGAGCTTTGCCCCGTCGGTCGCCTAAAAACGACCGTCCGTCCCCTGCCCGCGCGTCTGCCGCAGCAGGACCCGACGTCATCTGCAGGCCTCTGTACGCCTCCGCCTTGTAGCGTGCACCGATTCCACGAGGCTCACGGTCTCCGTCTTTCGATCGCTTTGATCGGAGACCGGACACTTTCAAGCGAGCTACGCGCGTAGAGCAACGATGGTTCCACATTCTACACGTGGGTTCAATTCCCACCATCTCCATTTGCAGCTGGTGACACTACTGGATGCAAATGGAGTGTGGGAATTGAACGGGCAGACCGAAATCTCACGGGGTGAGATTTCGGAGCCCCGGCCCTCGCGGCAGCGAGGCGATTCCCACCACCGCCACATCAACACAACTCACAACACTTTCAATCCACTCTCCATTCCAACCAATGCGCATTTCGCGACACCGCCGCCACTTCCAGCAACGCGTGGAAGAACCCAAGTACCGGGCCAACGACCGCATCACTGCACCCGAAGTGCGGGTGATTGACGAAGCCGGCGTCCACGTCGGCAAGATGTCTACCGTTGACGCCATTGCCCAAGCCCGCGAACGCGGTCTGGACCTGGTAGAAATTTCTCCTAAAGAAGAACCGCCCATTTGCCGCTTTTTGGATTACGGCCAGTTCAAGTACGAGCAGGAAAAAAAGATGCGTATCCAAAAGGCCCATGCCAAGAAGGTAGAAGTAAAGGGCGTCCGCCTTTCCTTGCGCATCGGCGCCCACGACATCGACATCCGCAAAAAGGCCGCCTTGGAATTCCTGGATGGCGGCGATAAGGTCCAGGTGGAGCTCATTTTGCGCGGCCGGGAGAAGCAGCACCACGAACTGGCCACCAAAGTGATGCATGATTTTGTGAAAGCCCTCCAAGCGGAAATGGAAGTGCGCATTGAGCAGCCCGTCACCAAACAAGGCGGTCGCATGACCTTGCTCGTTGCCAAAAATTAGGCCTTCCTTTATACTCCCGGCGTTATGAAACCGAAGACCTACAAAGCCGCCGCCAAGCGCGTGCGCCTCACCAAGAACAAGAAAATGGTCCACAAAACGGCTGGCCAGGACCACTTTAATTCCCGCGAATCCGGCAAGGTCACCCGGAGCAAGCGCCGCAGCGGCAACCTGTCCGAATCGTACCGCCGCTCGGTAAAGACCATGTTCACCCACTTCTAATATGCCTCGGGTTAAACGCGGAACACACCACGTCAAACGGCGCACCAACATCCTCAAAAAAACCAAGGGGATGAAGTGGGGCCGCAAGTCCAAGATCAAACTAGCTAAGACCGCGGCCACCAAAGCCGGCGCCTACGCCTACCGCGATCGCCGCACCAAAAAGCGGGCCGCCCGCGCCCTCTGGCAAATCCAGCTCGGAGCCGCCGCCCGGGCCCAGGGGTTGAGCTACTCCGTCTTCATCAACAAGTTGAAGAAGGCAGGTGTGGCGCTGGACCGCAAATCACTGTCCACCTTGGCCAAAGATCACCCGGCCGTCTTCAGCAAAGTTTTGGAATCAGTCAAGTAACATGTAGGGGCGGGTTTCCCCCGCCCGATCAGCAAAACCGGCCTCCCATTGACGGGAGGCCGGTTTTGTGATAGATTCGCCGCTCGGTTTGATCCTGCCAAAACCGTGCACGCACACCCAGGCAGGTGAGGAGGAGAAGAAATGGAAGAGAAAAGTGAAAACGACCGGACCACGGCCCGGGCTGGCTCCAAGGTCAAAGCCGAGGCCGAAGCGGCCAAGGCTGCGGCCGAGCCGGTCATCGTCGACTTCGGCAAGCCCGGACCCGAGGGTTCGACGGGAAGCGCGGCGGATCCGGTGGCCGAGGACGTACCACCGACTCCCGTCGAGCTCGGCCCCAGAACCATGGGCCGTCTCACCATCGGGTTGGTGCTCATGGGATTGCTCGTGATGTTTGTGGCCGTACCCATAATGCACGACCTGTTGCCGGCCCTCCGCGTCGGCAGGGAAGACTCGGCCGCCGCGAACAACGTGGCCGAAGCCGTCGCCCCCGGCCAGACCAAGCGGGCACCGACCAAGGCTGCCGCGCCCACCAAGGCACCAGCAGCAGGCCGGACCCGAGCACCCAGCGTACCAGCTGCCTCGACGCCAACAGCATCCGCAGCGGCTGCGACCGGCCCCAGCCCCGAGGCCTGCGCCCGGACCTGTGAAGGTGGGCCACAGTCCAACGAATGCCTGGACTGCGGGCACCAGGTCTGGGGCTGGCCCGCACGCCAGTAGCCCAAGGCCCGTCGTTCGCCCCACCGCCGCCCGGCCGTACCCCCGCTCTGCTTGCAAAGAGAGCGGGGTTTCTTTTTGGCCGCAGCCTTGACTTTTTCCGCCTGGCACGGTATTCAGGAGGTGCGCGCAGCCCATACGGGACAACGGTTTTTCCTTGGAAATGGTTCCAAGATGCCGTGGCGCAACCGACACAGGGAATCTTCCCGCGTGCGGTCCATCGGTCGTTGACAACCGAACCGAAGAACAACACGCCGGGACCCCCGGCCCAACCGCCAGGGGGAACCCTGGGAGGTGCATCATGGCACGTTTCGCGAACATCTCCATCGTCGCTGTCTCGCTGTTCTCCTTCTTCGCCTTTGCCGCCACTGCGGCTGCTCAGACGCGCGAAGAAGCACCCCCCGCCCCGCCCGGCTATACGGTCGTCACTGTGGATCCCCGCATGACGCTCCGTCGACCATGGCGTGACGAGCGCGGCATCCAACACAACGGACTCCTGGTTGGAACGGGCATTTCCGTTCACCAACTGCGCCGGCGCGTGCTCCCAGACGGAACGGTCATCGACAACAGCCGTGTTGTCCGAACCGTCTGCTCGCGACGTATCAACCCTCAAACCGGACGGTGCGTGCGGGTTTGGACTTTGCAACGCGGACGCCGACCAGGAGTCGTACGCCGCGTACTCGTACCCAACACTACGCGGGTACACGAAGTATTCGTTCCGCCACAACGGCAAGGCGTGCGACGAACCGTACCCCGGCCGAACCCACCCCCACGGGTGACGCGGCCGAGTACACCAAGCGTCGTTGCTACAACACCTCGCACCACTCCGCCTCCGTCGCCGCCCGCCGCCCTGCCGAGTCCGCGCCCCGATCCCCGGGTCGCCCAACTCCAAGCGCGCCTGGCCGACCGGGAGCAAGCAGTAGTCTCCTACCGGTCTGAAGCTGCACGGGCCCGGACCGAACACCAGGACGCCATTGCCCAACGCGACAGCGCACAACAGGCGTCACGTGAGGCCGAACAGGCCAACCGCGCCACGCAACAACGCCTGGATCGGACGAACATTGAGCTAGAGGAGCTCCGGCGCCGATCCAACACCTCGCTTCCTCACTGGAAACGGGATCCCGCCGAGTTCGGCATATCGGCCGGCATTGGCGCGGCCGTGGTGCTGATGCTCTTGCTCATTGGGTACCTCGTCCACGCATGGCGTCGGAAGCGGTACCCGCTCTCCGAACGATCCATTACGACGGATGTAATGGACACAATCCCGCGCAAAGAAACTACATCTGATGCGCGTGCCACTGCCGATCCCGAACCCAACCCGCGCCTGAGCGTGCCGCCAGACAGACTGGCAGAGCTCCTCTCCCGCTGGTCCGGGTTCGATCCGACCCACGGCATGGGCTACAACCTGGAACGGTTGGTGGGCCAAGCCGCAATTGCCGAACAGGCAAAGAAGCAGGCGGAATCGACCGCAGCCGAAGCCGCAACCCGGCAACAGGAAGCGGCTGACCTGCGGGCGAAGGTGACCTCTCAAGTGAGAGAGATCAACGACCTCAAAGAGCAGGCCAAGCACCTGCAGCAGCAGGGCAAGGAACTCTCGGAGGCCAAGCGCACGCTCAAAGAACGCGACGAACAGGTGTCGCGACTCACGAGCGACGGCCACGCCGTTCGCGCCCTCTTGCGCAGACTCAACGACACGCTCGTCGACGAGCCGCATGGACAAATCGACATCCAAAACGGCACCCAGCCGACCGAAGACCTGATAGCGCAGTTGATCGCCATCTTCGAGGGTGTGCGCCACGAGCGCGACATCGCCCGGAAGGAGCTGAACCAGGCCAAGGACGAAACCGCGGAATTGTTCGCCGAGGCCCAGCAGTCCAAGACCGACCACTACGAGCTCGAGAACGAGCTGGAAAAGGTCATCAAGCTGGTGGTTGCACACGGCCATCACCTCGAGCCTGGTGCGCCCTCCCAGATGCTGGAGAAGCTCCTGGAGGAGCGGCTCCCCTACCTCAAGCACGCCCAACTCCCGTCGTCCATAGAGTCCTTCGACGACGAAGGAACGCGGGAAATCGAGACCGGCAAGCAGCAGGACTTGCTCTTGGCGAGTACGGCCAAGAGCGGCGATTCCCTGCCGCCCATTGCCCCAGAAGACACCCGCCCGCGCGCCTCGCTCCTGGACGTTCCTGCCGAAGAGGCAGCCCGGGAAACGGGCATCGACCTGGAGGAACGCAAGGTCGGTGAACGGCCGCCACGCGGCAAGTCACGCCTGCCGCGCAAGCGCGACACGAACAGGGATTTCCCCTCCATCGTGCCGCCGCCGCAGGACACCGCCAATCCCGGAGCCGTGATCCGCCGTACACCGCGCGACACGGCCCGCGGCCTGGGTAGCCCGCCACCGCCTCCGCCAAACCCACAAAATGTGGTCGGCGACCGAGGAAGGCGGTTCCTGAAGACCGAGGTGCCGCCAGCAGCCCCAGACGGCTCCGGCCTCCTCGTCATTCCAACAGCGCCAGTCCCGCATGTTGCGGATGGCGACTCGGCCTCTGCCGAACCGGTCGACATGACCGACCAAGCCGAGGACGCCGGCACTGGCAGCCTGATGTTCAAAGGCGCGCGTCTTTCCGGGGTGGGCATGGACTCGCAGGTTCCCCCACCCGATCCCGCTGCCGGCAACGGCTCGGGAGACGACGCCGACAGCGAGGATGAGGACGAGCTCGCAGCGGACCCGACCTACATCGGCCCGCCGCCCACGCCGGCTCCTGCCGACACCTCGGGGGAATCACCCCCACCCAAAGACCGGCTGCACTAGCGCTTCGCCCCACACGATTCGTGGGGAGCGCCGCAGAAGGTCTTAAACGCAGCGTCCTGACTTCGGTCCGGACGCTCTTTTTTTACACAAAAAAGGGCGGGCACAAGGCCCGCCCCTACACACGTGTCATTCCCCTCTAGAAATTGTCGTCAATCGACAGGACGGATGCGGTTTCGGCGAGGGGAACGTATTGATTGGCCTGGGTGATGTCCGTGCCAAAGGTATAGTTGGAGAAGAAGGCGTCGCCAATGTCATCCACCTGGCGGTTCCAAGCCGTGCCGTAGATGGCTACAGCCACGGATTCCGAGGCCAAGGCACGCAGGGCACCACCGCGCGTCACCGCATAGACTGTGTTCAGTGTCTGGAACTTCACCAGACGCACACCCGGCCGGTAGGTGACGTTGGAGCCCAATGGCAGGGCCGTCATGGCCGCTTCGGACACGTTCTGCACGGAGCCGAAGTTGGGGTACCAGGAGAAGTATGTTTTTTCGTGGGGGAAGGGATGGCGCTTGCCGTCGCGGCCATAGAAGTACACGGCCTTGCAGGGATGGTTGACGCTGGCTCCCACCGGGCAGGGCATCTTAATGAGCGTTCCAGTGGAAGGCGTGGTGCCGGAAAGCGTACCTGGGCCAGTGGGGCTGTAACCGTTGCGCACCTCCTCACCATCGTTGTAGCCATCACCATCCGTGTCCCGCCGCAACGGATCCGAGTGGTAGACGCGCACTTCTTCGTAATCAGACAACTGGTCACCATCCGTATCACGGTTGGAGGCCGACGTGCCGAGCGTCGCTTCTTCGGTATTGAGCAGACCGTCGCTATCCGTATCCGTGGAGGTCGGGGCTGGTGGCGGAGGTGGTGTACCGGCTGCGGCAACGGTTACATATTTATTATCTGTGTGCGAGTTACCTGATGAGTCTCCACAAAATACCGATACCAATGCATCGCCAACAGAACCGAAGTTATAGGAACGCGTCACCACGCCAGAAACTGCAGTCCCGGCCACGAAGGTCATATTTCCTTGAGTGATGCCATTCACTGTAAGCGAACAAGTTGTTACTCCCACATTATCACTATAGTTGGCACTCACTGTAGCATTCGTCCCGGCAACTACCGTTCCAACAGGTGCCGTTATTAACACTACGGGTGGGGTAACGTCCGCTCCCCCGCCGGCTGACGAGGCAGTCACGATAATCGTAGACGTCTGCACTGATTGGGTGGGGTCCGTACTCTTCCAACACGACACATAGGCGTTGTATGTCCCAGGAGCCACGAACGTGTAATTCCCGCTCACCGTGCTGCCGGTTCGCGTCATATTGCTCACTAACGCGCCACCAATTCCCAACATGCATGTATTGTATGTACCCGAGGCGTCGGTAATGGTGGTAGAAAATGGGGTAGACAAACCAACTGAGGCCGTTGTCGGAGACAATGTTCCCATACTTACCGCTCCCCCGCCTGCTGCAGAAACAACCACGTTGATTGTGGCGGTGTTCACCGGTTCGGGCGGGTCATCGTTGCGTTGGCAGCGGGCGTACGTGGAAAAGGTGCCGGCGGATGGGAAGGTGTAGGAACCAGACACAGTGGAACCACTTCGAGTAAGCGTGGCCACATTGCTGCCACCCACATAGAGAGCACAGACCGTCCATTTAACTGATGTGTCAGTGATTGTGGTGGTGAATGTCGTCGCGCTCCCTGCCGTTGCAGTAGTTGGCGACAGCGTGCCCATAGTGGCCGTGGCTCCACCACCACCGGCAGTCACGGTGACGGATGACGACCCCGTGCGGCTGTTGTTTGCCTTGTCCACGCAAGTCACAGCGAGCGTGTATGTTCCCGCTGAAGCGAAAGTGTATCCAATGGATACTTCCAGACCAATCTCTGTCATGTTCGATCCTACGTCAACACCATTCACAAATGCCCGGCAATAGGAAAGCCCGGAGCCATTTTCAGTAAAATATGCGGAAAGCGTGGTTGGTGATCCCGCTGTTGCCGTTGTGGGCAGTATCTCATCAATACTCGGCGCATCGGCGTCAATCAGCATGTTGGCATTGACCGTGTTCGACCATCCGGTGTTCGGACTGGACGCCTGGTCTGTGCACGACACACGCAAGGCAACGGGCGATGTAAAACTGGTGTGGGTGTAGCTCTGAGTTGCCGTACCCGACAAGCCACCAGGTGATGACAAGGTCATGATACCAATCCCTTGGGAAATACCATCCACATATAACGAGCAGGAGGCAACGCCCGCCAAGGTGTCGGTATACGTGGCGGAAATGGTTGTCGGGACGTTCCGGTAGATAGTGGTCGGCGTCGGGTTCCCGACGGAAGGCGGGGTAGAATCCGTCACCGCAAAAGCGACCTGCGGCATGAGCAACGCCGCGCCTAACAATAAAAGGATACGACCCATACACATTCGTTAATAATCACTTCTAGTATACCACACGTCCCCTCTCCCAACCGAGCACGACGCACCTACAAGTTTGCGCCGACCGAGGTAACGGCCGCTGCTTCGGCCGATGGCGAATAGTCGCTGCCGGAGTTGATGTTTGCGCCGAAGCTGTAATTCACAAAGAAAGCGTCCGAAATGTCATCAACGGTGCGAGCCCAAGTGCTGCCGTAGAGGGCGCTGGCCACGGCTTCGGAAGCAACCGCACGGAGCACGCCGCCGCGGGCCACGGCGTACACCGTGTTCAGTGTTTGGAATTTGACGAGCTTGATGCCTGGCCGATACGTCACGTTCTTGCCGAGCGGCAGGCTGGACAGGAAGGTTTGCGTGACCGTAACCACGCCGGAAAAATCACTGTACCACGTGAAGTAAACCTTATCATTGGGGAAGGCATGGCGTTTGCCGTCTTCGCCATAGTAGTACACGGCTTTGCAGGGATGATCGACAGCCGCACCAGCTGCACAGGCGAACTTGAGTAAGGCGCCAGGCACCGCCGTGGTTGGTGGAGGGGTGGTGGGAGGAGGAGTCGTGGGCGGTGGAGTGGTTGGCGGCGGCGTAGTGGGCGGAGGCGTTGTCCCGCTGGTTGCCACAGTCACGGAAACAGCCGGACCAACCGTGAGTGTGTCGGCGTTGTCGGCGCAGGCTGCGGCAACCGCATGACTGCCGGCAGATGCGAATGTGTACGAAAGAGAGAATGATCCACCACCCAAGGCCGTCATGGCGCCGACATCAGCCCCATCAACCCGTAAGGTGCAGGTGGCCACGTTCACGTTGTCCGAAGCATTCACTACAAACGTCGCGGCCACGCCAGCCGTCGCCGTGGTCGGCGACACCGATCCGACGGTTGGGGCCTGAGTGTCAACGGTGAATGAGTACGATGCCTGGGCACTTTCGTTCCCAGTCGCATCCAATGCCCGGACGAACGCCGTATGCACGCCGTTGGGCAAGATCGCGGACGGCGTGTAGGTCGTCACATTCCCAATGTCGGTGCTCACGCCATTCACCTGGAACCGGTAGCCGACCAGGCCGCTCTGCCCGTCGCCGCTTGATGCCGTCCAGGTGAATGTCGGCGTCGAGTCGCTCGTATTATTATCGTCCGGCGTCGTGAAATGGAGGTTGCTCGGTGCAGCCGGCGCAAGGTTATCGTAGCGGGCAATAGATCCACTGGTGCCTGCCGCCCATCGCTCGGTGGACGCCCCGTAATGGACGGCTTCATAGTTGCTGGTGTTGGGCATGGTCTGGAGGACCCAGGTTCCTATGGTGGTCATCACCAGCATGTTCCCCAGGTCAGAACCAATCATGGCCTCGGTCGCACTCTTGTAGGAAACGTCGTAGAAAATATAATGTGCGGGTACGAGGGTAGTGGACATCGGCGTCCAGGAAGTGCCTGCGTCGGTTGTCTTCAAAATAGTCCGCGCCGTTCCCACCGCAATGCCATTTAATACGTCTTGGAATGATACGCTCATGAGCTCCGTGGAGACACCGGATGCCTGCGGCATCCACGTGGTACCGTTGTCCGTGGACTTGAGAATTGTCCCGGATAAGCCGACGGCGAACATGTTCATGGTTCCCGTGAGATTTGTGGCATCTATACCATTCAGCCTGTTGGACGTTTTTGAATTTTGGGGCGTCCAGGTGGTGCCGCTGTTTGTGGTTTTAAGAATAGTACCGCCATCCCCCACCGCTACGCAGGTCGTGCCAGTGCTGTTACAGGCCACGTCATAGAGGATCACGGATACGCCCGACGTTTGCTGCACAAACGATTTAGCATCTGCGGTGCGCAGTATGGTGCCATTCGATCCAACAACATACGCAATGTCTGTTCCGGCCACCGCCTCCACGCCATAAAAATTAGTGGATGGCAGTCCGGCCGGCAATGTGGCTGCAGTCCAGGTACTCCCTCCGTTCAATGTCCGCTGCACCACGCTCCCCAACCCCACGGCAATTCCCCGATCACTCGTATAAAAGTCCATTCCTTTAAAAAAACCGCTCGTACCTGAATTTTGCATGTACCAACCCATGGCAAACGCCGGGGTTGCAGTGACCGCCGCGGCTATGACCACGCCAACCGTGGCCGTCCGAGTGAAAAAATGCTTGAAGGGATGGGTACGCATAGGAGGTCTATTGTACCACACCATGCATTTCCCCCACCATTTACAGCACTTCCCCGCCGTGATACACATACGCCGCTTCGGCCCCATGGCCGGACGAAGGAGGAACGATGCAGGTCACGAAACAAGATCTTTTACTGTTGAAGAGCTTGGAAGGGTGGCGCCAAGTCCAGCCCAGGCACATCGGCGACCGCCTCATGAGTGAGGAAGAGCTGACGAAGAGCCTTCAGGTCTGCGACGCGTTCTGGAGGCACGATGGTGACCTCAAGCGGCCGCACGCCGTAACCACCAAGGGCAAATGCACGAACGGCTTCGTGGACATGCTCGGCATGTTGCAGTACCCGAACCTGGCCGACATCTGGGCGCGCCAGCTGCTGTTGCGGATACAGGACCGGCTGATCCTGGATCCCACCGAGGTCTGCCCGTACTTCGTCATCGGCTCCGACCATGCCGGCGCTGGCTGCTCCCGTGACTTCGCGCGGCTCATCAATGCCCGCACCGAGTTCGCAGAAAAGCGGGACGAAGGCGAACACAAGCGTCAGATCTGGGCCCGCAAGACGGTCGAAGCGCACGAGCTCGTCCTCCAGATCGAAGAGCTCATCACCACGACAGCCACGCTCGTCGCCGTGCGGCAAGGTATTCGGGAGGGTAATCGGATCCCCGTCCGCTTCGCACCAGTCGCCGGCGTACTCGTCCACCGCTCGAACACGTACGAGATCGAGGGCGACCCCATCGTGCATGTGGTCCACTACGACATCGACACCTGGGAGCCGGCCGACTGCCCGCTCTGCGCCGCGGGCTCCGAACGCCTGAAGCCCAAGCAGGGAGACAACTGGCTGAAGCTCACCGGCCGGGCATAGCCCCG
Source organism: uncultured Gammaproteobacteria bacterium (assembly GCA_964591635.1). Classification (GTDB taxonomy): domain Bacteria; phylum Patescibacteriota; class Patescibacteriia; order 2-12-FULL-57-11; family 2-12-FULL-57-11; genus CAZQBA01. Next base: position 36,304 of record CAZQBA010000002.1, on the reverse strand, counting down.
CCGCCCGCGAGATGCGTCACCGGACGCGTCTTTTTTTATTTCCAGCAAAGAGAAAACGCCCGTCGCAAGGACGAGCGCTTTCTCTGGCGGGCCGGAAGGGATTCGAACCCTCGATCTTCTCCGTGACAGGGAGACGTGTTAACCGGGCTACACCACCGGCCCAAAAATGTGCCGGCACTGTAGCAGGCAGCCGCCCGCCTGTCTAGATGCCTGTTTGAGGTAAAACTATCCCCGGAATAATTCCAATGAAATGCGTTTGGGCCCCTTGCGGTCCCGTTCCACCGAACCCATCACGCACAAAAAGTCGCTGCCCCGTTTGAGGAGCTTCCGTTTGCCGGCTTCTTTCAGAAGCTGTTTTTTAGCCACGTTCGGGTCACGCGTCATCTTCAAAAGCACGGGCACCACGCCCCAGGAGAGTGCCAACTGGCGTTCCACGCGCGGATCAAAGGTGCCCACCAAGAGCGGAATCTCTGGGCGGAAGCGGGAAAGCCGCCGACCCATGCGGCCGGAAACGGAAACGGAAAGAATGGCGTCGGCCGGGGTGATGCGGGCGAGGACTGCAGCGCTCTGGCTAAAGGCCATGCGCGGTTCGGCCGGCTTTACGTCCTCCACGGGGATGCGCAGGTCGTCATAAAACGAGCGCTCGGTTTCTTCTGCGGTCTTCGCCATAATTTTTACGGCTTCCACGGGGTAGGCACCGCTCGCAGTTTCGCCGGAAAGCATCACTGCGTCGGTGTGATCAATGATGGCGTTGGCCACGTCGGAGACTTCGGCCCGGGTGGGGCGTGGGTTGCGGATCATGGAATCCAACATTTGGGTGGCGACGATGACGGGCTTGCCCGCTTCCAAGGCCAAAGCGATGATCTTCTTTTGATGAAGCGGCACGTCTTCGGCTGGCGTTTCCACGCCCAGGTCGCCGCGGGCCACCATCACCGCGTCAGTAGCCTCCAAGATGGCCGGGAAATTGGTGAGTGCTTCGTGTTTCTCAATTTTCGAAATGATCATGATGGGCGTTGCGCCATGCTTCTTCTGCTTACGTTCTTCGGCAGCAATCACCGCCCGGAGCGTAGCAATGTCCTGAGCCGTCCGCACAAAAGAAAGCGCAATGTAATCCACGCCCAACTTCACACCCAAGGCCACATCCACCTTGTCTTTTGCCGTGAGCCCCGGCACAGACAAACGGCTTTGCGGAAAATTCATGCCCTTGTGGCTCGTCAGCCGCCCGCCCGTCACCACCCGGCAATGCACATCGCGACCCGTAATACGCTCCACCTTCACCTCCAAAAGGCCATCATCAAGCAAAATGCGATGACCGACTTCCACATCTTTGGCCAAGCGTGCGTATTGGACCGGAATCTTGCCTTTGCCGTTCGTGGCACTGAACACCACGTCCTCCCCGGCCTTCAGCACGATCCCGTCTTTCGGCAGATCGCCGACGCGGATCTTTGGCCCCTGCAGGTCCTGGAGCAGGGCCACCGGCGTCTTGCGTTTTTTGGATGCCCGCCGGATGGCGTTGACGATGCGGGTGTGGTCGGCGGCGCTGCCATGGCTGAAGTTGAGCCGGGCCACGTTCATGCCGGAGGCAATAAGCTGGTCCAGGATGCGCGGGGATTTGGAACTCGGGCCGATGGTGCAGACGATTTTAGTGCGTTTCATAGGAACAATTTATTCGGCAGGTGAATCCGTGCCCAGAAAAAGCGGTGCAGCGTCTTGGAGTGCGGCCTGGGCGTTAAACTCTGCCGTCATGCGTTTGACGCTGCCATAGGCCCGCCATCCCAAATAGATCACACCGACGGCAAGCACCAGGAAGATGGCGCCCTTCACCCAATCCATGATCTGCATGGACACAAGCATGAGCCGGTTGTCTTCGGCGGCCCGCTTGGCGGCCTTGGCGGTCTGGAGGGTTTCCTCCAGCAAAGAACGGATGTCGTCGTCGGCGTGGACGCGCATAGTTAGGAACGGCGTTTCTTTTTAGCACGGGCCCCGTGGCCGAGCCGCCGCTTGGGCGACAACAGGCTGCGGAGTTCCCGCTCAAAGGTTTGGACGTCTTCAAACGAACGGTAGACCGACGCGAACCGGATGTAGGCCACTTTATCAAACTGCTGCAACCGGTTCATCACCACTTCGCCAATGTCGCGGCTGGTGAGCTCGTCTTCCTTGAGCTTGGCCAGGTCGCGTTCGATCAGCGTCACTAACCGGCGAAAATCGTCGGCCGTGATGGGACGTTTTTCTAGTGAATGCCGGAGACCTGCTTCCACCTTGTCCCGCCGGTACGGCTGGCGGCTGCCATCGCGCTTCACCACGGTCAAGTCCAGAATTTCCAAGCTCTCCAAGGTGGAAAACCGGTGCTCGCACTTCTCACACTCCCGCCGCCTCCGAATACTCATAGCGTCCGGCGACAGGCGCGAATCCACCACCTTCGTATCCAGGAAATTACAGGCCGGGCAGCGCATACAGGTGCCGATAGTGTAGCAGAAAAGGATGATTTTGAAAGGTGTAGGGGCGGGTTTCCCCCGCCCCGATACGGACGCCGGTCGTAGGGGTAATTCATGAATTACCCCTACCGGTAACACCCCGGTTACGACGCCATGTAGCCGGAACATAAAAAGGGCGGGGAAAACCCGCCCCTACGTGCCGATAACCGCTTACATCATCTTCTTTCTAATAAACGCGGGAATTTCCAGGTCCTCTTCATCGTTGCCGGCGGGTTGGTTGCCGGTAAACATGGTGCGCTCTTCGGGGATGGGTTTGGATTGGAAGGGGCGCTGGACCGGAGCTTGGTCGTCGCCCTGGTCTTCTTTGAGGTGCTTGGCTGGAGGCGCAGCCTGGACAGGCGCGGGCTGTGGCGGAGCAGGCGGGGCGGAGCGGAGTGAAACCGGTGCCGGTTGGGCATGCATGACTGGACGTTCCGGTGCCAAGTCGCGGGCCCGCATAAAGGAGGTGGGCATGTACATGCCAGAGGCCACACCATGTTTGTGTTCAACGCCAGAGGCCCGCACCTTTTCTTCAAAACCAGCCGCGATAACAGTGATGCGCACATCATCCTTCATGGTTTCGTCTATGACCGCACCGAAGATCACCTTGGCTGACGGATCGGCCGTACCCGTGATGATCTTTGATGCCTCCTGGACTTCATGCATGCTCAAAGAAGGACCACCGCAGACTGTAAAGAGGATGCCGTGGGCGCCTTCAATAGAAACTTCCAAGAGCGGCGAGGCCACGGCCGCCTTGGCCGCATCAATAGCCCGATTCTCCCCACTGCCAATGCCGATACCCATGAGCGCGGTGCCTTGGCCCGACATAATGGCTTTGACGTCGGCAAAGTCGACGTTAATAACCCCCGGCACACTGATCACTTCCGAAATACCCTGCACGCCCTGGCGCAACACGTCGTCCACAATTTGGAAGGCGTCGAGAAGCGAGGTCTTTTTGTCGATGATCTGCAAGACCCGGTCGTTGGGGATAGTGATAATGGCGTCGACCCGCTCGGCCAATTCGGCGTGGGCTTGCTCGGCGATTTCCTTGCGCTGCGCTCCTTCAAAAGCAAATGGCTTGGTAACCACAGCAACCGTGAGCGCACCCAGGTCGCGGGCGATTTCGGCCACATACGGCGAGCAGCCGGAACCGGTTCCCCCGCCCAAGCCGCAGGTGATGAACACCATGTCCGCGCCCTTCAGCAGCTCGCGGATTTCGTTCTGGCTTTCTTCGGCCGCCTTGCGCCCCAAATCCGGATCCATGCCCGCGCCCAAGCCCCGGGTCACAGTTTTGCCCACATGGAGCTTCACGGGCGCATGGTTGTAATGGAGGGCCTGGACGTCCGTATTGACTGCAACAAATTCGACTCCTTTGATTTTAGAAAGGATCATGCGGTTCACGGCACTGCCGCCGGAACCACCAACGCCAACCACCTTTATCTTGGCAAATGTTTGAATGTCTGGTTTGACTTCACCCATAGCACGGGGATGGCGCATTGAACACGAATCGTGTTCACCTTGTGCACAAAAAGAGTACAGGCCGTTCTTCAGGAGTACTGTACGGACGTTGCACCTTTGGCGTCAAGCTCATGGCAACAAGTGGCCAAACCACTTCTTCATGGACTTGGTAACGGCACC
>CAZQBA010000002.1:22027-32092 GCA_964591635.1 uncultured Gammaproteobacteria bacterium | reverse complement strand
GGCAACAACCCGCTCCGGCCCACGCGTTTCAACTCCTTGTCAATCTTTTCAAAAATCTCTTCGGCCCGTGCTTCAATGATTTCGGCCACATACTTGCGGGACACGGCCTCATCTTGGGTCATGCCAAACTCACTAAGATTCACCATGTCATCCCGCCGACCGATATCTTTGGGTGACGCCGTGCCATAGCGAACCTTGAGGGCTTCGGCCAGATCAATAGAGGTGCGCAGCCCAATGGCAATGTCTGAGGTGATGTGTTCGGAACCGATGGGCAGCACAATGGTGTGCAAGACGTCGCCTTCTTCAAAGACAATGACGCTGGTGGTAGAGCCACCGATGTTGACCACGGCCACGCCCAGCTCCTTTTGTCGGGCCGTGAGCACGGCTTCGGCATTGGCCAGGACCGACAGCACCAAATCGTCAATTTCCAGGCCCGTGCGATAAACGCACTTCGTAATATTTTTGATTTGGGCCGTGAGCCCCTGGATGATTTCGGCGTCGACTTCCACCCGAATACCGCTCATCCCAACCGGGTCTTTGATGCCGGTTTGGCCGTCCACCGTAAAACTCTTAGGAATGACGTGCAAAATCTCGTAGTTGGCTGGGGTAGCCACGGTCCGAGCCGCTTCAATGGCCCGTTCCACGTCTTCTTCACGGATCTCCCCATCTGGCCGGGACACACCAACCACGCCTTTGGATGTCTGCGACAGCACGTGGCTGCCGGAAATCCCCACCCAGACCCGCTCAATTTCAAACCCGACCATCCGCTCGGCCCGTTCCAAACAGGCGGAGACCGAAGACACCGCGTCCTCAATGGAGGTCACGACACCTTTGCTCATGCCTTCGGACGGCACCTCGGCAGCGCCAATAATCTGGAGACCGTGCTTGTCCCCAGACACCCGCTGCCCCACGGCAATCCGTACCGCGGTTGAGCCTATATCCAGCCCTGTAATGCACTCTTCGGCCATACCCTCAAATCCCGTTCATCATTTTCCACACATACGGGGCAAAAATCATGCACCCGATGGCGAACGCCCCGCAGGCGGCCAGGAACACGGCTCCGGCCATGCTGTCCTTGATGACTTCCACCTGGTCGTGGAGGCGCGGCTTGAACAAGTCCACCATGCGTTCCACCGTGCTGTTGAGCAATTCTAGCACGAGCAAAGAGGTGGTCACAAGCACCACCACCAGCCATTCCACCATACGGATTTGGAAGAAGATGGCGGCCCCAATCACGGCCGCGGCGGCCACCAGTTGGACCTGGAAACTCTGCTCGGTTTTGGCCACATGGACAATCCCCCGCCAGGCGTACCAGAAGCTGTGAACAAGGCGTTTAGGCGACATAAGCGGCGTGGGCTTTGGTAAGCAATCGGTTCTGGAGGGAAAACATTTTTTTGGCATCCGCGGCTTTGACGTGGTCGTAGCCGGCGCAGTGGAGGATACCGTGGATCAGGAGTTCACACACCACATACGTCTCGGGCAAGGCGCGTTCCTTGGCTTGGCGGCGCGCTTCCGGGAGCGAAATGACCACGTCACCCAAGAAACCAGCGGGTTCACCGGATGTGGACGGAAAGGCCGGCGTGCCCTTTTCTTCGGCTGGGAAGGCTAAGACGTCCGTGGTTTTGTCTTTGCCGCGGGTCCGACGGTTCAAAGACCGCATGGTGGCGTCAGACACGAAGGTCACCGCAAGCGTTGCCCGGGGGCGTTTGAGCTGGGCAAAAACCAGGCGCGCCGTGCCGCGGATCACCGTATCTGACGGCCCGCCCGGGACCTGACGCGTCACCTCTACGGCCGCTGCCATAGGTTAGCGCGGCGTGCTGGAGGCGCTTCCCGCAGCAGCCACCGGAGCCTTGAGCGCATTCATCATCATCTCAAACGTCCGGCGGTACAAGGCTTCGGTGCGGGTGCCCACATTATAGGTGGCCACCAGCATACGGCCGTCTGGCAACGCAATGTAGGCATTCAAGCCATCCGGGCTTTTAACGCCTTTGAGGCCAGAGGCGGTAGCTACTTGGACAAGAAGGGTACGCGACACGCCCGGAGAACGAGCCAGGTACCACGCTTCGGGCGTGAGGTTCGTGGGATTTTCTTCGGTGAAGATTTGGACGAAGTCGCCGCTCGCGGAAACCCAGGCTACAGCCCCGGTTTCAGCATCCACCACTTGGCGGACCCAGCCTGCCGGTGCCAGCGTTTCCACACCATGGCGCTGTTCGTTCATGACCCGCACCCGACCACCGGCCAGGAGTGTTTGCTGTTGAGCGGTTGGGCTGTAGAGGCTAAACACTTCAGCGCCATCCAAGTACCCATCACCATCAGAGTCGGGCTTGGCCGCATCGCTCAGGTAAATGTCGCGCTCTTCGGCGTCAGTAAGACCGTCAGCATCACTGTCCGGCGCGTTACGGACGACGGGCGACGGCGGCGGCGCAATCACCGGGGGTGGCGTTTCCGTGGTCGGTTCTGGTTCAGGGAACAGGCTGGCGCTGTTGGTGTTTGCGTTGGTGTTCGTGTTGCGATTGGTATTCGCGTTGACGTTCGCGTTCGTATTCGCATTTGCGTTAGCATTGCGGTTCGCCGGCCGGTTGGTGTTGGTGTTGGCAACCACCGGGGCGTTCGCCGCCGGTTGGGCCGGGGCCGAGAGCATCCACCAGGCACCGCCGGCAATCGCCGCTAACAGCACGGCACCAGCCGCAATGATCACCGGAACTACCGGAAATTTCCGCTCGCCGGATGGCCCAGTTGGCGCTCCAGCATTGGCCGCGGGCTGCGGCGGCAGGGCCGACAAGGCCGCCCCCCGATACCGGGCAGGCATGGTGACGACACGTTCGTCGGCTGGGACAGGCGGGAGTTGGACAACCGGTTGGGCCATGGTTACGGGGTAGAATTGGTATTGGAATTGCTCGGCGTGGGCGGGAGCAACCGGCCGGGGCCAGTCGGGCTGTAGTTATTGCGCACCTCGGCTCCATCGGTGTAGGTGTCGCCATCCGTATCGGCATTCAAAGGATCGGTGCGGTAGACACGCACTTCGTCCCAATCCGACAACTCATCGGCATCGGTGTCCGACTGGCTGGGATTGGTGCCGAGCGTCCGTTCCTCGGTATCGCGCAGGCCATCACCATCGGTATCTGCGGCCGGCACCGGGGCGTTGGTGTTGGCATTCAGATTGGCATTGCTATTTACGTTCATTGGAGGCAGCGGCACATTAGCCGGCGGTACGACCGCGTTCACATTCGTGTTCAATCCAGTATTCACGTTCGTATTCGCGTTGACCGGCACATTCGTGTTCAGGTTGGCATTGGCGTTGCTATTTCCGTTGGTATTGGCTGGACGCGGTGCGTTGGTGTTGGTGGTGACCGGGCCATTCACCCGGCGCAAGGTGAGCCAGACCACGCCACCCAAAATCACAAGTACGGCCAAACCGATGCCACCAAAAAGCAGTACGCGCTGGAATCCGGCTCGCGGTTCTTCCAGGGCGGCCAACGATTCGGGTGCGGCCGGGCCGGGCTGACCCACCGGACGCAAAGCTGCCGGACGCTGGGGCACGCCGCCAGAAGACGGCTGGACATCGGCCATGGCCGGACCCGGAGATGGGCGCGGCGAGGGCGGGGTCACGGCCCGTGGCGGCGGTGCGGCGGCGGCCGGGGGCGCAGGCGTTGGCTCCACCGTGTCCAAAATGTCCTCGACCGGCAGATTGTTGGGTGCGTTTTCAAACATATGGTGTCATGAGCGATTGAGCGGCCCGGGACCAGCCGGGTTATAGCCATTTTTTACTTCATCGGCATCGGTATAGCCATCACCATCAGAATCAGCCAGGAACGGGTTGGATCCGTAGCGCTCTTCTTCGGCATTGGTGAGTCCGTCGGCATCGTCATCGCCGTCCGGCAAGAAGGCAGGCAGAACGGGGATGTAGATGTCGCAGAGCGGCTGGAACCGCCCAGCTCCTGCTAAGCACGCGGCCCGGTCACGGGCGTCGGCTGCCCGTTGCAGCTGGAAAAACTCTTCACACGCCACAGCCACATCATCACTATACCGGCCACAGGCCTCTGGCGAGGGTAGGGCGGCAAACGTTCGCTCAAAGCAATCCAGTTGCTCGGCTGCCGGGATCTGGGCACAGACTGCGGCATCACCCCGCAGCACGGCTGAACGGGCCGATGCCCGATTCGCGCAGGACGCCCGAGCATCGGGGACGTCTATCCCCTCGCACATGGCGCTATCCCCCGCTCCCAAGGCCACAATTTCGTAGCAGGTATTGCGGTGCACCTGATCACGCACATCGGCGCAATGTGTAGTATTGCCCGAACGGAGCGCTTCCTGGAAGCGGGCGCCGTCCGCGCATTCCTCCGGTGCCTCAGCTTGGGCACAGGCTGACAAGACTGCTGCGAACGGGTCGGTGGCCGGTGCGTCGAGAGATGATGGAGCAATACCCGGAGCAGTCGCTGAGGCACGGGTCTGGAACCAGCGCACGGCAGCGAACGCCCCTAGTATACCAAGAACACCGAGGATGAGGCAGACGATGAGAATAATGAGAATTCGTTTGGACATAGGCTAACCGCCGGGAGATACCGGGCAGGCGTTCAAGCGGCCACTCGAGAGCCGGAGTTGGCCGTCGCCGACAAATTGGGCGGTGATTGGGAAATTCTGCGGTACGCCCGTGCAGGTGATCCCGTTTAAGACATCATTGAGCCGCATACTGCCTCCAGTAAATACAGGCACTGCCACGGCCGTGGCTGGGTTACCGATCATGAGCGTGATGGGGCCGACCGGGACGACGCCCGTGAGGTGGTTAGCCATGCGCGTGAAGAGCGGTCCGGCCGAACCATTGGATTCCTGGTAGGTGTAATCCGTCCCCAAGCTGCAGCCGCTCGCCGTGCACACCCCGGCCCAAGCATTCACTTGGGCGACCGACGGGACGCTCGTGTCGTAGGTCACTGTATAGATCGCCACTCCGTCGTCATTGCGCATGGCATTGAGCACGGCTGCCGGATTCTCATCGTCGCCTGATTCGCCTCCCACCCAAGCACCCGTAGCAAAGCCGCCCGTGCTCACGAACACTAGGACCTTCCGGTCGGCCTCCACGCTATTCAGCATGGCCCGGGCCCGCTCGGCCGCAGTCCGAGCTGGCCGGCCGCCGGCCGCTTCAAAGGTCCGCATGGCGCCTTTCACCGCTGAAGCCGTTGTCGGATCGGACGCTGGGCGGAAATCGCCACCACCGGCCAAGTAATCGTTGGTGGACTGCAGAACGACTGGACCGGTCCCACCGCCACGGTAGGTGAGGATCCCGTATTGCAGCTGGTCGGTAAAGCCCGTGAAGCCGTCCATGATGGTGTCTACGGCCCCATCATCACCAGCGATGTCGTTCTTAAAATGATCGAGGCGCGCCCCGGCAAAGGTAGATGACCGCACGTTCATGCTTCCTGACAGTTCCACCAGGAAGAGCACGGCCGTGGATTCCATGCGCACGGCCCGGCTAAAGCCGATGTCGGCCACCACGCTCTGTTGCGTGCCTGGGCGGCAGGCCGGCAGGATGATGTCGTAGGTCGGTGCGCCGCTCGTGAGCGTGACTTCATCCACGGCCGCGGCGCTGATGCGTCCGGCGGGCTGGCGCGGTTGGAATTCCAAGGTGGTGGCGACCGTGGTGGGCGGGCACGCGCTCCGGCAATCGGCGGCGCACTGGCTGATCGGTCGGGTGACGTCGGTGAGTCCGGTCACATACCGCAAATCACCCGCCTCACACACCTCATACGGCCGGCTGATAGTGCCGTCGCCGCAGGTCCCGCCGGTCACGTTCAAGTTGCGGCAGGCCGAGGTGCAAAAGTTGCAGGAGCTGCCATACGGGCAGCTGGCCCGGACGCGGGAAATTGCCGCGGCGTCGCTGGCATCCACATTGGAGCGGCCCAGATCGCATTCCTCCCGGGCCCGCCAGACCTTTCCGTCCCCGCAGACATTCGGTTGGCAGGCGTTGGTGCAGCTGTCGGTATCAATCCGGTTTCCGTCGTCGCAGGATTCAGTGGGCGATTGGACCACGCCGTCTCCGCAGCTCGTGCCAATGGAACAGGCACTAAAATCGTTCCAGCGGCAGCTTGGCGAGCAGGTCCGCGTCTTCGTAAGGTCGCGCGACCCGATGAGCGTAATGCAGGCCAAGGTTTGGCTCTGGCCGACTTCGCATTCTTCGCCATAGGCCGCATCCACGATCCGGTCACCGCAGTGCGGGCCGGGGCGACGGCAATCGGCAGCACAGCTTTGGGCCGCACCCAAGGCATAGCGGGTGGAGCCCAAGCATTGTTCGGTGGCAGGGCACTCGGCATCGTTTGCACAGGCCGCGCCGGAGGCGGAACAGCGGCCGCCAAAGTCGCAGGCTTCGCCGGTTTGCACGCTGCCATCACCGCAATGGCCCGACAAATTGGAACAGGTGATACTGCAGCGGCCGTAGGTACCGTTCAAGCTGGCGTCATCGCACGTTTCGGGCGGCTGGATAATGCCGTCGCCGCACCGCCCCGGCACGCAGGCCGGCCGATCAATCGTGCAGCTGTTCGAGCAGGTCCAACGGCGGATGCCTGGCACGCCGCCAGCGTCACAGCGCTCCAATTCCGTATCGCCTACTTCGCATTCCTCGCCTGGGCCCACTGCGCCGTCACCACAACTGCCGGCTGCGGCCGAAAGCACGGTGCCCGGCGTGTCGCCTGAGGTAGCCGTACAGATATGGTCGTAGCGGAAGGTGTTCACAATACCCTGGGCTTCATGGCTCGTCGGTGCCAGGATGGTTGCCCAGTTGGAGACCAGGCAGGAACCGGTACCGCAATCGGTATCGCGGCTGCACATCTGGGTTGGCGCGCCGGAGCAGAAACGGAATTCAAATTCGGTCCCGAGCTCGTAGCCGCGGCCGGCTTTGCGGTAGACATAGACATGGGAATCGGCCGGGCACTGGTAGGTACGCGCCCCCTCGTTCCAGCAGGTGTTCGTGTCGTACCCGTCGGCTTCTGAACAGGCCGCGCCGGCATCGCGCCCGGCAGCAAAATGATTGAGCGGATCCTGCGGCAGGGCCACGCTCAAGGCATTGCCGAGCCCGCCCTGCCAGGACGGCCACTTGCTCGTGCTCATGCCGCGGATGAAGCTGCCGGCGGCGAGCGTGGGATAGGTGCCCACACAACGGTCGCCGAAGCCGCGGGTTTGGCAGTAGGCATCGTCAAAGCAGGATTCGGTCGGCGCCCCCACACACGTCCGGTGCAAGGCGTAGTAGCCCTCCAACGACAAGCTCAACTCAGCCATGTCCTGGTAACGCTTCACGTCGCGGGCCAGCTTGTCTTTGGGTGCCTGGCAACTGCCGCCGAACCCGCATTCGTTGTCGGCGGTGCACGTTTTTCCGCCACACACCCCATCGTCCTCCTGGGTGTCCGTCCTGCCACAATCGGCGTCTACGACACAAACCCGGTTCGTGTTTTGGCTGCAGGTATGGACCGAACAGACCCGGGTGTTCTGTTCCACCAAGTTACTATTGAATTGCGTGTTCGCGAGCAGCTGGCGGGTAATCTCCTGAGTCGTTTCGTTCGCCCCTTCGTTATAAGAAATCAAGTAAATGTTGGTGTAGAGCCGGCCATCCGGAGCTTGAGCCGCGGCATTCACGTAGACCGAACGGCCGTCTTGGATAGCATCGTAGCCGTCAACATTCGTCGCCACCGGCTGGCCGCCGAAGCGTTGGTTCGTGTACCAGCGGCTGGGTTTGACATGGCTCGGGTTGGCCAGAATACGGACGCCAATGGCGTCGCCAGATTGGCACGATGCATCCGTGGAGCCGCAGGCCACCGGGAAGAGCAGGTCGGACAACAGCAAGGGCACGGCCACGGAGCGCTGCAGGGCTTGGCCGCTTTCCGGCAGGGCCGGCAAATCATCGTCTGTCACGTGCGCCCGGCCGCGGTCACGGCAGTAATACATAGAGAAGCTGAAGGCCTCGCTCGTGTACGGGCTCCAGGAGCCGTCCGCAGCGCGGGCCGGCCACGGGTTTTCACAGAGCATGACCGCGGCTCGAGCCGAACCGCTCTTGGTTTCACCATAGCAGTGGCCGGCCGCCGGGGTGCCCGGCGCCGCACAGCGCATACCTTGCCCGCAGACCCGTTCCTGTTCAGCAATGGATGCCGATCCGTCACAGGCTTCGCCCAACGCGTTCACGGTCACGGTGGCCGTGGCCGTAATCGTTGCTTGGCCATTTTCCGGAGAGGGCACGGTGCGAATCACGGTTTCTGCGGTGTTCCCTTCGGGATAGGCAATAGACTTGGGTGGTACACTGCCGTCCGCTTTGCCATCATTCGATGTCCAGCGCCAGGCCCAGGTGTAGGCATCGGTCGGTACGATCGTTTCTTCCCCGCGGCCGCCCCGGGAACTCAACGCTTCCGCCAGGTAGACCTTGTCGTTATCGTTCACCGAGTCATAGGCAGGCCCGGGCGCGTCGTCGGCCGGATTGTTTTCCGCAGTCGTAAAGAGGTAGCTGGCCGGCCGAATGCGAACGGAGTTGAGCGTGCAAATGCTCGGGCCGGTGGTAAAGAGCCAACTCACGTCATTGGCCAAGGCCACGCCGCTGGCCGAGCGCACGCCCTCGCTTTGGGCATCGTTCAAATCGTTGTCGCCGCGGATGATCACCCGGTAGCTGGTGTTTTCGTTGAGCGGCCGGGCCAAACGCAATTCCACAGCAGTCACCAAGGCACCGGTCGGCAACCGTTCCTGGCTCACGGCCGGCACGGCCCGCGGTTCCACCAGGCAGAAATTATCAAAGCCGGTCTCAGAACCGGGACCACAGGGCGCGGTCTGTTGGGCGGCCAAGACGATGTTTTCCGCCAGGCTCTCGCGGTCCATAAGGGTGGAGAACCGGACGCGGATGGCGGCGTTGCGGCAGACGTCGGTGGCCCCGTCTTCAGGCAAAAATTCGGCTTCCACGGTCGGCCGCGGCGCGCAGCAGCGTCCGGCCCCGCACCCAAAGGCAGTGGGACTGCCACCCGGCACCAAGGCTGCGCAATCGCTGTCGGCCTGGCAGGAACAGGCAGCCGAGAAACGGGCCTCGCCCGTCACCGTGTCACCGGCCTGGGTGGTGACGGCCGCACGGACCACCGCTTCCCCGCCGGCAGCGGCGCGCACAAAGGCGTCCGGGTCTGGCCGGCCGTCCCCGGCTGGCGGCGGGAATTCGCACTGTTCCCCCCGGCCTGGCACCGTGTCACCACAATAGGACGCCGTGGCCCGCGACAAGCCATAGCGCGCATTGGACCCTTCCAAGAGGCAGCGGGCCGAACACCCATCGCCATTCACGGTATTACCATCGTCGCACGACTCGCCCACCGGCCGCTCCGCCACCGCGTTACCGCAGCAGCGGTCGCTCGTTACGGCATCGCAAGCCACATCGTTGCCTTCCAACAGGCAGCGGTTGGAGCAGCCGTCGCCGTTTGCCGCATTGCCATCGTCGCAGGCTTCGCCCGACTCGCGCGTGCCGTTGCCGCAGACCGACAGCGGGCCTGGCCGCGACCCTTCGTGCAGGCAGGAGGACGTACAACCATCGCCGCTGGTTGTGTTGCCATCATCACAGTCTTCGCCGTCCCCGATATCCCGGTTCCCGCAGACCGCACCGCCCGCGGCTGAACCTTCGTGCAGGCAACGGTTGGAGCAGCCGTCGCCGTTTGTGGTGTTGCCATCATCGCAGTCCTCACCCGTTTCCGGCAGGCGGTTGCCGCAAACTGCACCGCCCAGGGAGCCTTCATGCAGACATCGGTTGGAGCAGCCGTCTGAGCTTGCGGTATTACGATCATCACAATCTTCTCCCCGTTCCATGGTGCCGTTGCCGCAGACCGAGGCATTGGCCGCGCTTCCGGTGAGCAGACACGCATTGGAACAGAACTGCCCTTCGGCCAGAGGCAGCACGTCTTTGCCACCCGTTTCTGAAAAATCCACGGTGGCCACGGCTACTGGCAGGCTTTGGTCGCTATTGGCCACTTCCCAATTCCAGCGATAGGACGTGGCTGCTAGAGACTGACCGTCGGTGCTGCAATCGTCCCCGGAACCATAAGCCGTGACCGTGTAATGCACCACGTC
>CAZQBA010000002.1:0-21927 GCA_964591635.1 uncultured Gammaproteobacteria bacterium | reverse complement strand
CGGCAGGTAAACAGCTGGACCGTGCTCGCAGTAAGCGAAGCCGGATCAAGCGCAATGTTGAAATCAGCGCCAATAGCGGCGTTCACGCAGGCCGAGGCACAGCCCGGCTGGGTGCGCATAACCCGCGGCTCAACGTAATGGATAGAAAGGAGCCCGGTTCCGGACACACCGGCCGACGGAATGGCGGCCCGGATTTCCACCGGGTGGTCGGGGTCGGTTTCGTTCAAGGCCGTGGCCGTGTACGCGCAGGAATTCGGGGGCGCGTCTCCGCCCGTGGCATCGTCCAACGCCACCACCCCTGTGGCATCGCCGCCACCTACCAAGGTAGCCGACCAATCCCAATCAAAGGCGCTGCACTGCAATAGGTTGCAGTTGCCGGCCGTGGCGCCGCCCGCATACTCCACCTGCTCACGGCTGTTTGTGGCAGTGAATTGGCCTGGGGTAACAATCACATGGTCAACTCCACAAGGATCGGCAGCAGTCCGGGTCCGGAAGGCAAACACGTAATCGCCGCCCGGTGCACCGTCGCCATCGCCGTCCAACAGCATACCGCCCGAGCTCCGCGCCGTACCTGCCACCAGTCCTTCATACCAGGTGCCGGCAGCCAGAGCTGCGGCTGGAGTAAAGGTCAGCTGGCTTTCGTACCGCGGCGTGGTGCCGGCCAAGGCTGCGGAGCGGATCACCGCTGACCGGCCGGAAACCGTGGTGTCGCCACAGGCCGTGGGGTCATACGATTCGCTGGTGCCGCACGACCGCAAGCGGAAGGCAGTGGCACTGCTCGGATCCATTTCTTCGGAAAAACGCAAGGAGACCAAGGCGTTGACGCAGGCATCGCGCGTGTCGCGGTACGGGGTGGGGCTTTGGGTTTCGGTCGTACAGGAAGCCTGCTCCACCACATGCGGCAAGGACGACACCAGCCCGGTCGAAAAGCGCCACATGAAGGCCCCGGCCCGCGGCGCGCTGCCGCCTGCCCCGCCACACGACTCCCGGCAAATGCCATCTCCGCAGCAGCTCCGGCCGGCCGTGCAGCTGGCGTTGTCGGTACAGCGACCGACCGTAAACGGCAGGCCGTTGGACACCTGGTCCGCCGCAGTCACGGTGACTGGCCCGGTTTGCGCCGCGTCAGGAACTTGGACTTGGGAAATATCGCGGTCCGTCCAGCGGCCAACATTTGTGGCAGCCACGGCCGGAGTAAAGGTAACCGTGCCAGCCGCCGTGCCAAACCGCTCTCCAGAAATACGGACGACGGTTCCCGCTGGGCCATTATCTGGTTCAATCGCGCACAACCCGGGCCGGAGCGGATCATCGGTGACGGTAAACGACGCGGGCGCGGATTCAGCCCCGTCGCTCCGGCGCAAAACCACGCTGTGCGCACCTAGGGAGAGCGGTGTTCGGCCCCGCGTGCCGCGGTAAAAGCCAGGCACCTTTACGGTCACGGTCGCGTCCGACCAGGTTGCGTTGGTGCAGGCAGATGGGAAATCGACTGACGCATCGGCCACCGTGCCATCGGGCAGGGAAAATCGGACCGTGCCCATACGGCTACCAAAATTGCGGCCGGTCAGAGTCACATATTCATCCACTGGGCCGTTCGCCGGGGTCAGAGCCGTGATTTCCGGACGTGTGCCAGCTTCGGGCGGATCCAAACGGAAGGTCCGCATATTGGAATCCAGGCCGCCAACCCGGACCCGCACGCTGCCCCGCACGGCCTCGGCCACGGTAAAGAGCGGGACCGTGGTCTGGATGCGCGTTTCATCCCAAGCCTCCGCCGCGTGGGTGCCAGCGGAAATGTCGCGGCCATCTAAGGTAAAGAACAGGCGGGAAGCGGCATCTTGGTCGGCACCAAAGCCCAGGCCACCCACGGTCACTCCGTCGCCCGACTTGCCCTGCGCCGGCTGGAGCGTGCAGATGCCTGGCCGAACGCGGTCATTCACTACGAAATCTGACAACGCAGGGCCGCGGGCATCATTCGTGGCATCCGCTTCCCCAGCGGCAGTCGTCACCCGCACTGCACCGGAATGCGCACCGGCCGGCAACGTCACCGTGATTTCCCGCTCGCTCCAGGCCGTGGCTGCGCACAATTCCGCCTTGACCTCATCTCCCTCCGCCGGCTCACCCAAAAAGACGACCTGTCCCGGACGATCGCCAAAACCA
Source organism: uncultured Gammaproteobacteria bacterium (assembly GCA_964591635.1). Taxonomy (GTDB): domain Bacteria; phylum Patescibacteriota; class Patescibacteriia; order 2-12-FULL-57-11; family 2-12-FULL-57-11; genus CAZQBA01. The sequence goes on along the minus strand of CAZQBA010000002.1, from coordinate 19,776 downwards.
ACGCCCGAGAGTGTTACCAACGTACCAGGGCCGCCGTCTTCCGGAGACACGCGGTCAATGCGAGGCGAATCGGCGCACAGGCCGGCCCGGCATACGCCCGAGGCGCAGGCACTGTTCGTGCTGCAGGCGCCGCCACCACAGGCCCCACATGACCCACCACAATCAATACCCGATTCCTCCGCATCCTGGAGCCCGTTGCCGCACGACAAAGGCCGGACAACGACGGTCACGGGAGAAGCCTGGGCCGTATTGCTATCCAAATCAACAGCCGCTGCTCCCACCACATGTTCCCCCAAGGCCGCACGGGACGAATCCCACATTGCCACGGCCGTAAAATCCGCGGTCGGCCCATTGGAAACCGCATGGCCCACCACGTTGCCGTCCACCAGCATGTCCAAGGCACCGATCCCGGCATCATCTGCGGCCCGTACCTGAATAGGCATCTGGTCACCTTGCACCAGGCCTTGGCCGTCGTCTGGCGACAGAATCTCAACGACATTCGGCGCTGAAACATCCACCAGCTCGCCCGTACGGAACACGCCGGTGCAACGCGGATCCTGTGGGGCGCAGGCCAGGTGTTCGCCGTCTGGCGTGGTCACGGCATCGGTAATCGTCACCCGGAAATCGGTGTTGGCAGCTAAACAGCGGCGATCGGCATTCGGTTCGGGGCAGGCTGCTTCCGGGGTGAACTCCACAATCGCCCCTGCTGTAGTTATGGTCCCAGCCACACGTTCGCCGTTTGTAGTGGTTACCTGGAGGACGTCATTTGTGCTCCCCGGATCCACATCCTGCGACAACACGGCGCGAACCACCACGTTCCGAATAGGCACTGCCCCAGTCGGGCTAAAACCCAACACCGTGAAGACCGCTTCGGATGCGACCGACACGCCACCCAAGGTATTGGTTTGGGTACAACACAGTTCGTTGGGGTGTTCTGGGTCAGGGAAGGAACCGGCCGGGCAGCCGTCCGCCGGCCGGGCAATGCAGGAAAGCGTGGCGCCACCGCTTGCTCCCCCGCCGGTCCCCGGCACGGCTCCCGTCGCCTTCTGCAAGGCATTCAAGACAAAGCTAACAATGGAAAATGCCGCCAAAATAATGGCCAAACCGATGACCGCGCCAATAATCACCCGGCGTGCCTTGTCGACCTGCTCCTCGTTTCCGGAAGAGGTCATCCATAGCACGCCGCCGTATATAATGAGGGCCACGGCCACAATGCCCAGGAGCCCCATGAAAATGCGGATGATGCGGGCCACCACAATGCGCGGGTCCGTGGTGCCCAGGCCGAGCGACGATTCCACTTCCGGAGTCAACCCGGCATTCACGCCTGCCGCCCAGGTGGCTGGGCCGGTGACGAGTGCCGCCACGGCCAAACCCAGGCCGGCCAGGATGCAGAAGATGGCAATGAAGCGGCGCTGCATATTACGGACTTGGGGTCAGGCTGCCGGCCGTCACCGTGCACGGACCCGTGCTCGGCAGGCCGTTGCAGCAGTAGGCAGCGCCTTCGCTGCAGCGCCCCATGGCCGGGCTGGTGCCGGACGGGGCATAGCAATTCTGGCGGATGTCCACGACGGCAGAGGTCACCTCCGGCACATAGGCGGTATTCGACGCGAACAGGCAGTGGCGCATCACGGCTTCCGTCTTATCGGCCGCATCGTCGGTTTCGTCGCCGGCTGCGGTCAACGTCCGCGTGCTCCAGGCATAGCAGGTCGGCTCATCCGGTTCCGGGTAGGCGGTGAGTGGCATGCTCTGCGTGGTGATGCTGCGCACGCTCATGGGCTTGCTGAAACGCACGGTGACCGCGGCATCCGGCGCCACGCCCCCCGCGTTCATGTCCGGCGTCACCTGCTCAATCACCGGCGCTGTGGTGTCCAAGGCCGCGGTCGTCCGCAAGGTCCCCTGCCAACTGTCGGTGTCAGGCCCAGAAGCTTCGCCGTCGCCATTGCCGTCCAAGGAATTGCCGGACATATCCGTTGCGCCGTCCGCCGGCACCTGGGTCGGATCGGCTAGGGGTGGCGTATCGGAAAGTGAGGCGGCCCGGATACGCATGGTGATGCTGGCGCTCGGCGGCAGGCAGAAGACCGAGGTGCCGCAGGCATTGGTGCCGCAGCGTTCGGCTGGGACGAATTCCAAGGTGCGGTACTCATTCAAGAGTTCCGCGCTCCCGGCCACGGCTGCACCGCCGCTCGTCACCGACACATTGTCAAAATCCGGCAACAGGCCGGACAGGGTGGTCGGGTCCATCGGCTCATCAAACGTCAGTTGGATCAAAGTGTTCCGGGGCTGCTCCGAACCATTGGTCGGCACCATGCTGCGGACCCGCGGCGGCGTGGAATCGGAGTACACGCCCACCGTGAAGTCCCAGGCATAGCCGCCGGAAAAGGCACCGGCAAACGCGCCCTCGCCAGCGGCCGTCCGGGCCCGGCTGCCCACTTTGACGGTGTACGAGGTGTCCGCGTCCGGCGATCCCAGAAGCGGCGGGGTAAAGACGAATGTCCGCTGGTCAGCCGTAAACGTCACCCGCACCTGGTCGCTCCCCAAAGCCGCGGCTTCGCCCGCGGTTGTGGCAAAAATCTTGATGATATCGGTGTTGAGCGCCGGTGTGGCCGGTGCCGTGTCGTCCGACGGGTCGTCAGGCGTGCCGTTGTCGTCATACCCGCGCACGAACGAGGCCACCTGCATCGGCTCACGGAAGGTGATCATGATGCGCGTGTTGCGCGGCACGTCGGTTTCGCCGCGGCGCGGCACATGGCTTTGGACAATACCGCTGCCGAGCGAACCGGACAGCGGAATGGAAAAGGCCCCGCCCGCCCCACCTATCCCGCCGCTGCCAGCGCCGGCGCCGGCACCCGACCGCCCGCCACGGCCTCCGCTGCCAAACCCTTCGCCGGTCAACACGCCAATCGCGAATTGAGCAATGGCGAAGGCCGAAAGGATGATAGCGAGGCCAATCACTCCGTTCGTAATCACCTTGCGGGCCTTATCCACCTGGTCTTCATTGCCGCCCGAGGTCATCCACAAGAAACCGCCGTACAAAATAATGACTACAGCCACAATACCCAAGAGGCCCAAAAACGCCCGGATAATCTTGGCCACCGTTACGCGCACGTCTTCGGTGCCGAGCCCTAAGGCGTCCGACACCCCGGGGGTCAACCCGGCATTCACCCCTGCGGCCTGGGTCACCTGGGGCAGTAAAAACAAAATCCCCCCGCACAAGAGAAGCGCGGCGAGTAGGCCGAGTGTTCGCGTGGTGGTGGCAGGGCGATGCATGGTCTCGCGCTGTACCGGTGGCTCTGGCAGGTTATCCCCCGCCGTCGAGCGCGGCTTTGACTGCGGCCTGGACCGCACTGCCGTCGGCTCGTCCTCCAGTTGCTTTCATAACGTCCCCCATAATTTTACCAAAAAGTTTGGGATCTGTGCCTATGGCCGCTACCTTTTCAGCAACAATAGCCTCGAGTTCAGCTGGATCCATGGCCGCCGGCAGATAGGCGCTGAGGAGCGCAATCTCGGCATCGTTTTTTTCCGCCAGGTCCATCCGGTTGCCAGCCGCGAATTGTTCGCGCGCGTCTTTGAGTTGCTTGATGTTGGTCCGGATCAGGCCCTGGATGTCGTCGTCGGTGAGCTCCTGCTGCTTTTCTATTTGCAGGTTCTTCATAGAAGCACGAAGCATCCGCAGTGTGTCCACAACGGATGCATTCTGTGCTTTCATCGCCTGCTTCAGATCGTTGTCGATGGACGCATTCAAGGCCATGTACGAACCCGTTAGCGGCTCCGCTTCCGCACCGGATGGAGGTCTTCTTCCTTCATCTTGCCGGACCGGAGCATGTACTCGATCTTCGTCTTGGTCTTGATACGATGCATGGCGCTGCGGCGCTGTTCCAACTTGCTCTTGGGAGCGGCATAGAAGCGAATTTTCTTCGCTTGCAAGATTTTGCCGCTTTGCTGGACACGCCGGCTGAAACGCCGGAGCAGACTCTCAAAGCTTTCACCTTTTTTGCGACGGACTTCAACCAGAAATATCACCTTCCTTTCCTGAGGATTCTTCCGCAACTATATCAGCTGGCGGGGGTGCCGTCAACGCTTCGGGCGGAAGGGCAGCCAGCTTTTTGCTGAGCTCGGAGGCGACCTTTTGAACGTCTACGATTTCTTGGATTCCGGCCTCCATGTCGCGGATGATGATAGTCCCGTCCAAGACCTCTTTTTGGCCCAAGAGCAAGGTATACTTCACCCCCAAACGGTTGGCCACTTCCATTTGCGCTTTGAGGGCGTCTTTGGAAAAAGACACCGCGGCCGGGATGTTGTGGGCCCGCAGGTCGTCAAAGATAGCAAAGGCCTTGCGCTTGGCCGGTTCACCCAACTGGGCCAGGAAGACCAGCGGGCGATTGGGGAAGCGCGGCACAATGTTCCGCTCCTTGAGTTCCAGAATGGTTCGTTCCAAACCAATGGCCACGCCTGTGGCCGGCGTCGGCCGGCCGCCCAAGAGTTCAATGAGTCCGTCATACCGACCGCCGCCGGCTACGGCCAAGCGGCCGCCGCCTTCGCGAGCCGGGCAGAACACTTCAAACACGGTGTGCGAGTAGTAATCCAGGCCGCGCACCAAGTACGGATTGAGCACATAGGAGACGTCCGCGTCATCCAGGTACTCCAACACTTTCATGAAGTGGTTCTTGCTGTCTTCGGCCAGGAAGTCCACGATCTGTGGCGCGCCAGCCTTGAGCGGGGCGCATGATTCTTCCTTGCAGTCCAAAAGCCGCATCGGATTCTTTTGCAAGCGCACTTTGCATACCTCGCACAAGACGCCGCGGTGGCTGCGGTAGTAACCCACCAACTTGTCACGGAACACGTCTCGGTCAGCCGGCGTACCAATCGAGTTCACTTCGACTTCTACGTCGATGCCGAGGTCGCGGAAAAAACGGTGGGTGAGGATAATCAGCTCAGCGTCAGCCACGGGTTTGGCTTCACCCAAGGTCTCCATGCCGAACTGGTGCATTTGGCGGTAGCGGCCGGCTTGCGGACGTTCATGCCGGAACATGGGGCCGTGGTAGAACAGTTTCACGGGCTGCGGCAGGTTCAGCATGCCGTGGTTGATGTACGCCCGGGCGATGGCAGCCGTGGCTTCGGGGCGCAGGGTCAGCTCTTCCCCGCCCTGGTCGACAAACGAAAACATTTCTTTTTCCACAATGTCGGTTTGCTTGCCCACGCCGCGGACAAACAACATGGTCTCTTCCACAATCGGTGTTTCGATCCATTCAAAACCATAGGCCTGAGCCAGGGCTTCCCCGCGGTCGCGGACCATCCGCCAGTACGGCGCTTCGGACGGGAGAATGTCCTTCATGCCGCGCGGGGTTTGCGGCGTGGCCGAGCTACGAGGCTTACGCGCAACAGCAGCCTGGGGGAGAGGTGCCGGTACAGTCTTAGATTTTTCCGGTGGCGCTGGTTTCTTTCCCTTTGCCGGTACAACCTTCTTCACGGGTTTCTTGGGCATATCCATCAGTTCGGGGAGTAGGCAGGTTGGGTAAAGACATCAATCCGGTCTATCGGCCAGCCGCGCAGCCAGACCCGGCCGACCACGTTCTTGCGGGGCACGGCACCAAAGCTGCGGGAATCGAGCGATGAGCTGCGGTTATCCCCCATCACAAAGTATTCGCCATCCCCCAAAGTGGTGCGCCGTTCGCCCGGCGTGGCAATGCCGTTTAAATAGGCGCGCTCGTCCAACAACTCGGGCTGGGCAGCACCAACCGCTTGGACGTAGACCTTCCCCTCCTGCACCAGCACGGTTTCCCCCGGCAGACCGATCACCCGCTTAATAAAGTATTCCCGCGGGTCGTTGGGGTAGTGGAAGACCACAATCTCACCGCGTTCCGGATCCTTAAAACGGTAAGAGAGTTCGTCGATAATCAGATACTCGTGGTCGGAAAAGTTCGGCTCCATAGAGGCCCCCCGCACGTAGAACGGCTGGATAAGGAAGTAGCGGATGGGTAAAATAATGGCCAAAGAAATGACCACGACCCGCACCACCTCTGCCACATACAAGAGCCAGGCCTTCGTGACGCGCCAAAGGGTTGCCTTCAATGGAGTAGACATAAGCCCATCCTGCCAGAAAAAAAGCCCCAAGTCAAACCCAAAAAACCCTGTGTTTTAGAGAAAAACCACCCCTTTGTCAAAACCCGCTCCATCTGCTATCTTCTCCGTGCTTGCGGATCTTCAAAAAATGGATGAGATTTCGTTGAATGGGGCAGCGAGCGGCGAAACGTACTGCCCGTACGGTGAGCCGCGAGCGGGGCCCCGTGAGACGAAAGATCGCCATTTTTTGGAGATCCGCTGGGGACGGCTCAGCAGGGATGAGATTTCGTTGAACGGGGTAGCCATGTCCGAGGCGTACTGCCTGTACGTCGAGGAAATGGCGGGGCCCCCGTGAGACGAAAGGTCGCCCTGCTGTGCTGGCCCCTCAGGACGTTTAGCTCAGCTGGTTAGAGCGCACCGTTCACATCGGTGAGGTCGCTGGTTCGATCCCAGCAACGTCCACCAGAGACAGCAGCCGTCACCCGACGGCTTTTGTCTTTTTATCCCGAACTATCCACTTTTGATCATCGCTTCTTCTTTAGATATACTCAACCGTGACTATGGGCGAAACGCCATCCATTAACCTGCTGTCCCCCGTTCCGAACGATACGGTGCCAGGCAAGAAACGGCGGCGATGGCGGCGCGTGTTGATGGTGGTCGTCTTGAGCTTGGCCCTCACCGTCACGGCCTACTCCGGCGTGAAGGCGCCCGTGGAATCGCTCGGCGAAATCCGCGGCCCGCTTTCGTTTATTGCACATGTCAGCCGCTTGGTGGTGTCTGCCGAAAAACCGTTGGCTGGGAGCGATGACGATCGCGTGAACGTGCTCCTTCTCGGCATGGGCGGGGCAGGACACGATGGGCCGCTTTTGACCGACACCATCATGGTGCTTTCGGTAAAGCCGTCGACCAACCAGGCCGCGCTCATTTCCATCCCGCGCGACTTACTGATTGAGATTCCTGGCTACGGCTGGCGGCGCATTAACAGTGTGAACGCGTATGCGGAACAAGACTCGCCGGGCAAAGGTGGCGAAGTCACCGCCCAAGCCATTGGCAAGATGCTCAACTTGGATATTCCCTACTTTGTCCGGATCGATTTCCGTGGTTTTGAAAAAATGATTGATGAATTGGGCGGCGTCACGGTGACGGTTGACCGCAGTTTTACGGACCCGCTCTACCCCACGGCGGATGATGAAGTGCAAACGATTTCCTTTAGCGCTGGCAAACAAAAAATGGATGGAAAAACCGCGTTGGTATTTGCCCGCAGCCGCCACGGGTCAAACGGCGAAGGATCGGACTTTGCCCGCAGCCGCCGTCAGCAAAAAATCCTGTTGGCCGTCAAAGACGCCTTGCTTTCGGCCGGCACGCTCACCAACCCCGGCCGCATTACCAGCATTGCCGAACTGTTGCGCACACACATTGCTACGAATGTGGAAGCCTGGCAGATGCTCCGCCTGGCAGACATCGGCAGCAAGATTGATACGACCAAGCTTGGCCACGTCGTGTTCGACGATGCCCCGAATGGGTTATTGACCGCTGCAGTCGTCGACGGTGCCTTCGTCCTTGTCCCGCGCGGCAACGATTACAACCTCTTGGCAGAGGCCGCTGGGGGAGTGTTTGACGCAGTGACCAAACAAGCAGACACTGCGGCAGCGCTCGAAGGCGGCACCATTCGCCTGGAAATCCAGAACGGAACGCGCCGCGAGGGCTTTGCCGGGGAAACGGCCGATGCCCTCAAAACCGCCGGATTCACGGTGGCAACCTACGGCAACGCCCAAAAGCAGAACTACGAGCGGACCGTGATCTACGACCTCTCCGACGGCCAGCACCCAGATGCCTTGCGCCTCCTCCAAACCCGCCTTTCGGCCGACATTTCCGTGAGTTTGCCCGGCTGGATCCTCTCGGCAAGCGTGCCCAACCAGATCACCCTGTCCCCGCCCACGCCTTCCGGCACGAATGTCGACTTCCTTATTATCTTAGGCAACAGCTCTGTCCCCCCAACATAACACCACCAATCGCAAACGCCCGGCCCGCCCTCCGGTAGTGGCCCTGGTTGGTCGTACCAATGTGGGGAAGTCCACGCTCTTCAATCGGTTGATTGAAGAGTCCAAAGCGATTGTCTCGTCTGTCGCCGGCACCACGCGCGACCGGAATTTTGGCACCTGCCGCTGGGCCGGACGGGTCCTCACCATTGTGGACACCGGCGGCTTGGACGTGGCCAACAAGGATGTGATTGAAAAAAACGTGATTGCCCAAGCCAAGAAAGCCATTGCCGAAGCCGACGTCATTTTATTCGTGGTGGATGCGGTGAGCGGCCCTTTGCCGCAAGAACGCGACCTGTCCCGCGAACTCTTTCAAAGCAAGAAGCCCGTCATCTTGGTTGCCAACAAGGCCGACAACCCGCGCGTCCGCCGACGCATCACCAAAGACAGCTGGGAACGGCTGGCGCGTGGCGTGCCGCATGCTGTCTCTGCCACCAACGGCAGCGGCATTGGTGACCTCTTGGATGTGGTCGTTGCCAAAATTAAAGAAACGGAAACTGTGCCCACAGAGCCGCCGATCGCCATTGCCATTGTCGGCAAACCCAACGTCGGCAAGTCCACGCTCACGAACGCCCTCTTGGGCGAAGACCGGGTCATCGTTTCCCCGATTGCCGGCACCACGCGCGAACCGCAAGACACCTTGGTGCTCTACGACGGCAAGCCCTTCCTTCTTATAGACACGGTGGGCCTGCGCAAACGGGCCAACATCGAGCCCGGCTTAGAAAAAGTCGGCGTGCGCAAAACCTTGGGGGTGATTGAGCGAGCTGACGTGATTTTCTTTGTGGTGGATTTGACCGAAGAACTCGGCAGCCAGGACCGCCACATTGCCCGCTTGGTGGAAGAATCTGGAAAAGCTGTGGTGATTGTCGGCAATAAATGGGACGCGATCGGCAAAAAAGACGCCAAAGCCCTGGCTCGCCGTGAAGAACAACTGCGCACCGAAGAACTCCAAGGTATTGACTACGCTCTGGTGCGTGTGATTTCCGCCGAACGCGGCCAACGAGTGGACGCCCTCTTCCAAGATGCACTTACGGCCAAAGCCCACTGGGAATTTGAAATCAACGATAAATGGCTCGACGCCTTCTTCCGCAAGACCATTGCCCATGAAAAGAAATTTGGCGGTGTGAAGCACCCCTACATCTATAAGCTCCGCCAATCCGGCACCCAGCCGCCCACCTTCCATCTCACCATCAAGGCCAAGCGCGAAGAGGGGGCGTTGCCCGAAGCCTACCTGCGCTTTTTTGAACGCCGCATGCGCGAGATGTGGGATTTCACCGGCACGCCGGTGCGCATCGTGGCCAAACATATTGAACTGACTCCTTCACGCATCTAACCATATGCGGATTGTCGTGGGTCTGGGAAACCCCGGGAAAGAATACGCGCGGACCCGGCACAACGCCGGCTGGTTGGCCCTTGACAAAGCAGCTCTGCTGTGGCCAGACGCGCCCATCACCTGGAAAATGGAAAAGAAGTGGAAGGCCGAAGTGGCCAAACTGGGCCGCGACGTTCTGTTTGTGAAGCCGCAGACCTTCATGAACCGCTCCGGTGACGCGGTCGGTGCCATTCTCCATTTTTACAAATCCTCACCGGACCAACTCCTTGTTGTCCACGACGAACTGGATTTGCCGCTTGGCACCATACGTCTTGTCAAAAACCGCGGTGCAGCCGGTCACCATGGCGTGGAATCGATCATCACTACCCTCGGCACCAAGGATTTTTCCCGCTTACGGATTGGCGTTGCCCCGGAGGCCGCAACCAAGACCGGCGCTGACCTGGTGCTTGATGGTTTCACCCAAGCCGAAACCACCCTGCTCACCCCCACCCTCACCGACGCGGCCGAACGCATCATCTCCTGGATTTCCCCTCATGGACCTGGACCCGATTCACCGCCTCCAACCAAAGGACGCCGTGTACCCACGGCTCCTGCTTCAAATTCCTGATCCGCCCAAGATCCTGTTCGTTCGGGGTAACCCCGCTGTCCTTTCCCAACCCATGCTGGCCATTGTCGGCAGCCGACGCATGACGACCTATGGCAAGTCGGTCTTAGGCGAACTCATCCCGCCGCTTGCACGCGCCGGCATCACCATCATTTCCGGCCTGGCGCTCGGGGCCGACGGCGAAGCGCACAAGCGCGCGCTTGCCTGCGGCGGCACCACGGTGGCCGTCCTGCCCGGTGGCGTGGACGACGCCGTCATTGCCCCACCCAGCCATAAGCCACTTGCCCACCGTATGCTTGAAGCCGGCGGCGCACTCGTTTCGGAACAAGAACCAGGTACAGACGTCCGGCCCTACCACTTCCCGGTCAGGAACCGCATCCTTTCCGGCCTGGCCATCGGGACCCTCGTTGTAGAAGCGGCCGAAAAATCCGGGTCACTCATTACCGCCCACCTGGCTGCCGAACAAAACCGCGACGTCTTTGCCGTGCCAGGCGACGTCTTCCGTGAAACCTCAGCTGGTTGCAACAAACTCATCCGCTCCGGTGCCATTCCGGTGCGCCACGCCGGCGACATTTTGGAGGCGCTCAATATGAATGCCTCGCCCAGCAAAGCCGCGGCCCCGCTCCGGCCCGCCACTCCAGAAGAAGCAGCGGTATTACCCCACATCGGCCGCACTCCCCAAGCTATAGACGAACTGGTCCGTGTGAGCAAACTCTCCGCCCAAACCGTGACCCACGCCCTCTCTCTTTTAGAAATCTCCGGCCTGGTGGAACGCCTCCCCGGCGGCCTGTTCCGGTTAGCACATCGCACATCGTGATTCTTGACACCACGCCATTCCTTTGGCAGTATCCGAAAGACACATGCCGACCCGCAAGAAAACAAAGCACCTGGTGATCGTGGAGTCGCCCACCAAGGCCAAAACCATCAGCCGCTTTTTAGGAGACGACTACACTGTCCTCTCTTCCTTTGGCCACATCCGTGATTTGCCCAAAAGTGAAATGGGTATTGACCCGGCTGCCGGCTTTTTGCCGCGCTACGTGATCCCAACGGACAAGCGCAAAGTGGTCACAGCTTTAAAAAAAGCGGCCAAGCAATCGGCCGACGTCCTGTTCGCGACTGACGAAGACCGTGAAGGCGAGGCGATTTCCTGGCACCTGGCCACCATCCTAGAAGCGCCGCTCACGGCCAAAAACCGCATCACCTTCCACGAAATCACGGAAAGCGCCCTGCGCGAGGCTCTGAGCCACCCGCGGACGATTGACATGGACATGGTGAACGCCCAGCAAGCCCGCCGCATGCTGGACCGTTTGGTGGGCTACACCCTCTCCCCCTTCCTCTGGAAGAAAGTGGCCAAGGGTTTGTCCGCCGGCCGGGTCCAATCCGTTTCCGTGCGGCTTATTGTGGAACGCGAGCGGGAAATCCAACAATTCGAAGCTAAGGAATATTGGACCATTGAAGCTAACGTCCGCACACCCAAAGCGGAAACATTTGTCGTGAAACTGGTGGCGGCAGATGGCGAGACACTCGATAAGTTCGCCATTCCCAACCAAGAAACTGCTGACCGTTTTGTTACTGCCCTCAAAGCCGCCACGCTCAAGGTCGGCGCCATTGAAAAAAAGAAGGTCAACAAGACCCCGCCAGCGCCCTACACCACCTCCACCTTGCAGCAGGATGCCAACCGCAAGCTCAACTTCTCGGCCAAGCAAACCATGATGCTGGCCCAACAACTCTACGAAGGTGTGGCCTTGGGAAAAGACGGCGAGGTCGGTTTGATTACCTACATGCGTACCGACTCCACCAACTTGGCCGTCAGCTTTACCACGGCCGCGGCCCAGTTCCTCACCGAAACCTACGGCGAAAAGTACCGGCTGCCCAAACCGCGCACCTATGCCACCAAGAGCAAGGGTGCCCAAGAAGCGCACGAAGCCGTCCGCCCCACCGATGCGGCTCGCACCCCAGAAAAAATGAAGGGCCACTTGAGCGAGCAGCAGTGGAAATTGTACGACCTCATCTGGCGCCGGGCTGTGGCCTCGCAAATGCCGGCAGCAGAAGTGGAAGCCACGAGCATTGATGTGGACGCTTCCAGCAACCACACCTTGCGCGCCTCGGGTTCCACTATTGTCTTTGACGGCTTCCTGGCCCTCACCCCGGAAAACCAAAAAGACACACTGCTTCCGTCTGTCACGACTGGTGAACCGCTCACTGCGGATGCCATTGAACCCAAGCAACACTTTACCGAACCGCCGGCCCGCTTTTCCGACGCCTCGCTCGTCAAAGCCCTGGAAGAATTCGGTATCGGCCGGCCATCCACTTACGCCCCGACCATTGCCACCATCACCGAACGCGGCTATGTGGAGCGGGTGGAAAACCGCCGACTCAAACCCACGGACATCGCTTTTGCCGTGACCGACCTGTTAGTCGCCCATTTCCCGCAGGTGGTGGACTTCCAGTTCACGGCCAACATGGAAGGGCAGCTCGACGAAATTGCTGAAGAAAAAAAGGAATGGCAACCGGTCCTGGCCGCCTTCTACACGCCATACAGCGAAAACCTGGCAGCCAAAGAAAAAGAAATCATGAAAAAGGTGGTAGAAGACGAAGCTACCGACCTGGTGTGTGAAAAATGTGGTAAACCGATGGTCATCAAGACCGGACGCTTTGGCAAGTTCTACGCCTGCACTGGGTTTCCCGACTGCCGCAACACCAAACCGTTTGCCAAAGACGGCAGCGGCCCAGCCGTCCCCCAAGTGACGGACGAAAAATGCCAGTTGTGCGGCAAGCCCATGGAAGTGCGCGAAGGCCGCTATGGCACGTACCTGCGCTGCACCGGCGCCCCGGAATGCGAAGGCACCAAGCAAATCCAAAAAGGCACCGGCGTGGCCTGCCCTAAGTGCGGCGAAGGTGAAATTGTGGAAAAGCGTTCCAAGCGCGGCAAGGCCTTCTTTGCCTGTAACCGCTACCCCAAATGCGACCAGGCTTTCTGGCAAAAGCCAACCGGAGAGAAATGCCCGACCTGCGGCCAGCTCCTGCTGTTCGCGGCCAAGGGCGCCATCAAATGCTCCAATAAGGAGTGCACGTACACCGCCCTCCAACCCGCCTAACCATCCCATCCCCTCCCCACCCGGAGGGGATGCTGTTTGACGGCCACGTTTGCGGTGCTACCCTAGGAAGATATGGGCGATCCCCTGGCTCCCACGCGGGAAGACATGATGGCGGTGGTGGCGCGGCAGTATCCCGGAGCGGACCTGTCGCTTTTGGAGCGTGCCTATGCCGTGGCCGAGGCGGCCCACAAGAGCCGTAACCGCTTTTCCGGGCACCCGTACATCACGCATCCGCTGGCCGTGACCATCGCCCTTGCGGAAATGCGCTTTGCCCTGCCGGTCGTCATTGCCGGTCTGTTGCATGACGTGTTGGAAGACAGCCCCGTGACCTACGAAGAGCTGGAGCGGGAGTTCGGCAGCGATGTGGCAGGCATGGTCAACGGGGTGACGAAGTTGGGTACGCTCAAATATCGCGGTGCGGAACGCTACGTGGAAAACTTACGCCGCATGTTCTTGGCCATGGCAGCGGACGTACGGGTGGTGTTCGTCAAATTCGCCGACCGCATCCACAACCTGCGTACTCTGGATGCCGTTCCGGAAAGCAAGCGCCGGCGGATCGCCTTGGAGACCCTGGAAATCTACGCGCCGATTGCCAACCGCCTGGGTATGGGGGAAATGCGCGGTGTCATGGAAGATCTGTCGTTTGCCTACGTCAATCCCAAGGAGTACGCCTGGGTGACCGACCTGGTGCAGGACCGCCTGGAAAAAAAGACGCATGTCTTGGAGCGCTTAAGCGCGCTCGTCACCAAAGACCTGGAAAAGGCGGGGTTGCCTGTCCTTTCCATAAGCGGCCGGACGAAGCACCTCTATTCCCTGTACCGCAAACTCCTGCGCCATAACCGTGACATGAACCAGATCCACGACCTGGTGGCTTTGCGCGTCCACGTGCCTACCGTCAGCGACTGCTATGCTACGCTCGGCATCATCCACCAGCGCTGGAAGCCGCTCAAAGGCCGCATCAAGGATTACATTGCCCAGCCCAAACCCAACGGCTACCAATCGCTCCACACCACGGTCTTTGCCGAAGACGGGGAGATTGCAGAAATCCAAATCCGCACGCCAGAAATGCATGAAGCAGCCGAGTACGGTATTGCCGCGCACTGGCAATACACGGAAGCCGACAAGCAATCACGCGTCCCGCAATCTAAGGAACTGCCCTGGATGACGGAAATCGCCAAGATTAACAAGGAAGTGTCCGACCATAAGGAATTCCTGGACCGCTTTGAAGCCTGGAAGGTGGATTTCTTCCAGAACCGGATTTTCGTGTTTACGCCGAACGGCGACGTGATTGACCTACCGGAAGAAGCCACACCCGTGGACTTTGCCTACGCCATCCATACGGACATCGGCAACTCCATGACCAGCGTCAGAGTGAACGACGATATTGCCCCGCTCTCCCGCCCGCTCGTGTCCGGTGATGTGGTGGAAATCATCACGGACAAGAAGCGCAAGCATCCCTCCAGCGACTGGATGAAGTTCGTCAAAACCCACAACGCCAAAAGCAAAATCAAGGCCAACATGAAGGCCCCATTTGCCGACATACTCAATATCCTCCTGCCGAGCAGCAAAAAGAAGTCGCGCGAAGAAAAAAGCTAGACGTGCTCCAACCGTTCTAGGAGCCCGTTCAATTCATCATCAGAAAAAAAGGCAATCGAAATTTTCCCGGCCGCGCCGCGCTTTTGAATGTCCACGCGCGTGCCCAGTGATTCGCGGAGGGCGGCTTCGGCTGCGGTCAGGTTTGGATCTTTGGCGTTCTGGGTCGACTTGCTGCGCACCGCCTGTTCCACATCGCGTACCGACATCCCTTCGGTCAGGAGTTTCTTCCAGAGCTTTTCTTGGAGTTTGGGATCTTGGACGGCGACGAGTGTGCGGGCAGCCGAGGCGGAAATTTGCCCATCGCGCACGGCCTGCTGCATAGTCTCGGGCAAATTGAGGAGACGGAGGGTGTTGGCAATCTGCGGGCGGCTCTTCCCCAAGCGATCAGCCACCATTTCCTGCGTCAGGCCATAGTCGTCCATGAGCTTGCGGTAGGCACGGGCTTCTTCAATAGCATTCAGGTCGGCTCGCTGGATGTTTTCAATGAGTGCCAACTCCAGCTTCTCCTGCTCTTCTGCGGTGCGAATGATGACCGGCACTTCAGTAAGCCCGGCCATAGTGGAAGCGCGCAACCGGCGCTCACCGGAAATCAGCTCAAACATGCCATCCGATTTTTCGGTGACCACAAGCGGCTGAAGGATGCCATGCCGCTTAATGGAAGCGATCAAATCATCCAAATCACCATGGGCAAAGTGGACGCGCGGCTGCTGCGGGTTCGGTGCAATGGAGGCAACTGGCACGCGGCGCAGCCCCTCCCCACCGGACGTCACTGCAGATGCTGCCGTCGCTACAACGGACGGAGCAGCGGGTCGTGAACGTTGCGGAATAAGCGATCCCAAACCACGACCCAGGCCACGCGAAGTACTCATACGGAAAGAACAGGTGAAGACTCAATCACTTCCCGGGCCAGGCGCTCGTAGGCCTTGGCCCCGGTCGATGCCGGATCATATTCCAGGATACTCCGGCCATGGGACGGCGCTTCGGCCAACCGCACGTTGCGCGGAATGACCGAACGGAATATGCGGTTCGGGAAATACTGGTAGAGGTCACGCATCACGGCGTCGGACAAGGTGTTGCGCTTATCGAACATGGTGATGACGGCACCGGTAATTGCCAATTCCGGCTTCAAATGTTCCCGCACCAGCTGGATCGTTTCCATGAGCTGCCCCAACCCCTCCAAAGCAAAGTACTCAGCTTGCACCGGAATCAGCACTTCGTCCGCTGCCACCAAGCCATTCACCGTAAGCAGGCCCAAGGATGGTGGGCAGTCGATCAAAATGTAGTCGTACGCCGGGCGCACTTCGTTCAAGGCGTCCATCAACCGATATTCACGGCGCTCGGACTGCACCAACTCCACGTTGGCCCCAGCCAAGGCCAAGGTAGCCGGTGCCACGCGATAACCAGGCGTGCGCGTGTCTAACACTACAGAATCCATGGGGGCTGCCCCGCTGATCGCTTCGTAAATGCCCTTCGGCAACTGGCGGTGGTCTAACCCCAAACTCGAGGTGGCGTTGGCTTGTGGGTCCAAATCCACCAAAAGCACCTTCATGCCCTGGGCAGCCAAATAGGCACCCAAATTCACGGTGGTCGTGGTCTTGCCCACACCCCCCTTCTGGTTCACGACCGACAGGATACGTGCCATAAAACGGGTGTAGTATAGCGAAGCCGGAGTGCCTTTGACAAACGCCGTTTGGATGCGTATATTCTTCATGCTTCCGCTGGGAAGCCGGCGGGCCGGGATGGCGGAATTGGCAGACGCACGGGACTCAAAATCCCGCGGCCGCAAGGCCATGAGGGTTCGACCCCCTCTCCCGGCATGACCTGCAACAAATGACGCGGAAGGGGTCGAACGGGCGACCGAAGGAGTGCTGGGAGCACTCCGCAGGCGCCCCGGCTCGCCGGCAGGCGAGCGATCCCCCTCTCCCGGCATGACCTGCAACAAATGACGAGAAAAGAGTCGAAGAGTGGCTCGGTTTGCACAAGAAAATTCCAGAGTGAAAAGGTCAGAAAAACTCTGGATGCAAGGCGCGGGGTAGCGAACGGCGAGGCGTACTTCCTGTACGTTGAGACGTGAGCGGGGCCCCGCAACGCCGCAGCCGGAGGAATTTCTGACCTTTCAGGTGAGGCGGGGTAGCTCAGTTGGTGAGAGCGGAGCACTCATAACGCTCAGGTCGGCGGTTCGAATCCGCCCCCCGCTACCAAAGCACAACAACCATCCATGATCTTTCTGAAACACATCATCTCCATCTTTCTGCCACCCGCCGTGTTGCTGGCCATACACTTGCTGTATTACCAGTTCATGCCCACCTATGGCCCGTGGGACATGACCATGCACTTTTTGGGCGGCGTAACCATTGCCTGGAGCGGTGCCCGCGCTCGCACATTTCTTCTGGAAAAACGATACGTCCCCAAGGACACCCCCACCTGGCTCTGGGTCTGGCTCATCTGGGGCTCTGTGGCCATTGCCGGCATCCTCTGGGAAGTCTACGAATGGTTGGGGGACGTCTTCCTGGGCACGCGCATGCAACCGTCACTCAACGACACTATGGGCGATCTCATCCTCGATTTGTCCGGCGGCGCCTTGTTCCTTCTGAGCTTCCTCAAAAAGAAGTGAACAGTTCAAATCCCTTATCACAAAACAAAACGCCCCCACCTTTCGGTGAGGGCATTTTGGTTGCGGGGGCGGGATTTGAACCCGCGACCTCCAGGTTATGGGCCTGGCGAGCTGCCGGGCTGCTCTACCCCGCGGCATGCGTAAATCTGCTGGAAGTATAGGGATATACGGGGATATTGTCAAGGCAGCCCGTCTTGTCTATACTGTCCTTTGCACGTTCTCGACGACTTTTCTATGTTCCTCGCGACCCACGCTACTGTCGGCGCCATGATCGGTCGGGCTTGCCCCAACCCCCTTTTGGCGTTCATCCTGGCCTTTGCCTCCCACTTCTTGTTGGACATGATCCCGCACGGGGATTCGCACGTCTACGACGATTACACCAAAGGCAAGCGGGTGCGTATGGCCGTGTCCTACACCATGATTGATGCCGTGATCACCGCCTACCTGGTGGTCGGGATCAGCCAGGCCCACTTGTTTGATGACGGATTCACGGTCGCAGCCGGCATTATCGGTGGCCTCTTGCCCGACCTGGTGATCGGCCTCTACGAGGTCACCAAGGCCCGTTTTTTGGAACCGTTCCACCGCTTCCACTTCTTCATGCATAACCTCATTGTCCGCAAGCAATGGCTGAAGCACGCCGGCGATTTTTCCTTTGCCACGGGTGTCAGTTACCAAATCGTCGTGCTCCTGCTATTGCAAACACGTATCTAGGAGGTTGCCTCCGCTATCACCTGACGCAATTGCTCTGCCGTCCGTTGCCACACAAAGCGGGCGGCATTTGTTTTTCCCACTTGCATGAGCCCAGCACGCAGGTCATGGTCCGTAGAGATGCGGATGATAGCTTGGACCCAACCCGCTGTATCCTCCGGACGCACGAAGAGAGCACCGTCGCCTGCTGTTTCATGCAACACGGGTATGTCACTGGCCACGACCGGTATGCCCTGGGCCTGGGCTTCCACGGGCGGCAGGCCGAACCCTTCGCCGAGCGTGGGAAAAAGAAGCGCGGAAGCAGTGCGGAGCAATTCGTTTTTTTGTTGAGCATCGACTGGGCCAATATATCTCACCCGACCGGGCAAGCGGACTTCCACTCCCTGGATCGCGGTCATGATATGTTCGTCCTTCCATCCCCGTTGGCCAGCCAACACCAGGGGTGGCAATGCGGGATGCACCTTTACTGCCTGTTCGTATGCGTCCAGGAGTAGGGGCACATTCTTCCGTGGCTCAATCGTTCCCAAACACAATAGGTGCGTTCCCGACCCCTGAATATCGGAGGCACCATGCGGCACACCGGGAGGAATGACTCGCGTCCGTCCCGAGGCACTTGGCACACATCGAGCGATCGTCTTCTTCGTCTCTTCCGAGACCGCGACTAAACGACGGGCCCGACGCAGACTGAGCGGGGAGAGGATGACGCGAGAAAACCACTGGGGCGGGAACCACTCCGGATGATCAAAAATAAGCAGGTCGTGGACCACCAAAACCGTCGGCGTAAAAAGAAAAAGCGGGGGCATGCCCCCGGGGACCAGCACCACATCAACACCCACACGGCGCATACGCCAGGCATCCATGAGGTGCGCGGACACAAAGGGAACGCGGCCACGAGCGAGTGACACGACGCGCATCTGTTCCCCAACTATTGCCTGGAACGCGGGTGCTGTTTCTGGTCGACAAAATACAATCCACTCTTCTCCCGACTTTACGTGCGCCGCCAGGGCCTGGACCACTTGTTCTGTATAGGTACTGACCCCATCCGCAGCAGGCAGCCGGATGGCCCGGCAATCAATCCCGATCCGGAGCGGAGTCGTCCCAGGCATAGGTATCAAACGTCCAAACAGCCAAAGCCTTGGCATCCTGGAAACGGTCGGCGGGCGTCACGCTGCCTAGTGTCACAACTACAATCGGATGCGCATCATTAAAATTGACCGCAATAGCTAGGTGGTATCCCACCACATCGCCCAGCGACCCTGTTTTCCCGCCACGGATGGCGTAGGGCGCTCGCGTCAGGAATGTACCAAGCAGTTGGTCGGTCGTCTTGAGGAGGCGCCGCGGATCCCCTTTGGCCTGTTTGGGAGTGATGATGAATTCGCTTAACGTCACTGCCTGGCGGATCCGATCCATGGCAAAAGCCGTGCGCGCCAAGATCACCATATCGCGGGCCGATGCTTGGTTGCCGGTGTCCAACCCCGTCGGCTCCACAAACACCGCCGTCTGCATACCCAACATTGCCGCCTTTTCATTCATCCGTCGGACGAATGTAGCTTCATCAACGCCAGTCGACCGCACTAAGGCAGCCGTTGCCGTGTTGGACGAGGCAACCAGCGCGGCGAACCATAAGTCACGCACGGTCACAACCTCCCCCGGCAACAAATACTCAACTCCGCCACCGCGCAGGTCATCTGCCTCAATCGTGATCTCTTCTTCAAAGGAGAGGC
>CAZQBA010000001.1:41134-52161 GCA_964591635.1 uncultured Gammaproteobacteria bacterium | reverse complement strand
GGCGTGCGTTTGGGCGGCGACACGGGCAGTATCGGCATTGAACCGCTGCCGCCGGCACCAGGTGATCCCGCGCCGGCACCTTCCTCTACAAGTCCACCCGTTACGGGGGTAACCACGAGTACCTCCCCGTCCTCCGGAGGGGAACTTGGACACTAGATTCCTGACTCAAGGTCGAGCCCTCACGGGCGTCCGGAATCCTTAGACTTAAATTGAAAGATTCTCGTTTCTATGCACAACGCGTACAAACTCGGGAAAAAGGCGATTTCCTGGGGCGTGGTGGCAACGACGATTGCCTGGTCCGTCGGCGCAGCCTCTTTGGTTGCTCCGCTCGCGGCTTCGGCAGCTGTCTCGCTCCCGTCCGGCTCCCTCATTAAGGGCAGCCTGCCTGCGGTGTACTACCTTGCAGGCAATGGCAAGCGCTATGTCTTCCCGAGCCAGAAGACCTATAACACGTGGTACCCGGACTTCTCGGGCGTCACCACCATCACTGACGCGGACCTGGCTACGATCTCGATCGGCGGCAACGTCGTTCACCGCGCCGGTACCCGTCTCGTCAAAATCCAATCCGATCCGAAAACCTACGCCGTCGAACCGGGCGGAACGCTCCGCTGGGTGACTTCAGAGAGTGTCGCACTGGCCCTCTGGGGTTCCACTTGGAACACCAAGATCGACGACGTTTCGGACGCTTTCTTTACCAACTACCGCTCTGGTGCGGACGTCACGTCCAACACCTACCCGACCGGCAGCCTGGTGAAGATGTCCGGCTCAGCTGACGTCTACTATATCGACGGGACTTCCAAGCGGAAGGTCACGGCCGCAGGCTGGACCGCCAACCGCTTCCAGGACCGCTATGTGGTGACGACCAGCTTGGACCTTTCGGTCTACACCAACGGCACCGACATCTCGGCCGGCGACCCGAACATCAACGATGTTTCGCAGCTCGGCTTGGGTGGTGGCACGCCGCCGACCTCCGGTTCCGGTCTCACGCTCTCCACTGCCTCGGGTAACCCGATGTCAGCCACAGTCGTGACCGACACGGTGGACGGTGCGCAGGCCGCAATTGGCGCCCTCAAGCTGCGCTTCTCTGCTGCGGCTGATGGCTCCGTTACGGTGACCACACTCAAAGTACGCCGCGGCGGTATTTCCTCCGATGCGGACTTGAAGGAAATCTACCTGTATGACGGTGACTCCACCACCATGCAGTTGGCACGTTCGACTTCCATCTCAGCCGGTGTCGTGACCTTCACGAACGCCAGCGGGCTCTTCACAGTGCCGGCCGGTGGTTCCAAGGAAGTCATGGTCCGCTTTGACCTGAGCACGAACGTGACGGCAGGCAAGACCATTTCGCTCTCGGTGGAAGCGGCCGACATTGTGGCCTCCTCCACGGGTACGGCTATTTCCGGTTCGGCCATGGGCAACACCTTCACGGTGGCGTCTGTGACGGACTTGGGCCAGCTGGAATTGGTCAACGTCCAGCCGACGGCTGCTGGCACGGTTGAACCGGCCACGGACTTCGAGCTCTGGCGCTTCCGCATGGACGCCAACGACCAGGAATTGATCGTCAAGTCGGTGACCATCACCAACGCTGGTTCCATTGATGGCGACGACATCCAGAACTTCAAGCTCATGGATGGCGCCACTCAGTTGGGCAGCACGGTGCCGGCACTCGTCAACGGCAAGCTGGTCTTTGACTTCTCCGGCATGACGGATGGCGGCTACAAGATCACGTCGGGCCAGAGCAAGCAGCTCTCGCTCCGCGGCGACATCTTGGGCGGCACCAACCGGACCTTCCGCTTCGGTGTCCGCAACAGCGCGGACGTCATCGTCTGGGACAAGGCGTACCAGGTGTACACCATCCCGGTGAAGGACGGCCAGGAAACCTTCGCGGTTGTTGAACCGAACTCTTCGGGTACGGCTGTGGATACGACCATCTCGACCGGTCGCTTGACCATCCAGGTGGCTTCGGACTCCCCGTCCACGAACGTGCCGGATGGCGCCACCGGCGTCTTGATGGCCAAGTGGACGCTCACGGCGGCTGGTGAAGACGTGAAAATCTCCACCATCACCCCGAACTGCTCCGCTGCAGACGGCACCACGATCTTAAAGAACGTGAAGCTGCTCTTCGACGGCGTACAGGTCGGTTCCACCGACACCACGGAAACCTGTGACAACTCCGGCGCTACGGAATTCTCCTTCGGGAACTCCTTGGTCGTCCCGGCTGGTAGCACGAAGACTCTTTCGTACTACGCCGACCTCACGGACTCCACGGTGGCTACCAACGACACGATTACGGCCAACTTGGAAGCACCGGCTTCTGCCAACGCTGAAGGCCGGGTCTCTCTGACCTCCATCAGCACCTCGGCCGCCTCGGGCCGCACGCTCACCGTAAAGAGCGGCGCCTTGGTTGCCTCGGAAGACGCTTCCTTCACGGATCGTAACGCCACGACTCCGAGCGGCGTGTTGGGCGCACAAGGCGTGACTATCGGCCAGTTCGTCGTCACAGGCGGTGGTGAAGATGCCGACATTACCCAGATCATCCTCACGGAAGATGTCTCTGGGGCCGGTAACACCATGGCCGACACCTTCCAGAACTTGAAGCTCTGGAAAGTCAACGCCGACGGTACGACCACTCAAGTGGGCTCCACCTTCGGTTCCCTCACAGACACGGACGCGACCACCAACACCTTCACGCCAAGTGCGGCTATCCGCCTGGGTGCCGGTGCCACGATGGTCTTCAAGATCACGGCTGACATCAAGACCAACGGCACGGTGCTGACGGCTGATGGGGTCGTGTACCCGTCCAAAGTGTCTGCCACGGGTGTGGTGACTGGTACGGACGTCTCGGATTCCGACGGTACGGGTTCCGAACTCCAGAACGTCCACATCCTGACCAACGGGAACTTGTCCATTTACCCTGACTCGGCAACTCCGGTCCGCACGACCTATGCCATGGGGAACACGGGCAAGGAATTCAGCCGCTTCAAGTTCGAAGCCTCCATCAATGAAGACATCGATGTCACGAAGATCGTGGTGTCGGACTTCATGCAGGCAGGCGCCATCGCTGCCACCGGTACCCTGAAGAACATCAAGCTCATTGATGCCAGCACCGGGACGCAGTACGGCGGCACTATTGCCTCCTTGGACGGCTCCTCGTCTTCGATCGCCCCGGTTGCGATCTTCGAGAACATCTCCAACCTCCGTGTGGAGCGCAGCAACGCCAAGGTCCTCAAGGTCGTTGCAGACGCCAGCTCCTACATCGATGGTGGTGTCTCCAGCTCCAGCCACCGGATGTCGATCTTCCCGACCTACGTGAGTATTGCGACGGGCAACGATAGCGGCACGGTGTCGCTCTCACTCCTGTCCATTACGGCCACGGGTCGCGATTCCGGCTTCTCGATCTCGGGCACCTCGCTCGACTTCAACTCCAACTCGTCTAACACCAACACGGATGCGCTGGTGAACGGCAGCTCCCATGATGTCTTCCGCGCGAAGCTCACGGTTGCCAAGCACGCCTCCTCGCCGTCCGGTGTGACGAGCGGTGCCTCGGAACAGACCGTTGCCCGCTTTGTGGTGACGAACGAGTCGCCGGGGAACTACACGGCCACCTTGAACCTCATGGACTTGGATGTCGGTTCGACCATCTCTGGTACGACGACCCGCAACATCAAGGTCTACAAGGACTCGGTGACCAGCGGAAACCTCTTGGCAACGACGAATGGTTGCACGAACGTTGGTGGCACCTGTATTTGGGGTGACACCGACTTCAACCACAACTCGGCTGCCGATTCCGATGCCTTCGACGATGTCGATGTCTCGGTCGGTTCCCGCGAAATCTACGTGACGGCCGATACCTCGGATGCAGCCACGGACAAGCGCCTCACAGTGGGCCTTGACACCGGCGACATCCGCTGGACGGACGGCGTGACCACCAACATCTCCACGGTGGACTCGCTCCCGATCGCCGGTAACACGCTCAGCTACTAATCCGAGCGTCGCGTACAAACCCCCTGGGCCTACAAAAAAGTCCCAGAAACGGTTCCAACGACCCCTGCACCGTCCGGTGCAGGGGTTTTGGTTTTCCGTTGTTTATTGGCTCTTGGCCATGCTACAGTGCTGCTGCTATGTTTGAACGTTTTTCCCGTTTTGTCGTTTACATTTTAGCGACCAGCCCCATCTGGTACGCCCCCTGGTTCCTTTTTCCGGCGGGGTTTGGGAAGGTGCCGTTCTTTGCGGTTGGGGTGGCCCTGGCAATGGTCGGCGCCTATCTGAGCGTAGTCCGTAACCGGCAGGCACCGGTCGTTTCGTGGCGGTCACCTGCTGGCGTGCTTCGGCTGGCACTCCTTTTGTGTATCGCCGTGGCGGTTGTGAGCGCGGTCCTGGGCGGGAATGCCGCGCTCGGTTTTTGGGGGAGCCAATCGCGACAGACGGGAATTGTGTTGCTTGTTCATCTCACCGCACTCACTTTTCTTCTCCCGGCTGTCTTGCGTGACCGGCGGGATTGGATGCGGTTTGGGGAGGTGCTCCTCTTGAGCGCATCACTGCCGGCGACGGTGGCTTTGGCCGAAGCGATTTTTCCCTCGGTCAGGCAGGCCTTTGGTGAAGCGAGTCGCTTTTCCGCCTGGTTTGGCAACCCCACGTTTTCGGCGGGGTACCTGGTGGCTGTCGTTTTATATAGCGGTCGTCTCCTGGCTGTTGGTTCTATCCCGAAACGTTTGGTGACGGCTGCCTTACTCCTGGTGTGTACGGGCGGCATCCTTGTGACCGGTTCGCGTGGAGGATTCTTGGCGCTCGTGGCCGGCTTGGGCGTGGCGGCTGTTGCGGCGGCCTGCCTGTATTGGCAGGAGCTCTGGCGCCGGAAACAAGCAGTCGGGGTAACAGGTATCGCGGTCCTGCTCCTTACTGTCGGGCTTCTGCTTTCGGGGCCGACTCAAGGGCTGCTGTCCCGGGTGGCCAACGCCGACGTGTGGTTGCGGGAAAACCAGCCGCGGCTGATTGGCTGGAATATAGCCTGGCAGGGATTCCAAGCCCGCCCACTCTTGGGCTGGGGCACCGAGCAGTTCCAAACGGTTTTTGACCGGTATTATGACCCGCAACTCTTGAAGTTTTCTTTTTATGAAACCGTGTCCGACAAGCCGCACAATGCCTTCTTGGAACGAGTAGCAACGCAAGGCGCGCTCGGGGCGTTGGCGCTCCTGGGCGTCTTTGGGGCCCTGGGTTGGGCCGTGGTGTCGGGGATCCGAACGGGCGCCATCCGCCGGGAGGAAACCGTCTCAACCGTGGCATTATTTTTCGGTCTCTGCGTTTTCGGCCTGTTCTTGTTCGACTTGCTCCCGATCCTGATCGTCTGGTACGCGTCGTTGGCATTTGTGTGCGCGGCCCCGGGTCTGGCGAACGCGACGCCACAGTCACGACAACCAGGTTCATCTCTGGAACGATGGGTGTGGCACGGTCTGGTTGGCGCGTGCCTAGGTTCGGCCTTGGTGCTCGTGGTGTGGGCCGGTCCCGCCAGCGTCTTCACTTCTCGGGCGCTTGATGCCCGCGACCCCGATTCTTTTGTTGCGGCCACGCGCCAAGCCCTGGCGTGGGGTGGTCCGTACCTGCGGGAAAACCGGTTGCACTTGTCGTACGCCTTCATTCGACAGGAAACGGCCGGTATATGGCAGCCGGAGCAGGCGAGTGAAGTTGTTGATTTGTTGGTTCCCTCGTTTTTGGATGATGGGATGACGAAGGACGATTTCACATCGACGTTCGTTCTCGGTCAACTGCAGGCGATCGCCGCAGAAGCCGGACAAGATGCAGAGAAACTAAGGGCGGCACAATCTGCGTTCGAGCGCGCTTTGGATTTATCTCCTGGCCGGCAAGTCGCAGCCATCCAGTTGGCGCGCGTCCAGCTGATGGCGGGAAACCAAGAAGAAGCGGTAGCGGCACTCCAGCGACTCATCTCCGACAATCCCGATGTGGCAGAACCGTATTGGTATCTGGGCTTGGCGTACGCGGCTAGCGGCCAGGTGGCAGAGGCAGCAGGTGCATTCCAAACAGCTCTTCGTTTGGGGCGATATCCCCGTACCGTTTCCGAAGTGGAATATGTGGTGGGAGTGTTCAATAGTGCGCAGGCCTGGGACGACATTATTTCGGTGTATCAGCACATCCTGTCCACGGGAAATTTGCGTGAACCAGCAGGCTGGCACGCCAAACTGGCAGCAACCTATGCCCAGGCTGGCCGTTTGGAGCTGGCGGTGATTGAGGCCCAGCGCGCGGCTCAGATTGACCCATCTTTTGCAGCTGAAGCCCAGGCCTTTATTGAATCACTCCAGAATGTCGGAAACAGCCCGTGAACGATTGCTCAGCGCTTGCCGCGTTGCCGCGGTCGTGTTGACGACCGCTTCGTTTTGGTACGTTCCTGGTTTTTTGTTTGCTGAAGGGTACAGCAAGTTGCCGTTCTTTGCCTTTGGGGTAGTGGTTCTATTCGCCGCAACGGTTTGGCTCGGCGTAAAGCCACAGGCACCGGATCATGTTGGCCGTGCCGTGTGCCTGTCGTGGTTCGCGTTTGCCACGGCTTGGGTCTTCGCCGCGGCGTTTGGTATAGACATGTGGGGGAGCGTGTTCGGGAGCCAGGTACGTCAAAGTGGAGGGGTTGTCCTCTTCCACATGATTCTTCTCTTTTTTTCTTTAGTCGTTTTTGTGCGGCGAAAGAAGGACTGGCAGTGGGTGTGGTGGCTACATGGATGCGGTGGTGTGTTAGCAACCGTGGCAGCCGGGGGCGCCTTGTTGTTTTTTTCGGAACAAGCGGGTCTGGGCGCCCGTGCCTGGTTTGGGAACCCCCTACTGTTTTCCGGAACAGTCCTGCTTTCATTTTTTACTTTTGCATTGGCGGGGGGGATGGGCGGGCGCAGAGTTCGTGTGTGGGTCGTAGGGGGGATGGGGATGACGCTCCTTGGCTCGCTCTTAGGGAGTAGCCGTAGCGTGATTCTGGGAATTGTTGCTGGGGGTGCTCTTGGGGTGTTCCTGTACCTTCTGTTGCGTGTGCATAGGAAACATGCGTGGTGGCAGATGGTCGTTGCCGGAGTTCTCCTTGCCGCTTCCTTGGTTGCTGCCCGGGCGGTGTTCTTATTACCGTCAGTTCGGCGGGTGGTGGGTGCATACTTGCCCATCAGTCGTTTTTTGCAACCCGTGCAAGAGCTGCGTGGAGATTCGTCCCGCATTGATGCCTGGATGGTCGCCTGGGAAGGTTTCCGTGCGCGGCCTGTTTTTGGTTGGGGGCCGGAACAATTCGGCCAGGTTTTTGATGAACGGTATCCGGCGTCTTTCTTCCGGTTTTCATTAGCCGAAAACTTTTGGGACAAATCGCACAACATGTTCCTGGAATGGCTTGTCTCGGGTGGCCTGCCGTTGTTCGTTGCCGGGTTGTTTCTCTTTGGTGTGTTGGTTTGGGCTTTTCTTATCCGTTTCCGTGAAGGCGCTGTTTCTGCGGTTGGTGCAGCGGCTGGTGTTGGTGGTTTGGGAGCTGTCTTTGTGTACAGTTTTTTTGTTTTTGAGACCTTCTTTTTTTGGATGTTTTTGGTACTGCTCTCTGCGTATCTCTTCCAACTTAGGCCAGGAGCTCCGGATGCGCTACCGTTGGTTCGGTCACGTTTCCGGTTGTGGTTGATGTGGGTTGGTGTGGTCCTTCTTTTGTTGGGAGATCTTTGGGTGTTTGGTGTCGGCGGTGTGGCGAATGTGGCCGCCCAGCAGGTGGTGAGCCATGTGGACGCCGCAACGCGGACGGGCATACCGGCCGTGGCCGAACAAGAAACCAGGCGTGCAGTTCAGGCCCTGGGCGTGGTCCGCTGGTTTCCGCATCCCTACCGAGCAGAACTCACCCGGCAGCTTCTTTTGGATTTTTTAAACCAAGAGGCCGATGGGCGTTATGATGAACCAGTGACGCGCCGCATGCTGCCACTTTTTTTTGATGCCGTCCGCACCGACCGGGACGCGGCTCCTGAACGGTTTGATCGGCAATTTGTTTTGGCACAAGTCGCAGTACGCGCCGTAGAGTTGGGGAACACCGCAGCTGAAGCCGTGGCCCGCGATGCAATGGCGGCAGCGCTCCGCATTTCTCCACAGCGGCAGCCCGTTTTATTGTTGGCCGCGCGTCTAGACATGCATGTGGGTGATTTTCCGGCGGCAATTGCCTCAATCACCGAAGTCGTGGCCAGTGTTCCGGACAAACCGCAACCGCGCTACTTCTTAATACTTGCCTATCTGGCGGCTCAGGATACGGTTCGTGCGGGACAAGAGCTCGTACTCTATTTAGATCGGGGGGGGACCATTGAGACGCTGCCGGAAGTTGAGGTGATGGCGGATGCGCTTGCATCGAGTGGTCAATTTGATCGCGCTCTTGGCTTGTATGCGCACATCGCATCCAACCCGTATTCCTCGCCTGAGATGCGCGAAGCGTTCGTCCTTGCGGCACAACGGTTTGGTGGAATGACGGAGCACGAGGCGCGGGCGGCGCTAGAGCAGCTGTACAAATGACTCCAGGGACGTAAGATGCCTGCACCATATGGTTCTCCATGAGAAAAATGGGTTGAACGCACAAGAAGACGCCTGGGTGGAGCGCCTCCTTTTTATTCTAGCAATGGTTTCCTGTACCTTGCCCCTGGTAGTCGTGAAGGGGCTTTCCCAGCCCTTTCTCACACCGCGCGAGCTCTTGTTGCGCGTCCTCGCGATAGTCGCCATTCCCTGTTTAATTCTTTTTTGGTCGAGCCAGGTGCCGCGCAAGTGGGGGGGAGTTGCCTGGGCAGTGGGGGCAGTACTGGTTTCAAGCTTGGCAGCAACTTTTTTTTCTACACATCCTGCAGTCAGCTTTTGGGGGAACGCCGACCGGTTAACGGGCTGGGTCACGCTGGCCGAACTCACGGTCCTCGGGTTCGTTCTATACACCGTCCTCCTGCAATCCGGCCGACGGCGACCGCTTCTCATTGCCTGGTTCTCTGCCTGGGGCGTGGTGGCGGTGTGGGGGATTGCCGAACGCATTGTTCCCGGGTTCTGGGCGCAGTTTAACGGTGGTGGCGGACGGAGCGCGGGCCTGTTTGGCAATTCCATATTTTTAGCGAACAGCGTGTTAGCCGCAGCAGCCGTGGCACTCCCGGTCGCGTTCACCGTCCGTCACGCACTCCTCCGTCGGGTGCTGGTGAGCACGGTTGTGGTGCTTGCAGGGTGGTGCATCCTCAATACAGAAACGCGTGGCGCGTATGTTGGGGTGGCGGCGGGCGTTTTGGGCATGCTGGTCATGCTCGGCGTGTGGTCGCGGCACCGGTGGGTCCGGGCAATCGGGATCGTCGCGCCCGTCGTGCTGTGTGTTGGGCTGATGAGCATGTGGGTCTGGCGGGCGCATCCGGGCATGGCGGCGGTCGGGGAGTGGCATCCGTACCTCAGCCGGGCCATCTCGGTATTCAATGGCCGCGATCCCAGCCAGCTGCAACGATTTGCATTATGGAACATTGCGGTCGATGCGGTTGTCGCTCGGCCAGTGGTTGGTTGGGGATTAGAACAGTTTGATACAGCCCTCGACCGATTGTATCGGCCAGAGTTTACCGTGTTCGACGTTGCAAACTCCTATTCCGACCGGGCCCATAATGTTTTTTTGGATGTAGCTGTGGCAAGCGGCGCTGTGGGACTTGTTGCATACCTCTTCCTGTTTTTTGCACTGGGTTGGCGGGTGATCCTGGCCAAGCGATCGGGGGCGCTGAGTGTCTGGGGCGCGGCCGCCGCGTTCGGCGGCATGGCAGCCTACCTGGGCGCGCTGCTCACCGCTTTTGATACGATCGGTACCTTGCTCGGTTTGGTGATGGGGCTGGCGGTGGTCTCTGCTGCCACGCGCCAGCACACCGACACTGCTGCTCGTTGGGCACTGCCGCACCGTCTGGTTTGGCCTGTGGTTGGGGCCTGTGCTGTTGGTGGCGTATGGATGATCGTTGCGGCCGTCATTCCTGTGGCCCGAGCATCGCACCACGTGCACCGGGCCATCACCACCCAAGAAGGCCAGACACTCCTTGATGCGGCCAGGCGGGTCCGTGCCATCGCGCACCCGTACCAAGCCCAATATGAGATGCGGGTTGCCAATGAAATTTTCAAGGCGGTAGGCAACGCCCAGGTGGGCCGGTCTGAACCCCAGGATGCCTTGTTGGCAGAAGCCGAGGCACTCATGCGCCATGCGGTGCAACACATGCCGAACTATTTCGGGACGCAGCTTATGTTGAGTAACATCCTGCTGCTCAAAGCAGCCTACGGTTCGGTGGCGGTTGACGATGCGCTGGCCGAGATCGAACGGGCCCGCACCCTTTCCCCGCAGCGGCAGGTGACCTATTTTCAGGCGGGCAATGCCTTCCTAGTGTTGGGGGATGCACAACGCGCATACGATTCTTTTGAGGCCGCCCTCGCCCTTGACCCGACGATTCCGGAATCGAAATGGCACGCGGCTCGCGGGCGGGCGGCGATAGGTGATGTGCTAGGTGCGGCCACCCTTTTTGCCCAGGCCTGGCGCGGTGGGTATGGGGAAAACCGGCCAGACTCCGAGCTCGTCGTTGCTATTCATACAATGATTGCCGCGGACGACTTATCGCTCGTCCAAACCATGTACAGCGAATGGGTCAAACGACCGAATGCGCCGGCCGATCGTTGGGCATCGTTGGCCGCTGTGGCTGGTGTGAACGGTGATACGGAAACAGTCGTTCGGGCCTTGCGGCAGGCCGTTGCTATTGACCCCACCCTGGCAGCAGAGGCAGCGGCCTTTTTGGCACAACACGGGCTTTCTCCCGACCTGCTCTCTGCTCCGGGCGGCGGACTGTGATATGCTGGGCTCGATTTTCCCCTATGCATAAGAAAAGCCTCGCTACCGTACTTCTTCGTATATTGCAGGTCGGACTGCCGATCGCCCTCTTGACCCCGTTTCTGTACGTACCAGAGGTGACCTTCCCATTCGTCACTGCCAAAGTCTGGGCCTTCCGGTCAATAGTCGAGCTGCTGTTTCCGGTGTGGTTGGCGCT
>CAZQBA010000001.1:23291-41034 GCA_964591635.1 uncultured Gammaproteobacteria bacterium | reverse complement strand
CTTTTGGGCGCGCTGCTCGTCGCCAACCGGACCAACCCAGTGGTCGTCCACCTGCCGCTCGTCGGGAAACTGGCCAATACGAACTTTACGGACGGCGGCGTGCGCACCCGGTTCATTGCCTGGGGCATTGCGCTTGAGGCCTTCCAGGCCCGTCCGCTTTTTGGTTGGGGCCCAGAAAATTATTACTACGCCTTCAACCAGTTCTACCATCCCGAATCGTACCATTACTCCACGTACGAAACCTGGTTCGACCGTCCGCACAACAACATGTTGGACGTTCTGTCAACGACAGGCGGGCTGGGCATGGCGTCGTTCATCGCCTTGTTTGTGGTGAGCTTCATCACCATCCGCCGGAAAATGCGGGCCGGTGTGTTTACCAAATGGGAAGGCATCCTGACATTCGCCATGCTCATCGCTTATGTCCTCCAAAACATCACGGTTTTTGATTCACACACCTCCTACTTGTATTTCTTCTTGCTGCTCGGGTTCATTGCCGGCATGCGCGTGCCGGAACCGGTTTCGGAGCACGGGTCGGCCGCTGAGATGCGGGTGGCCTATGTCACGCTCGGTGGTTTGGGCGTTGCGGCGTTGCTTTTGGTGTTTTACACAAATGTCCAGCCATACCGCGCCGCACACTGGGGACTCTTGGCCACGTCTTACGCCCGCTTGGGCAAGAACGTGGTAGAGGCCAAGCGGTTGTACGATATAGCCCTAGCCACTCCCACCCAGCACCGGGTCGACCTCCGAGTAGACGCAGCCCGGGACATTGCCGATGTTGTGGGGGCTGGGGCAATACCAGGCAGCGCGGCCGCGCCGTTTTATGATTGGGCGATTGCCCTGTTGGAACAGAACGTGCGGGAACGGCCGAACGACGTGTACGACCACATCGCGCTGGGCCAGATATACATGCAGTACAGCGGCATCAAACCCGAGTTGTTACTGAAGGCCAAGGAGGCGTTTGCCCGGGCCCTGGAACTTTCGCCACGCCGCCAGCAGATCATCTTTTCCCAAGTGCGCTTGGCAGTGACGATGGGCGATCTCAATGAAGCGCTCCGGCTTTTGGAATCGGCACGGAACGACGAGGAGCGCATTCCGGAGTTACACTGGCTCATCGCCTTCGTCCAGTGGCAGCGGGGAGACGTTGCGGCGGCCCAAACTGCTGCCAAGCGGGCCGAGGAGTTGATGTACAAATGGCATGGCCCCGAGGAAATCGCCCTCGTGTATCGTATCCACCAAACGGCAGGTGATATGGAAGGGGCGTTCACTGCGGCCAATACCTTGGTGGTGAACTGGCCGGAAGAGGCGCAGTTCTACGTTTGGTTCGCTGAAGCAATCATAGGAACAAAACGCGATCCGGATTTAGCTCGGCAGGCCCTCCAAAAGGCTCGCGAACTGGGTAGGCCCGATCTGCTCCCGGATATCACGGCCATTGAACGTCAATTGCCGCCGAAGACCCGATCATAAACAGCGCGGGTCCGTTCCCACATCCGCCGTTCGTTGAACAACGTACGGACCGTTTCCTGTGCAGCTGCACCGAGTCGCGGCCACTCACGTCTTTTTTCCCAGAGCATTGCCAAGCCGTTTTCCAATTGCCCGGGCGGCGTAAGGAGCCCGTTCATGCCGTCGGCTATGACGTGCGGTATGCCACCAACGGGCGTGGCGAGCACGGGCAGGCCCGCTTCCATGGCATCCAGGAGCGAGAAGGGGAGCCCCTCTTTTACGGAAGGCAGGATGAAGGCATCGAAGCCGTCCATGAGCTCGCGTGCGTCGTGTCGCGTACCGAGTACATGGATGCGGTCCGGCAGTTGTGCCTGGAGGGTACGGATGGTGCGGGCTTCTTTTCCATCGCCTGCAAGGACAAGATGGACGTCAGCGTGCGTTTTTGCAAATTGTGAAAACGATCGGACCAATGCCGGAATATTTTTTGTTGGATAGAAGTGTGCCACGCACCCAAAAACAACCGCGTCACGGGGAACGCCAGCTGCATCAAGAAGCGCGCGGGCAGCCGAGCGGTCATGGTTCCGTGACGCGACGCCGTTTGGAATGACGTTGACGGTTTCGGTTCGGGCCAGGCCGTGATTGAGCGCGACCGTTTTCTCCTGCTCCGACAAGACGATCGTCATGTTTCGGCGCGGCGCGGCCAGACGTTCGGCCATGAGGTAGAGGGTGCGGTTGAACCAGGAGATCGGTTCTAGGAAGGCCCAACCATGAATGGTGGCGACGAGTTTCGGCGTAGTCTGGCCGCGGAGTGCTAGAGCGGTGAGCACGCCCGCCTTGGACGAATGGGTGTGCACGATGTCCGGGGCGATTTCGCGGATGAGCGTCTGTATATCGGCAATGGCCGCGCGGTCATCACCTAACCGAATGTCGCGCCGGAGATGGGGGAGGAGGTAAAAGGCAACACCTTGAGATCGGCAGGCGTTAGCCAGTTCCGTGCCGCCATCTGGTCCAGCTGCAACTGAGACCTGGATTGTTTCAGCCCCAAGACGTGCCAAAGCCAGGAGGTAGCGTTGGGCGCCACCCAGTTCTTGCTGAGTGATGATATGGAGGATGTGCGGGAGGTGTGTCATGATTGACGCGCAGGGCTGTTTTCCCCATAATAGGCGAGCATTTGGGCATCTGCAACCTATGACCACTGTGTCCTACGATGAATTGAAGGGAAAGACCGTGCTGGTGACCGGCGGGGCCGGTTTCATTGGCTCCCACTTAGTGGATCGTTTGGTGGTGCTCGGCGCCCAAGTGGTGGTGTTGGATAACCTGAGCACGGGGCGGGCGGCGCATGTGGAGCGCTGGGCAGCCGGCAACCAGGTGATCGTCGTGCGGGGCGATGCCAACCGTTTTGAGGAAATCGCCACCGTCTTTTCCAAACACACGATTGACTATGTGTTTCACTATGCGGCATTGGTCGGCGTGAAGAACGTGATCGAACGGCCGCTCGAAGTTTTTAAGGACATCGACGGTATCAAGTATCTTTTAGCTTTGGCCCACGCCCATCGTGTAAAAAAGGTAGTGTTCGCCTCATCCTCAGAAGCCTACGGCGAACCCACTGAGCTCCCCGAGCGTGAAGACGGCCATCACAACGTCAATGCCAACGATCCGTACGGGCTGACCAAGCTCGTCGGCGAAAATCTGATGCGCAACTACTGGCGGATGTACGGCCTGCCCACTACCAGTCTGCGGTTTTTTAACGTCTATGGTCCGGGGCAGAACGCATCGGCATATGGATTCGTCGTCGGCATCTTCATGCGTCTGGCACTGCGCAACGAACCAATGACCGTGTTTGGCACCGGTACACAGACCCGCGACTTCATTTATATAGATGATAATGTGGAAGCGGCGGTCCGGGCACTGCTCATCCCCGAATCAAACGGCATGACCTTGAATGTGGGCAGCGGCCGGCAGACCACGGTTTCCGAGTTAGCCGAACGGATTGCCCGCCTGGCTGGGCGTGAACCGCAGATCGTGTTTGCCCCGGAGCGCGAAGTGGAAGTGCGGTACCGCTGCCCGGATACGACCAAGCTCCGCCAGGTGTTGGGCTTCGTTCCGTCGATTGGTTTAGATGATGGACTGGGGCGGACCCTTGCCTGGTACAAAGAGGCGCATGGCCATGAGTAACCGTCCACCCATCCTCCTGTTCTCCACTTTTTATCCGCCGTTCCAGAGCGGGGCGGAACGTTTTGCCGTAGAGGCAGTGGCGCGGCTTTCGCCGCGCTTTCGGTTTGTGGTGGTGACCGCCCGCTTGCGGCAGAATCTCCCGGCTCGTGAAACCGTCGGGGATGTCGAGATCCGGCGACTTGGCCTTGGCTTACCCGTTGACAAGTGGTTGTTCCCATTGTTGGCACCGGTAGTGGCCTGGCGGGTGCGGCCGGCACTTCTCCATGCCGTCATGGAATCGTATGCCGGTATTGCTTTGTGGTTGGCTTCATTTTTTCTGCCGCGCACCCCACGCATTCTCACTCTACAAAGCGGCGACTTGGATAGCGATACCAAGCAGAAACGGATCCCGGCGTGGTTATGGCAGCGCATCCACACCAGTCCGGACCACGTGACGGCCATTAGCAATTTTTTGGCAGACCGCGCCAAACGCCTGCGCGGCAGTGGTCGCGATGTATCCGTCGTTCCCAATGGCGTTGACTTGGCGGCCGTTCCCCACGCCGCTCATGAACCGGTTGCGGGACGGATTGTGTGCGTGGCCCGTCTGTCATGGGAAAAAGGCTTGAACGATCTGATTGATGCGCTGGTGATGGTGCGCCAGCGCGTGCCGGAAGCACATCTGGTGTTGGTGGGCGATGGTGCCGACCGCGCTGCTTTAGAAGCACGCGTGGCCGAACGCGGCCTTGCGGATACCGTCTTCTTCCGTGGTGCGTTAGCAAATAACGAGGCGTTAAAAGAAGTGGCTGCTGCTGCGGTCTTTGCCTGCCCGTCATTAGCAGAAGGATTGGGCATTGTCTTTTTGGAAGCTCAGGCCGTAGGCGTGCCGGTGGTGGGTACGCGCGTGGGCGGCATCCCCGATGTGATTTCTGATGGCGTCACCGGATTGCTGGTTCCAGCGAATGACCCGCAGGCACTATCGGTCGCCCTGCTCCGGATGTTGCAGGATCGGACGTCCGCTCGCCAGACGGTGGTGGCCGCACAGTCCCAGCTCCACCGCTTTGATTGGCAGCACATCATGGACGGTTTGGCTGAGCGGTATGAGCGCATGCTCCACCAAAAGCGCCTGCTCATCGCCACGGGTATTTTTCCGCCAGCGGTTGGCGGCCCGGCCACTTTCGTCACGACCATTGTCCCGCATCTGCAGCGTGCAGGCTGGCAGGTCGAGGTGCTCACCTACGGCACCAAAGAGACACACCACCCAGAGGACTATGGGGTGCACGTTGTTCCGAATACCTTGCCGGCTGGCGTGCGACACCTGTTCTATACCTGGCGATCCTGGTGGTTGTTGCGTCAGACCGATGGCGTTTTTTTGCAGGATCCGGTATCCGCTGGTGTGCCAACTACCCTGGCGAATATGTGGACGCGTCGGCGTTTGTTATTGAAAGTGGTGGGCGATCATGCCTGGGAGCAGGGCCAGGCACGATTCCACATCCAAGATCGGCTGGATGATTTTCAAGCGCGCCAATACAGCATGGTCGTGGAGTGGTTACGATGGGCGGAGCATTGGGTGGCACGTCGAGCCGACCGTGTCGTGGTGCCGAGCGTGTATCTGAAAAAAATCGTGGGCATGTGGGGTGTGCCCGAGGCGCGCGTTGCAGTGGTCTATAATGCGGTGCACATTCCTGCGGCACCGGCATATGGCGTGCCGTTTTCTGAGCGGCCGATGCACATCGTTACTTCCGGTCGCCTGGTGCCCTGGAAGGGGATGCGCGAACTGATTGCGGCTATGCCGACGATCCATGCAGCCTGCCCCGAAGCGCGGCTCGCGATTATCGGTGACGGGCCAGAACGTGCCACACTGGAAGCGGGTGTGGCCCAGCTCGGTTTGTCGGAGGTCGTCACGTTCACCGGCCAATTGCCGCATACGGAAACCGCCGCGCGTGTTTCTACCGCCCGCGTGTTTGTTTTGAACAGCAGCTATGAAGGATTTTCCCACCAACTCGTCGAGGCCATGGCCTTGGGCGTGCCGGTGGTCTGCACCAACGCCGGCGGGAATATGGAAGTGGCGCGGCATGAAGTGAACGCGCTCGTCGTTCCGGTGGGCGATCAGACCGCGCTCGTCCAAGCCGTCCTCCGTGCCATCCGTGATTGGCCGCTTGCCACGCGCTTGGTGGCCCAAGCCAAGATGGATGCCCAGGCGTTCACGGAAGAACGGATGGTGTCGGGCATGCAAACGGTATTGCAGGAAACACTCGGTTGATATGCCAGTTTCCGTGTTCATGATTTCGCGCGATCCGCAGGCAGTGGATCCGCGCTCGGCGACGGGTCAGCGGTTAGGTCTGTACGCCGCCGCGGGTGCGCACATTGTTGCCGTGTATTTTTCGATGAGTCGTGGGCTAGCTGTCCTTTGGAAAGGCCTGGCCACCGTCCGGCCGGGTTGGGTAGTGACCACCCAAGATCCTTTTGAAGGTGCTATTGTCGGCTGGCTGGTTGCCCGACTTCGTGGCGCTGCGTTGGAGGTGCAACTCCATGGCGATTTTTTTGGAGCATACTGGAAGCGGGAAGTGTGGCATCGTCCATTTCGCCTACGACTTGCTTGTTGGGTGTTGGCACGTGCTGATGTGGTACGCGCCGCCAGCCCACGGGCGGCACGTTCGCTCCCGCCGACTCCGGCCAAGGTGGTGGTGATTACCGTGCCACCACAACCACAAGCGCAAAACCGGTCGGAACCAGATGAGGTGACTTTGTTGTTTGCCGGACGTTTTGCCCAGGAAAAGAACCTCCCGCTTCTCTTAGAAGCATTTCGGACTATTGCGCCACGTCACCCACAGGCACGATTAGTGTTGCAGGGCAGCGGGCCGCTTGAAGGAGAATTGCGGTCGAGCGTTGCTGCATGGTCAGACCAATCAATCGCCAATCGTGTCCAGATTGCGCCGTGGGATAGAACCATGCAGCGCCTGGCGCACGCGCGGCTGTGCGTCATGGCCTCGCGCCACGAAGCCTGGGCCCGTTTTGCCGTAGAAGCGGCATTGGCCGGCTGTCCGGTGGTGATGACGGACGTGGGCTGTGCCGGCGACGTGATCCGCAATGGCGAAAGCGGCTGGGTCGTTCCGGTAGATGATGTGGCGGCTTTTGTCGCGGCGTTGGATGAAGCACTCTCTTCCCCAGAAGAAGCAGCCCGCCGGGCCGCGCGCGCCCAGCAACAGGCCCGCACCCTACCAACGGAACAGGAAACCGCCCGGCGGATTGTGGAGGTATGGCAGCAGGCGATCCCACGGACCACCTACTAAAGGCAATACGTTTCCTCCAAAGAAACGTTTTTTGGGTAGTTGTTTTTTTGCTTTTTTGGCGGGATCCATCTACGCATCGCGCCATATTTTTTTAGCAGGGAGGGCTGGTCAGCTCGGACGCACATACGCTCCGTTCACGTTGGCCGGTGACTTCGATGGGGTCCTGGCCTATGGTCCACGACTCCAAGAAGTGTTGGATGGCCGTATTCTTGTTGCCGACACGGACACATACGAGTATCGGAACCGTCTACCCTTTCTTCCGCCATTGCCCCCGCTCTTGTACGCTCCGTTTTTATGGACGATGGGTTCCTTGGAAGGTGGGGTGATTGCTGGGGACTTCGTTATTGGTTTTCTCCTTTTCATTGTTTTTTTCTGCATCGGGCGGTCGTTATTCGGCAGGTGGCGGTATGGTTTCCTGACGGCGACGACCCTGGTGTTGGCATCCAAGCTCCCGCTCTGGTCCTTTTGGCTTTCACCCGAGGCAGTGCGGCACGTGCTGAAGTACCTCTTGCCTTGGTCGCACCTCGAAACCAGTCTGCTCCAATACCGCGAGTCCCAACTCCCCGCCGCACTCCCGTTTGCTCTGGTGGTGTTGCTGTGGTGGCGTGCCCTGGAACAACCGCGATTCGGACGAACAGCGCTTGCCGGTGCTGCGGGAGTCATCCTGGTCTTTTCCTATGTTTACTATGCAGTCTTCTTGTGCGTGGCATCCGCACTCTATGCCGCCTGGAGCCTGCCGCGACGGGCCACGCGTGCCCGTGGCTGGGTCAGCTTAGGGGTGGCTGCAAGCGTTGCAACAGCGGGCATGATCTGGGCCGGCGTCCTCCAGGCCGGGGGGGGTGGCCCGGGCCGATATTTGGTTGCGACAAGGCGGCGAGTTCGGCCGTTCCGTTTCGTTGGCGACCGTCCCCCACATCCTCATTGCCTTCGGCGTGAGCGCACTCCTGTTTTGGTTGGGCGGAAGAAGCAGGCGGCGTGTGGCCGCTTTCCTCATCTGCCTCCTTCTTGCGGTGGTGATGTGCCTCAACCTGCAGTTTATCCTTGGTACGAACATCCAACCGGACCATTGGCTAACGCGTGTTTTTTGGTTGAGTGTGGGGTTCGGGTGGGTGGGCGTAGTGGTGTGGGGTGGGCAAAGAATCGCAGCAACGTCACCGTTTGCCCGGCGTATCCTGGTTGTTGGCCTGCTTCTCTTTTGCATCATCCAGTTTCCGCGCGCGCTCCATGGCCAGATGCTTTTTGCTGAACAACATACGGCCACCTACAGCCTTCCGCGCGACGAGTTCGTACTTTGGCAGAACCTGAATGCCGTCCTCGGAAGGGATGCGGTTGTGGCCACCCCTTCGTTTCAAACTGCCAGTTATATACCTTTGCTCACCTCCGCCCGCCTGTACGTGCCCCGCGCACTCAACACCCCCGCTCCCGAAGAGGAGGTGCTCGATCGCGCTTTTCGGTTGTGGCGAAGTGTCGGTATGACACCACAGGCCGTCGGCGACCTGCTTGAACCTAAAAAAACATGCAAGCACATGCCGCATGGGATGGGGACGGGATGGGAATTTGGATGCTCTTTGGCCTTACGTATGCACCGCATGCGGCAGGCATGGCATTCCGCACCCCGCATTTGCCAATCATCTACGAGGCTGCGCGGGAACGCATGAATGCGGTGCGGGATGCATACGCCGTGGCTCCTCCAGGCGACGACATGCGCTCCGGCCCGTATCGGGTTGACTACCTGATATGGGGGCCGAACGAACGGCGTCTGGTGCCGACGTTCGAACCGGCAGCAGTAGATTGGTTGGCAGAGGTGTTCACCCAAGGAGATTGGCGTCTCTACCGGGTTCGGGTGTGGGATGGGTAAGGAAGGCGCGGGCCCAGGCTTGGAAGGTCATGGCCGACCAGAGGGTGGGCAGGTGGTAACCGCGCATGGCTACGTGGTCTTCCAACATTTGGTGTAAGACGGGAAACTGCAGGAGGTCTGCAGTTTCTTTGTTATAGGTAGGGGAGAGGAGTTCACGAGCGAGTGGGAGGAGGTCACTGCGCAACCATTTGGAGGCCGGGGAGAAGAAACCGCGCTTGGGTTGGTTGATGAGGAATGGGGGAATGACGTCGGCAAGCGCATCACGGAAAATCTTTTTCCCCAGCGCGCGCGAATCTAATTTCCAGGCCGATGGAATGCGGAAGGCGCTTTCCGCCAGCCGCCAATCCAAAAGCGGGACGCGTTGCTCCAAGGCATGTGCCATGGTGAGCCGGTCGCTGCGGGTCAGTGATTCGTCTACGAGCCAGGTTTTGGCATCAGCCGCCATCATCTGGTTTACTGGGTCATTCCAGGAAGGGGAGAAGAAAGGTGCGAAGATGGCGTGCGCGGTAGTCGCGTCGAAAAGATCAGGCGAAAGAATCGAGCGTACTATGTTTTCTTTTTGGGCCAAGAAGGAAAGATACCGAGCCGTGGCGTCAGAGGTACAAACTTTTTCGGCCGAGGCAGTTTTTCCAAAACCGATCAATCCGGCTGCAATCAGAGGGCGTAATGCGTTGGGGATGAGCCCAAGCCGATGCGCGTACCAATAGCGGTCGTAGCCGCCAAATAGTTCGTCGCCGCCGTCGCCGCCTAAAGCGACTGTTACTTTTTGGCGGGCGTGTTGGGCTAAGAGATAGGTGATGGGTTGGATGGGGTTGGACACCGGGTCGTCCATGTGCCAGATGGTTTTTTCAAACACAGCGGCTGCCTCTTCTCCGGAAACCGTGATGGGATGGTGGGTGGTGCCAAAGTGCGCTGCGGTGCGAGCCGCCAGGTGAAAATCGGCGTTGTATTTTTCCTGTTCCAGGTCAGCTTGGAACCCGATGGAGAAGGTGTTGATGTTGGCACTGCCCATCGTCTCTCGCATGAGTCCCAGGATGGCCGAGGAATCGATGCCGCCAGACAAGAACACGCCAAGCGGGACGTCGCTCACCAGCTGGTCACGTACTGCCTGGCCAGCGAGCAAACGGATATCTGCACACGCTTCGGCCGGCGAGGCGTACGGCGTGCCTTCTGTGGGCTGCCAGAATTTTTTGATGTCCAATTTTCCTTTTTGGAAGTGCGCCACGCTCCCCGCGGGAAGTTTCTGCACGCCCTGCCACATGGTTTGCGGGCCAGGCACGTACAGCATCCGGAAAAAAAGGTTGGCGGCATTCCGGTTGAGTTCCCGCGAGAGAGGATGTGCGAACAGGGCCTTGGCTTCAGAGGCGAAGACGAGTCCGTTCGGTTGGAGCGTGTAGGAGAGCGGCTTCACGCCTAGGTGGTCGCGCACCAGACTGAGTTTGTGTTCCTGGGCATCCCACACGGCGAAGGCAAAGATGCCGTTCAAGCGCGGCAGGCAGGCTTCCCCCCACACCATGAAGGCGCGCAGGAGCACTTCGGTGTCGGAAGCAGTTACAAATTTTTCGCCGCGCGCCTCCAATTCTTTTTTGA
Source organism: uncultured Gammaproteobacteria bacterium (assembly GCA_964591635.1). Lineage (GTDB taxonomy): Bacteria > Patescibacteriota > Patescibacteriia > 2-12-FULL-57-11 > 2-12-FULL-57-11 > CAZQBA01. The sequence continues at coordinate 30,702 of CAZQBA010000001.1, read as the reverse complement.
TGTCTTTGAAATTGTAGAGTTCGCCGTTATAGACAATCGTGTAGCGCCCGTCGGCACTGTGCATGGGCTGGTGGCCGCCGGGTGAGAGGTCGATGATGGAGAGTCGTTGGTGGGCCAAAGAAATGCCAGGGGCAATGTGCGTGCCGCGGTCGTCTGGGCCACGGTGGGCAATGGCTCGGGCCATGCGGCCGAGCGCATCGGGATCCTGCCAGGTGAATCCAGCAATCCCGCACATAGTTAGGCGGTTGGCTTCTTGCTGCTCGCGGCAACAATGTTGCAGTAGACAATGGCGATGATGGCTTTGGCGCCGTCCCACCAGCCGATCTTCTTGCCTTCGGCGTAGGTCCGGCCTTGGTAGGAAATACCCACTTCGTACATGCGGAGTCCTGAGTGGGCCACCCAGGCCGTGATTTCCGGCTCAAAACCAAAGCGGTCAGCCTTGAGATGCGGCAAGAGGGGGGTGAGCGCGTCACGTCGGAAGGCTTTGTACCCGGTCTCCATGTCCGTCAGGTTGACGTTGGAAAAGGCGTTGGACAACAGTGTCAGGAAACGGTTGCCCATCATATGCCAGAAGAAGAGCACGCGGTGGGGGCCGGAGCCGGAAAAACGCGAGCCGTAGACCACATCAGCCACGCCGGAGATGAGCGGTGCCAGGAGTTTGGGATAATCGTTGGGGTTGTATTCCAAGTCCGCATCTTGAATGACCACAAAGTCACCGCGGGCCGCAACAAACCCGGTGCGTAAGGCTGCTCCCTTGCCGCGGTTTTTTTCTTGGAAGATGACGGTGTAGCGGCTGCGCAACGTTTCTAAAAGGGCGCGTGTGCCGTCTGTTGAACCGTCGTCCACGATCACAATGTCCTTGGTGAGCTCAATAGGTGCGGCTTCCACGCGCGCCAGCACGTCCATGAGGGTGTGGACTTCGTTGTAGCAGGGAATGACGATGGAGAGCGTTTGGGCGGGCATAGGTTAGGGAGTGAGCGTCAGGCGCGCACGAAATTCGGTGATGGTTTGGCGGAGGCCGTCCGCGACCGTGGTCGAGGGCCGCCAACCGAGTTCACTTTCAGCGCGGCGAATGTCCGGCCGGCGTTGGCGCGGGTCGTCAATCGGTAATGGGAGGTGGGCGATCGCGCTTTTGGAATCGGTCATGCTCAAGATCTGCTGGGCTAGGGCGAACATGGAATACTCTTCCGGATTGCCCAGGTTGATGGGGCCGCTCACCGCGTCTGGCGCGTCTAACATGCGCAACAGTCCGTCGACCAGGTCGCTGACAAAACAGAAGCTGCGTGTTTGGGTGCCGTCGCCATGGATGGTGAGCGGTTTGCCGCGCAACGCCTGGACAATAAAATTCGACACTACGCGTCCGTCATCAAAGGCCATGCGTGGGCCATACGTGTTGAAGATGCGGACGAGCTTTGTCACTGTCCCGAACTGGCGACGGTAATCGGCGCACAGGGTTTCCGCTGCGCGTTTGCCTTCGTCGTAGCAGGCGCGCGGTCCAATCGGGTTCACGTGCCCCCAATAGGATTCGGGTTGGGGGTGCACGGCCGGGTCGCCGTACACTTCAGACGTCGACGCTTGGAGCACAGGAATGGAACGCCGCCGGGCCAGCTCTAAGGCGTGGATCATGCCCTCCACGTTGGTCCGGATGGTTTTGACTGGATCCTGCTGGTAGTGGACGGGCGAGGCGGGGCAGGCCAGGTTCACAATGGCATCGGCCGCAATATCGTACGGCTCCGTCACGTCGTGGGTTTGCGTGGTCAGTTGGGTGTTGCCGCTGTGGTGCGCGAGGTTGTTGGGTGCACCCGTGGAAAAGTTGTCCAGAACCGTGACCTGGTCACCACGCCGAAGCAGGGCATCCACCAGGTGCGAGCCAATGAACCCGGCACCGCCAGTCACGAGCACGTGTTTCATGGGCAAAGCATAGGGAAAAAGGACTGGCCGGTCAATCTTGATTCTGTGGCCGGGGACAGCTACACTTTGCCCAACATGATGCCTGTTTCCACATGGCGTGGCGGCATACGGCGGTTCCTTGCTGGTTCCTGGCCGTATTGGGTTGTTTTTCTTCTGGCCGTGGCTGCCCGGCTCGCCTTATTTGCGGTGATCCACCACCGGGGCTTGGAGGTTTTTTACAGCTATTCTGACGGCCAGGAATACCTGACCGTGGCCTACAATCTTCTGGCTGGGAATGGCTTTTCGGTGCGTACCGCCACGCCGTTTTGGCCGAGCAGCTACTATGTGCCGGGGTACCCGTACACGTTGTTTGGCCTCATTTACTTGGGGTTGGGCGTGCGCACGCTCATCCTCTTCCAGGTACTGATTGGTGCAGCCGTCGCCGGACTCGTGGCGTGGCGGGGGAAAGACGTGGTGGGGCAGCGAGCAGCAATTGTGGCCGGCATTTTTTTGGCCATAGAACCGTCCACGATTTTTTGGAACAACCAGCTGGTGACAGAAACCATCTCCAGTGCCCTCTGGCTCGTGGCCTTTTTCTTGTTGCTGCGATTTGTGGAGCGGGCCGGTTGGTGGCGTGCGGTGCTCGTGGGATTCATGCTGGGTGCCTCCACGCTGTATCGGCACGCCGGCCAGTTTCTCCTGCCGTTGTTCGCGGTAGCATTTGTCCTGCTGCCGCCTTTTTCTTGGAAACGGCGCGTGGTGGCCGCGGTGTTGTGTTTCGTGTGCGGCATAGCCTTGCTCGTGCCGTGGACACTCCAGAACGAAAAAGTGTTCGGTATCCGGTTTTTCTCCACCGCCTCCGGCGCTCTCGGTATCGGCAAGAACCTCCAGTACTACGCACAGCAGGTGCACCACGCGGAGCTGTTTACCTTCTACAATGTCCCTGGCCCAACGACCGAAGAAAGCCAGCATCCATGGGTTTTGGAATACAACATCATCCGCAAGGCCCAAGCCATGCCACGGCTGGCACTCCAGATTTTGCTGGAAGATCCGCTCGGGCTGATCCAAGTATACTCCGGTGGGCTGATTCCGTTTTTCCTTGGCGACGGGTTCGTTCAGATCGCTACCGTCGCCTTTGCCTCGCAAGAAACGCCTTTGGTGGTTTGGGATGGACAGTTGCGCACCCTCTGGCAGCAAGTGAGCGCCCGACCAGATATGCTTTTGTTCTTGTTTGGGAAAGTGGCTTGGTTCGGCCTGACCTTGGCTGCTGTTTGGGGCACGCTCCGGATGTTTGCGAAACACCCTGAGCGCCGTCGGATATTGGGTTTTGTCGTTCTACTGATTTTCTACTATGCCGTAGCATCGGGTGTGTCGGGGTATTCACGCTTCCGGTTTCCAGTGACCCCACTCATTTTGCTCCTGGCCGCCTCGGGCATGGCTGATGTGATGGGGACCATCCGCCGTTGGTGGCAGTCCTGGCAAAGCAAGCGGAGCGTCTTGGTAGTTACCCAGGTCATGGATCGCACCCATCACGACCTTGGTTTTTTTCATGAGTGGGTGAATGAGCTTGCCTCCCGAGCCGACAAGGTCACGGTCCTGACCTTGCGCGAAGGGGAGTGGGATTTGCCCGAGCAGGTAGATGTGGAAGCGCCGGCAGCCCGCTGGAAGGTGGTGCGCAACATCCGGTTCGTCCTCCGGATGTGGTGGTTGATTCTGCGGCACAAGGCGGTGTTCTTCCACATGTGCCCGGAGTACGCCATTGCCGGTGCGCCGCTGGCCCGGCTGCTGGGGCGAAAGACGTTGCTGTGGTACACGCACCGCTCGGTCACCCGCCGTTTACGTTTGGCAGTCGCCCTGACCGATCGCACGTATACGGCAGCCAAGGAAAGCTGTGCGGTGGATTCGCCCCGTGTGGAAGTAACGGGGCACGGCATTCCGATTCCCGAACATGTCGTTTCCCTGCGGGCTAACGGGACCGTGCGGTTGCTGAGCATCGGGCGCATTAGCCCCATTAAAGCGTTCCATCAGGTGATCGATGCCGCTGCCCAGCTCACTGCGCGCGGGATATCGGTGGAGCTGAGTATTGTTGGTGCGCCCATGATGCCGACAGATCCGCAATATCACAAAGAGCTGATGGCCCAAGTGGAACGTCTTGGGCTCGGGGCCCGTGTCCATTTTCTTGGCGCCGTCCCACCGGCACAGGTCGCGCAGCTTTTTGCAGAGCACGACCTCTTGGTGAACATGTCGGCCAATGGTCCGGACAAGGTGGTGTACGAAGCCGCTGCCCATGGCCTGCCCGTCATTGCCGCCCTGCCTGCTTTTGTGCCGCTCTTTGGCAGCCATGCACCGCTTTTGCATGTGCCGGTGGGCAACGTCGAGGCACTTGTCGATCATGTCGCCAGTTTTTCTGGGCTTCCCTTGGCGGAACGGGTCCGCTTAGCCGCCGACTTGCGCGCTGGTGTCATGGTCAGCCACAGCCTCGGTCGTCTCATCGACCGGATCGCCGCCTTCCTTTTATCGGAAGCGTGATTGCCTTTCACCGCCCCCCTTGCTACGGTTTGTCCTCTCCACAGCACTATGGATTCCATCCAACCGCCATCTCCCAAAGAGATCCTCCACCAGGAAATACTCAGCAAAGTAGCTCAGTATTATGAGCTGGCCCACAAAGAACAGCCATTTGTGCCAGGCGTGACACCGGTCAAATATGCCGGGCGGGTCTTTGATGCGAGTGAGATGATGCTTCTGGCCGACGCGACCCTGGAATTCTGGCTGACCTCCGGCCGCTACACCGACCAGTTTGAGCGCGACTTCGCCAAGGTGGTGGGTACCCGTTATGCGCTTTTGGTGAACAGCGGCTCTTCTGCCAACTTACTGGCCCTGAGTGCGCTCACTTCTCCCAAGCTCAATGAGCGGCGCTTGAAGCCAGGGGACGAAGTGATAGCCGTGGCCGCCGCCTTTCCCACCACCGTCAACCCGATTTTGCAAAACGGCATGATCCCGGTGTTCTGCGACGTGGATCTGGAGACCGGCAACATTTCGGTAGCGGCCTTGCGTCAGGCCATCGGCCCCAAGACCAAAGCGATCTTCCTTGCGCACACCCTCGGCAACCCGTTTGCCTTAGATGCGGTGCTTGAAGTCGCTCGGGCCCACAACCTGTGGGTCATTGAAGACTGTTGCGATGCGCTGCTTTCCACCTTCCACGGACAGAACGTCGGCACCTTCGGCGACATCGCCACATTTTCATTTTTCCCAGCCCACCACATCACCATGGGTGAGGGCGGTGCGGTGGTAACCAATGACCCGTTCCTCAAAGTGATCCTGGAATCATTTCGCGATTGGGGGCGCGATTGCTACTGCGCCACGGGCAAGGCCAACACCTGTGGCCGGCGGTTTGGCTGGCAGTTGGGTCGGCTGCCGTTTGGCTACGACCATAAGTACACCTATAGCCACGCCGGGTATAACTTGAAGGCGACCGACCTGCAGGCGGCAATCGGCGTGGCCCAGCTTGGCAAGGTCCATGACTTTGTTTTGAAGCGGAAGGAAAATTTTGCTTTCTTCCACGATCGGTTGAGCCGCTGGGAGCGCTACCTGGTTCTTCCCCAAGCCACACCAGGCGCGGAACCGTCGTGGTTCGGTTTCTTGATGACTGTGCGGTTGGATGCGCCGTTTACCAAAGCGGAGATAGTCGAATTTTTGGAAAGCAAACACGTTGCCACGCGCATGCTGTTTGGCGGCAATATCACCAAGCAGCCCTATTTTGCCGATCGGACGTACCGGGTTGTTGGCGAGCTGACGAACACCGATACCATCATGGAGCGGAGTTTCTGGATCGGGGTCTATCCCGGGCTCACACCGGCCATGCGCACCTACGTGGCGGACGTGTTCGACCAGTTTTTTTATAGCAAAGGCTTGGCGGATCGTTCAGCGGAGTAGGCGGCCCAAGTTTTTTCTATTCCAGTACGGAAGTCGGTGGAGGCCTGCCAGCCGGTGGCGGCCCGCATACGGGAGCAGTCAGCCATGTAACGCATCTGTTCGCGCGGCTTATATGGCTTTGCGCCAATCCGAGCAAAGTCAGTGGCTCCCGTCACCTCTGCAATCACGGTGATTGCATCCTTGAGCGACACTTCCCATTCGGGCCCAGCGTTGAGTACCTGTCCACGGCAGGCGCTGATACATGAGGCCGCAGCAATCATGGCGGTGACGGCATCACCTACGTACATGAAGTTCCGTGTTTGTTCGCCTGGGCTCATGGCAAGTGGTACGCCGGTTTGAATCGCCCGGAAGGCCGAGCCGATAAATGACGATTCGTGCTGTCCCGGCCCAAAAGCAATCGGGATGCGCAAGACCGTGGCGGCAATGCCCAGCCGCGTGGCAGTTTGTGGGAGCCAGGTAGAGGAAATGGCTTTGGTGAGGGCGTAGGGGTTGGGCGGCCGGGGTGATTGTGTTTCTTGGAAGGGGACGGGCTGGTCGCCGTATTCTTCCAAGGTGCCGAGCGCGATGAGTGCCTGTGGGGGCTGTGCAGCGCAGGCGGCGAGTACCGAGGCTGTGCCGCAGACATTGGTGTGGTATTGGGCCTGCACCTCGGACGGGTCCCAGGTGTGCCGCGTATCCGTGGCTAAATGGAAGACCCAAGTCGGACGGATGGATTTCAGCACTCGGGTGAGTTCAGGCACATCGGTGATGTTCCCCAGGTGCATGTGGTGGACGCTGGGGGAGGGGGAACGGCCGTAGCCGTGCACAGTGTGGCCTTGGGTCCGCAGTTGGGCGACAAGCGCCGTACCAGTAAACCCGCTTGCTCCGGTAACGAGGATGTCCATAGTATCTGCCTTGATAGCTGGGCCAGAAGCGGCTAGTCTACCCACCGTATGACGGATGACCATTCTCCCGTACCTGCCGAGCCGCCCACAGTCGCGGGCTGCCTTGTATTGTCGGTTGTTGTACCGTGTTTTAACGAGGAAGACAACATCCGTGAAACCTATCGGCGGCTTGTTTCGGTATTGGAACCGATGGGCCAGGCCTTTGAAATCATTTTTGTAGATAATGGCAGTACGGACGGGAGCGCTCAGATTTTTTCGGCTCTCGCTCAGGAAGATGCCCGGGTGCGTGTCCTGTTTCTCTCCCGGAATTTTGGCACTTCGCAATACGGGTACACGGCCGGGGCCGAGTTCGCCCAAGGCCAGGCCGTCATTTTCATTGACTGCGACTTGCAGGATCCGCCCGAGCTATTTCCGCAATTCGTGGAAAAGTGGCGAGAGGGGCATGAAGTGGTGTATGGGGTGCGCACGGAGCGGCAGGAGGGCGTGTTCCTACGTTGGTGCTTTAAGATGTTTTATCGGGTGTTTCGGCGCTTGTCGTATGTCGACATGCCGCTTGATGCCAGTGACTTCGGATTGATGGACCGGCGGGTGGTGGAGGTGATGAACGCCATGCCGGAACGCGGCCGCTTTTTGCGCGGCATGCGGGCCTGGGTTGGCTTCCGACAGGTTGGTATTCCGTACCAGCGCAGTCCCCGTACCCGGGG
>CAZQBA010000001.1:0-23191 GCA_964591635.1 uncultured Gammaproteobacteria bacterium | reverse complement strand
TGCTTTCCTTGAGCGTGATTGGTGAGTACATCGGGCGGATTTTTGAAGAGGTCAAGCGGCGGCCCAAGTACATTGTCCGTTCTGCATTGAACGTGACGCGTTGGCCGCGGCAGCGGGACGTGTTGCCTGGCGAACGTCCATGGTAAGCCGCATCATCGGTTTCCTGGGGCGGAACGCGTTGGCCATCACCTGTGCCGGACTCATTGTATTCCTCCAGATGTTGCCGCACGCCATCCTTCTTCCGGTCTTTTCTGCGGCAGGTCGCGCCTATCATCCGGTCACGCCTATGAGTATCGGCGGGAATTACCCCGTCTTCCCGCACCGCATCCAGGAATACCTGGAAGGCAAGACCATCATCTCAGATCCAAACCTGTGGGAATACCGCAGCGGGCCGTGGTCCAGCCGGCCACCGTTGCCGGCGCTGTTTTTTGCGGCGGTTGGTTTTGTGGTTGGTCGGCCGTGGTTTTTTCCGGTGGCTGAAACGGTTGGTGCAGTTACTATTTTTTGTGTGCTTACGGGTTTCCTCACCGCCCTCACTGGTGCGCGGCGACTGAGTGCGTTGTGGGCCTTCTTTATCTGCACCGGCGCCATGCTCACAGCCTTTGACCTGTTTCCCGTATCGCGCGAAGAGCTAGCCACGGCGGTAAAACTGTTGGTGCCGTTTTCATGGGGGGAGAGCTGGATTCCCCGCATGCAGTTCTATACGGTGGAGGCGGTGGTCCCGGCACTCATAGTGCAGATGGGCTTCCTGTGGGCCCTGCACCGGTTCATCGCGGCCCCGGTTCGTCGCACGGCTATCTGGCTCGGTCTTCTTTTTGGCCTCACGTTCTATACCTATCCGTTCTACTGGATGTTCGACAGCGTGGTGCTCGGCATGCTGGGCCTCGTGTGGCTGGGGCAGCGCAAGTTCCGGCCGCTGGGTTGGTTATGTTTGGCTGGGGGCATTGGGGCCGCCGTGAGTGCCTTGTTCTGGGTCATGTTTTTTTCCTTGCGCCAGCTGCCGCAGTATCACCAGATTTTGGATCGGACTTCCCAAACCGAGTTCGGCCGCTTTGTCCGTTGGAGCGATTGGAAATTCTACATCCTCCTGACGGCGGGTTGGCTTTCAATCTGGCAATTGGCTCGGAGGGCCTGGGTGGCATCCACGCTCCCGCTCTATTTTGGCGTGCTCTTTTTAGCCGTGATTGCCGGACACAACATGCAGCTTGTCGTCGGCTTCACTTTGAGCCCCGACCACTGGATCAGTCGCGGTTTGTACCTGCCCTTCGCGCTCCTTTTGGGTGTACTTGGGGCCGCATTTTGGCAACGGGTCATCCGTCCGCATGTACCAGTAGCGCGGCCATGGATGGTGCCGGCCCTGGCCTGGTTGCTCGCTGCATATGTCTTGTGCGGTGCTGCCTCAGCTCAGGCTCGTTTGACGGTTCGCTTGGCGGCGACCCACCTCTTACCCGCGCCGGTCACAGACGTGCTCGCCTGGATCGATCGTGAACTTCCGGAAGATGCGGTCGTCATGACGCCCTCACTTTTTATTTCCGAACTCATCCCGTACGAAACGAAGGCCCGGGTCTTTGTGCCGCAAGTCTGGAACACGGTAGCCCCGTTTTCCGAGTTGCGCGAGCGCTGGTTCATGACACTGCGGTTGGTCGGTGCTTCGGAGGAGTGGGTGCGGTCGAGTTTTCATCAAACACCAGACGGCGTGCCATTTTCACTCACCAAACGTCTCGTCCGTTTCGGCTTGGACCCGCGCAACTACCTCATCGGTTTCGGTTTTCGTGAATGGCAGGATGATGCGCCCGGCACAGACGTCGTGCATATTTCCGAGGCGGCGATCGATTCCTTTGTGGCCGAGTACCGAGCCACTTCACTTCAGGGAGCAGTCGAGTCCTTGAAACGGTATCAGGCCGACTATCTCTTGGTGACGGCAGGGGACCTGCCAGTTTCGGCCGAAGAGCTGCCCGTCTTCGCCTCTTGGGAACGGGTGTACGACCAGCGCGGCATCACGATCTATCGCATTCCATTGTAGTAACCTATGAAGATTCCAGCCACGGCCTACGTCCTTACGCGGAATGTTGCCGACACGCTGCCGGCCTGTTTGGCGTCGCTCCAAGACTTTGCTGAAATTTTGGTGGTAGACGGGAATTCGACTGACGCCACGCCAGAGATTGCCCGCCAGTACGGCGCACGCGTCATTCCGCAATCGGATGACCCCACACCCAACCAGCCGATTGCTAATTTTAGCGCAGTCCGGGCCCGAGCCTTTTCGGCTACTACCCATGATTGGATTTTTCAGCTCGATGCCGACGAAGTGGTAGACGCGGCTGGCCTGACGGCGGTCCGTGCCATCGTCGAGCGCAACAATGTTGGAGTCGCCCTGCAGCTGCGGCGCAAGGCGGTGGTCGAAGGAAAGGTGGTGGAGCACGCCTATTTTTATCCGGAGTATTGCCTGCGGCTGGTGAACAAAAAAAGCGGGGCATATTGGAACCCCAAGCGCCGCGTCCATGAGCGGCTGATGCTCGCCCCCAGTGCGCATGTGGAAACCGGGGAGGGAACAATCCTGCAGGCCTGGCCCGATTTAGCGACCTGTTACACCAAGGATAGTCGCTACTTAGATTTGGCCGTTGCCCCGCTCCGCAGCGGACGGATCGACCGGAAAAAGGTGTTGCGGGCGGCGACGGTGAACGTGGCCAAAGGTATGTGGGTGGCCCTGAAGATTTCCCGTATCCATCTGCGTCGGTTGCCCAATCGCCTGCCGTTGCGTTACCATCTGCGCTTCCCTCTGTACCACTTCCGGTTTGCGGCCCGCTTATGCCGCACCGCCTTGGCTTGGGGGCATGCATGAGTTTTTCCTTTATTATCCCAGCCTATAACGAGGCGGCCTGCATTGCCCAGGCCGTCTTGCGTATTGCGGCCTATGGCCGGAGTTTGGGATCGGCCTGGGAAATTGTGGTGGTAGATGACGGCTCAACAGATGGTACGGCTGAGGTGGCACGTCGCTTGGTCGGTCGTGTTCCGTCGCTCCGTGTCATGTCGTTGTCACAAAATACGGGAAAGGGTGCGGCCGTCCGGGCCGGCATGTTGGCGGCCCGCGGCGAGTGGCGGATTTTTCTAGATGCCGACCTCTCTACGGTCCCGGAAATGGTGGCGCGCTTCATTCCTTTTTTTGGGCAGGCGGATATCGTTATTGGGTCGCGGGCAGTCGCCGGGAGCCGGGTGGTTCGTCACCAACCGCTCTTCCGGGAATGGTCCGGCCGTATGTTCAATCTTTTGGTGGGTACGCTCTTGGGGCTGCCGTTTGCCGACACGCAGTGTGGTGCCAAGGCCTTCCATAAGCGGACACGCGATCTGTTCGTGAAGCAAGAATTCCCTGGCTGGTCCTTTGATGTGGAAGTCTTGGTGCGCGCCACGTTGGCCGGCTGGCGGGTGAAGGAAGTGCCCGTTGTTTGGATCAACGACCCAAGCACGAGCGTGCGTCTGGCAAGTGCGTTCCAGGCGGTGCTCGATCTGTTTCGTATCGGTCGGCGCCGTCAAAATTGGTAGTAGAGGAAACTGGCCTGGCGGTAGTTCATAAAAAGGACGCAGGCAACCAGGATGACGGCAAACAGAAGTGCCGTTCTTTTTTTTGTGCCCCACACCACACGTGCGGGTTCAGGTAGGATCCAGGCCACCAGAGCCGCCCCGATGAGTGGGATGAATGTGCTCACGGTGGGCAGCGATGAGTGGCTCCATTGACTGAGTCCAGCCAGAGCTTCGAGTGCCGCCGGAATATTGGGTGCCCGAAAGAAACTCCATCCCACGAAGACGAGGCCAACAGTGACCGCTTGCCTGAGGAGGCGCGGCAGTTTCTCCCAGGGCGTTTTGATGAGCCGAAAGAGGCCGAGCAGGAGCCCGTGATATGCGCCCCACACCACAAACGTCCAGGCTGCACCGTGCCAGAGGCCGATAATGGTCATGGCCAAAATGCCGTTCAAGATGGTGCGCGTCATCCCAGTGCGCGAGCCGCCGAGTGGGATGTATACATAGTCTCGCACCCACGCTCCGAGCGTCATGTGCCAGCGACGCCAGAAGTCGCTGGGCGAGTCGGCACGGTATGGAGCGTTGAAGTTGGGGGGGAGCGTGATACCAAAAAGGCGGGCCGCACCGATCGCCATGTCACTGTAGCCTGAGAAGTCCATGAGAAGTTGGAGGCCGTAGCCGAGAATGGCCAGCCAGGCAGCACTGCCCACCAAGGGAGCGGACTCAGTCCAGAGCCTATCCACCGTCGCACCTAAAGGGTCGGCCAGGAGGACTTTTTTGGCCAAGCCGCACAAGAGGAGCAGCACGCCCTGTTGGATATGTGTCCAATCAGGACGGGGCGAGGTGGTCAGTTGTGGGGCGAGCGCGCCGTAGCGGGCGAGCGGTCCGGCCGTCAGGTTCGGAAAAAAGAAGGCGTAGCCGAGGAAGGTGGTGAGGCGTTTTTCGGCCGGGATGGTGCCCCGGGCAATATCCACAAAGTAGGCGATGTATTGGAAGGTGGCGAAAGAGAGTCCAATAGGGATGGTGGTTTTGAGGAAGGCGATCACGCCATCCGGTAAGAGGGAGACGCCATCACCAAAAAAGAAGGGAAGATATTTATATGTGGCCAAGATGGCGACGAGCAGAACGATCCCACCACCGCGTGCCGCCCTTTTTGGATGCCGCTCGATCACCCGGCCCCACCAGAAGGCGAACAGGGCGAGGGCGCACATGACCGGCAGCGCCCACAAGTGGCCAAGGCCCACAAACCCCAAGCCGGCAACAAGGAGCACTGCGCGGCGTAGGCGCGGTCCATGTGTCAAAAAGACGGCGGTCGCAGTGACCGGAAGGAAGGCAATGAGGAAGGTGTAGGTCGCCAGGTTCATAGGGTGGGGGCGGGGTTTTCCCGCTCGTCTGAAAGGGTGAAATGAAGGAGTGCCTGCAGCACTTGTTCTTGCGGGTGGGTGGCGTCGGCAAAGTTATTTGGGTCTGCACCGTACGTGGAAGGAGTTGTCCCATCGGTCACCGTCATGCCGGGAGCATGTGCTGCAAGATCTGCCATCCAGGTGCGGAGTGTTTCGAGGTGGGTTTGGTAGGCGGTGTGCTCCAAGATGGGTTCACGGGCTGCTTCAGCAACCGGCAGCAAAAGCACGTGGACGCGCGTTCCGGCAGCCGTGGCCCGAGTCACGAAGTCAGAAAACCAGGCCAGACGTTCCGCCGATAGGTCCGCTCCGGTGTTGAAAAAGCGGATAGTACCCGGAATGGACAAGCGGATGCGTTCGCTCCGGTCCGCATTCGGCTCTGCAGAAATCTGCATACCATTCTCTTGAAACGTGACTTGGCTTGGCGGGGAGGAGAAGCGAAAGAAGATGCTGGTCACCATGTCGCGCACCATGCCGGGGTTGACCCGTTCCTTGAGCGTGGCGGCGACGGTGCGTAAGAAGGTCGTCCGGCTGATGGGGAGTTTTGTGCGCAGCAAGGGGTGGGTAATGGTCTGCGGGTCGATGGGGTCGTGGTTGAATTCACCGACGCTTAGTCCAACTACAATAAGTTTTGGCCGAATGCCTAGGTCTTCAGTGATCACCCGGTACAGGGCCAAGTGCTCTTCCGGCCGTGCATAGGAAACACTGGCGTTGTATGCGGTGAGCCCGGTCAGTGCGGTGAGCTGATCCGGGTCCATGCGGAAGACCCGTGACGAACCAAAAATAAAGGCCTCCGGACGGGGCTGCATGGTGCGCATAGCCTCGATTTTTTGAGTGCGGTTGGTGAGAATGACGGGTGTAAACAAGTCCGTCCCAAAAAGTCCGTACGGATCAACGAGTACCACGAGCGCTCCCAAAAACAGGCCGCACAGGAGCGTAGCGATCGCCCAGGTCTGTATGAATCGTTGTTCCGGCGTGGGTGCCATGCGACCGGTAGCGTAGCGCCTTTTTACTGGCTTGTCAGGCGTTGACGGGGTAGTGCTGTCGACGTATGGTGTGCGACGTATGTCGTGCCATCTGATTTTGGTGCGCCTTAAAAATATGCGGTGTTCGTATGGAACTGACAGTCGGCATTCCCTGCTACAACGAAGCGGAAAACATCACCCGCTTTCCCCAAGAATTGTTCCCTGAACTCCGAAATCTCGGCGTTTCTTTTGAAGTGTTGGTGGTTGATGATGGCAGTACCGACAAGAGCGGTGATATTGCGGAACATCTTGGCCTTTCAGAAATGCGGGTCGTACGCCATTCGCAGAATCGGGGATTGGGGGCCGGCATGCGCACCATCAACCGGGAAGCGCGCGGCGACCTACTCGTGACCTTAGATGCCGACCTTACGTTCGCCCCAGCCGATATTGCCAAGCTCCTGGAACGGTACCGGCAAGGCGACGTTGATTTCGTCATTGGTTCGCATGGCCTGGCCGGGTACAGCGCAGACATCCCGCAGTACCGGGTAGTGGTGAGCAAGCTGGCCAACGTCTTTTACTCGTTGTTGACGGGGCGCTGGGTGCGCGGCATCAGCTCTTTGTTCCGCTTGTATCGGACTGACATTGTTCGGACGTTGGAAGTGACGACGAGCGGTTTTGAAACTCCGGTCGAAACTTTTTACCGCCTAACTGCCGCCGGCTACCGATTCGCCGAAGTACCCACACCACTCGGTAATCGGACGCGCGGGGTGTCCAAGCTGAATTATAAGAAGGAAGGAAAGCGGCACTTGCGGCTCATCTGGGCCATCTTGCGGGGAGAGCTGGATCCGGAGAAAAAACCGCGGGATGGCGGAGTCTGGGTGATTGGGTTCTTTGCTGCGTTGTTGCTGGGCACTGTGTCATTCTTGCCGAATATCGTCATGCCGCTCACCTGGGTAGCTCTTGGGAACGCGCCCGGTGATTACCACGCTCTCTCCTTGGACGCGCCAACCCTGGACGAATTAGCCTCTTACGGCGCTCGGATTCGAGAAGTCATGGATGGTCACTGGCGTGATGGAGACGCCTTTGTGTGGGAGTACAAAGGGACAACGAGTATGTGGGGGAATGCCTTTTTAGGAATGCTGCTGGGGGCAGTGGCTCGTCTGGCCGCTTTGAATAACCCGAGTCCGTTGTTCGTATGGGGCGACTTCCTGTTTCCGGCCATGATGGTCCTTGCTGTCTTTGGACTGGTCCGCCGCTGGGTCCGCGAGTCGGTGTTTGCCGGACTCGTTGCCTTTGCGGTGCTCACTTTTCCAAACATCGGATCATTGCGTTTGGGGCATTTCTCCCGTGGGATCATTGCGTCATTTGAGGTGGTCCAGCGCTTGTTTGATTTTTGGCTGGTTCGTGTCGCCATTCCCGCACCGGGTTTGCTGTTCCTCTTCTTGTTTTTATGGATGTGGACACGCATGTGGGAGGGCCGGTGGCGGCTGCCGGCCATGCTCTTTGCCGGCCTGTCACTCGGCATCACTATTCATGTCTATTTTTTCTACGGAGTGTTTGCCTGGGTGGTAGCTGGACTTCTTTTGGTGGGTGCGTGTCTCCTCCGACGCTGGCAGTTTGCGCTGCGGGCCGGGGTGGCTATGGCGGTCGCGGCAGTCGTGGCTCTGCCGTACGGCCTCGGTCTCCTAGCGGCGCGGACGTTGCCTCAAGCGGCGGAGCTGCAGGCGCGGGTGGGTGTGGAGTTGGGTCGCAGTCCGCGTGTTTCCCTGTTCGCACTCGGGCTCGTATGCGTGCTTCTGCCGACCTTGGCTTTTCTGGCAACACGGCTGTCGCGTCGGCGTTCGGCAATGGTGCTTGCAGCAGCCTTACTGGCCACACTGGTTGTGCAAAACATCCAGCTGGTGACCGGTATCACCGTCCAGCCCGACCATTGGGGGAGCCGGGTCAATGTGTATGCCTATGCCCTAGCCCTGTGGATAGCGTTTGCTTGGGGGGTGGAATATCTCCGCCTTTCGCCAACCCGCCTGCGGCGGTGGAGCATCGTCGGACTGGCGACGGTCGTTTTCTTGACCGGGCTGGTGCGCATATCCGCAGCCATCGAGGAGGCTCCGGCGCATGGACTGTCGCGTGACATGCAAGCCGCATTCACTTGGATTGATGCGCACACCCCCATGGACAGCGTTATCTTGACGCCGTCGACCCGAACGATGAATTACCTTCCGTTCTTTACGCACGCCAACGTCTACCTCCCTTCCGCCTGCTTCTCCGTTGCGCCTTCTGTCGAAATCCGGGAGCGATGGCGCGGGACCGCACGGGTTTTTGGTATCACGGAAGAGCTCTTTGTCGCCGCTGCGGGCGACGCCGATAAGACAAAAAATAAAGTCCGTGCCAACGTCATGGATCCGCACTATACGCTATTTTGCGAAACCTATAGCGCCCTACAGTCGGACGGCTTCATCCGCGGGGACAGCCGGCGGGTGATGCCTCCGGAGGTGTTTGCTGAATTGCGCCAGGAACTGCGGGACATTGCCGCGGCCCCGCCGCCGGATCGCATCACCTTGCCGTATCGGGTAGACTACCTGTTCTACGGCCCCAACGAACGCTTCATGAGCACACGCGATCCATCCCGCTACCAGAATGTCCGGCTGGTCTTCCATAACGATTCCGTCCGTATCTATGCCGTCGAGCCCTGAATCCAAGAAGATCGCTCTCAACATCAACTTTGATTCGCTCTACTTCCCGCTGGACATTGACCGCCGGTCGGTTCGTGACCCCTCGTACTTCGTGGTGGCCGACCGGTTTTTTTCGGCCATCGACGCGATTGGGGCGAAGTGCTCGATCTACATCATTGGCCGGGATCTGGAGAACGGGGAAGTGGCGGCCCGGGTGCGCAGCTGGGCCGAGGCCGGGCATGAAATCGGCAACCACACCTGGAGCCACCACCACAACCTGGCCGGCTTGCCCAAGGAACGGATGCGTGACGAAATCGTCCGGGCCCACGACATGATCACGCGCGTGGTGGGCAAGGAACCCCGCGGCTTCATTGCGCCCGCCTGGAGCACGAGCACGGATGTGGTGCGGATTTTGAACGAACTCGGTTACCTGTATGACACCTCTATTTTTCCGAGCCCGGTGATTGCCGCAGCCATGACCAAGTTGATGCTGAACGGCCGCCGACAGCGCACCTACAACGCGGCCTGGTGGGACCGCAAAGACAAACGGGCTGCTTTTGTGGCGCCACGCCAACCCTACTATATTGGGACGCATTCGTTGGTCCGTCAGGAAGCAAGTGGTCTCGTAGAACTGCCGTTGCCGACCTTTTCACCAGCCCGTTTCCCGTGTTGGCAGACGATGGCTTTCTATCTCGGTCCAGCCGGCACGCGCCAGCTTATTCGGGCCACCGCCGCCCAAAGCGAGGCCTTCTATTACCTCATGCATCCGGCTGACCTCACTGACTACCTGCGGGACGTGCCCACGGACATCCGCAGCCGGTATGATGCCGAGCTGTCCCTCTTTGAGCGCTTGCGCACGCCGTTCGCCAAAAAAGAAAAACTGTTCCAGGCGGCCTTGGCAGCGCTCCAATCGGTCGGCACCTTTGTTACCGTGGAAGAATTGGCGCGGGACGTGATTGCCGAGCAAGCCCAACCATGACCTACGCCATCTTCACGGAAGAGGAATACCTCTACTTGCTCCCGGCTTGGAAAAAGACGGTCGCTCTGTTAGCGGGCGAGCATACATTGGTAGGAATTTGGGTGTTTCCGAGCGTGCTCAAAGGCATGCGTGGTTGGCGTATCCCAGTGTGGTACCTGCGCACGTTCGGTGTGTGGGTGACCGGGCGCTTGGCCGTGCGTACCCTCTTCGCCCGGATGCGGGCCGGAAGTGGTTTTTTTGGAATGGCAAAGGAAGCGGGTGCGCCCATGTTCCATGCAGCTTCGCCCAATGCAACGGAGGTGGTGGATTGGGTACGGGCAGAAGGGGTTGATGTGGTCTGCATTACCCTGGGGCAGATCGTGAAACCACCGCTCTTACAGGCGGTGCGCAAAGCCGTGGTCAATAAACACAGCGCGCTCTTACCTGCTTTGCGCGGATTAATGCCGGTGTTCTGGGCGCTCTTGGAACAGCAACCCGTGGGCGTGACGGTCCATGAAGTTTCGACCGACATTGATGCCGGGCGGGTGCTCGTGCAGCGTGCATACCCGCAGCCGTTTACCAGCGTGACTGATGCGTATAGTACGGCCTATGCCGACATGCCGGAGCTCATGCATCGGGCCTTTGCGGTACTCGGCGGTGCACCGCCCGAGCTCGTTCCGGGCGAGCGCGCGCAATCCTATCGCAGCCTGCCCACCCGAGCTGATGTGCGCCGCTTTTTTGCCGCCGGGCACAGATTCGTCTAATGTGGAGCCATGACCGCACCCATCCAGGTTCCCACCACGCATTACGGCCACGAGAAGTACGTGCACAAGGCGCGCTGGATTTCCTATTGGTACCATGTGCGGGAAGTCATGTCCTTCACCCCAGCATCGGTGCTTGAGGTTGGCGTGGGCACCGGCGTGGTGGTTGCTGTGCTGCGAAGCCGTGGCGCCCAGGTCCGCACCCTGGACATTGATCCAGCCCTAGCGCCCGATATCGTCGCTTCGGTCACGCAGATCCCGTTACCCGATGACAGCGTGGACGTGGCTTTGGCCGGGCAAGTCTTGGAGCACCTGCCCTGGCCGGAAGTCATCAAAGCCTTGCGCGAGCTCGGCCGTGTGTCGCGCCGCGGCGTCGTCATTTCTGTACCCGATCGTCGCCACACGCTGTTGCATTTGGTGCTTCACGTGCCGTTCTTGGGCCGGCGCGAATTGTTTTGGAAAGTGCCGAACCGGACGCCGCATGCTTTTGACGGTCAGCATCACTGGGAGCTGGGCGTCCCCGGTTACCCGATTTCTCGTTTCACAGAAGAAGCCGGCCGGGCCGGGCTCACGCTCAGCCGTTCCTACGTGCCAGCCGACGTCCCCACCAAGCATTTCTTCGTCTTTACCCACGCCGCATGAGCAGCCGGCCGCAGCTCGCCTATGTAGCCAACATGCGCCTGCCGTCGGAAAAGGCGCACAGTGTGCATGTGATGGAAATGTGCGCGGCTTTGGGCAAGCGTGCAGATGTGACGTTACTTGTTCCCAACAGGCATACGGCGGTTGAGGCTCCGGATGTGTATACCTGGTACGGGGTCGCATCCACATTTTCCATTGAACGATTGCCAACCTGGGATGTATTCCGGCTGCCGGTCTTGCGTCGCTTGGCGTTTTACCTGCATGGCTGGACGTTTGGCCGGGCCGTGACGCGTTGGGCCAAGGCCCACTCGCCCGACACGCTTTTTGTGTGCCGCGACTTGTATGCCGCATACCGCCTGGCCAAGATGGGCCGGCGAGTGGCCTACGAAGTCCACGATATGCCCGAACAACGGGTGCGCATGTTCCTTGCCAAGATTCCCCTCATCGTGACGACGAACCAAGCCAAACGCGATCGGCTCGTGGCCGATTTCGGCATCCCGGAAGCGCGGATATTGGTGGCATCGAATGCCGTAGACGCGGAACAATTCACCGGAGTGACAGCAGCTTCCATTCGGGAAGAAACACCTGTACCAGCCGACGCGTTGCTCGCCGTGTATGTAGGCCACCTCTATGCTTGGAAAGGAGTAGATACCTTGGCGGCCTCCATGCAGTACTTACCAGAGGCACACGCCGTGTTGGTTGGTGGATTGCCGGAAGATACCGCACGACTCGCCTCGGCTATTGAGGCGGCACATCTCAGTGACCGGGTCCATCTTGTCCCGCAGCGTGCGCACGCCGACGTGCCTGGCGTGTTGGCTGCTGCCGATGTGCTCGTGTTGCCGACCTCAGGAAAAACCCCGCAAGCCGAGGAGACATCACCCATCAAAGCCTTCGAATATTTGGCCGTTGGAAAACCAATTGTGGTAGCCGATGTGCCGTCCTCTCGCCAAATTTTTACCGAAGAAGCGGCCATCTTTTTTAAACCCGATGATGCTGCAGATTGTGCGCGGGCCATTGCCGAAGCTGGTGCACTTGCTCGGGATCCTGCGCAGTGGGAGCATATGCGTGCTGCGCAACAGGCGTTTATCCAACAGCACACCTGGGACGCACGAGCGCAGCGCATCCTTTCTTTCCTCCTCTCCTAGCTATGGAACGCGTTTCCTGCGCCCTCTGCGGCAAAGATGAAACCGAGGTGCTCGCCACCAAAGGCGACCTCACGGCAGACATCATCAATGTGATGTGCCAGCAGTGCGGGCTCGTGTTTATATCGCCGCGGCCCAGTGTCGCGGAATACGAACAGTTCCATGTAGCTGATTTTTTAGCGGAGCGGCACAATGTCCGCACGCCGGACGATGTGGCCCACAAAGTCTCGGGCGCTGATCGGGCGCTTAAGGAAACGATTGTCGCATTTTTAGGTGCGCGCATTCGTCCAGGTGTTCGTGTGCTCGATATCGGCTGCGGGATCGGTACCGTCTTGGCCATCATCAAGGAGCGCGTGCCGGACGCGCAGGTGAAGGGAATAGAGTTAGCTGAAGTTGATGTGGCCGCTGCAAAACAGTTCTATGGACTCGACCTGTTCGCCGGTTCGCTCGGCCAGTATGCCGAACAGTACCCAGACCGGCGCTTCGATATCATCATTCTCCACCACACCTTCGAACATCTTCCCGAACCGCGGCGGGAGCTGGTGCGCATGAAAAACCTGCTGGCTCCGGGCGGTGTCCTGTATATTGCCGTACCGAACATCATGGACATCCGCAAACGGCCGGAGATTTTTTTCCAAGTGGGGCATCCCTACAGCTATAGTCCGGCCACCCTGCGCCAGATGGTGGAATCAGAAGGGTTCGGCCTGGTCGCATTCAATGCCCCAGCCGGTTTCCCGGGCGGCATGGAAGCGCTCATGGAAGTGCGCCCGACCCAGACACCAGAGTTGCCGGCGAGTGTCACTGCTTCTGGGAATACTGCGGCGGCGGTTGCTACGTCTGTGCGTTCTGCCACGGTTCGTTTTTCCCGCATGCGCGGCTGGCGCGACCGCCTGTTGTTTTTCCTGCCACCGAGCGCCCGTATTGCGGTGACGCGCTGGTTCTATTTGTTGCTCAAACGCAGTCCGTCGCGTCCACGGTAACGCGTTGCCCGAGGTGCGCATCCCTGCTATGCTCAGGGAGATTTTTCTATGCGCGTGCTTGTCACCGGAGGTATGGGGTATGTGGGTTCGGTCTTGGTGGCGCAGCTGCGTGCAGCCGGGCATACACCAGTCATCTTTGATGTGCGTGTGCCGCAGGATGAGCCCCGTTCTGCTCTGCGTGGTGATGTGCGCGATGTTAAGGCTGTGGCTCGTGCGGTGAGTGATGTTGATGCGGTGGTACATTTGGCAGCGGTCGTTGGGTATCCCGCCTGCGCCCGTAATCCGCTGGAAGCCGAGGGTGTGAATGTGGGCGGGACGGAAGCTTTGGCCCGGGCTTGTGCCGGCCGCGTGCCATGGGTGTACCTGTCGACCGCCTCGGTCTATGGGGGATTGGAGAGCGTGGCGAACGAAGATGCGACTATTGCGCCGCGCAGCGTGTATGCAAAAACAAAAGCGAAAGCAGAAGCGGCGGCGCTGGTCGCAGGGGCCGTCTGCTTCCGTCCAGTCACGGCGTATGGGCTGAGCCCGGCCATGCGTTGGGATTTGTTGGTGCACCAGATGGTGCGCGATGCCTGTGACCGGGGTGCGATTTCCGTGTTTGAACCCGAAGCGGTCCGCGGTTTTATTTCAGTAGACGATTTAGCCCGGGCCTGCCAATTTGGTTTACTCCAAACAACCCACCTAGCTGGTCGGGTTTGGAACGTGGGCGATCCATCTTTAGTGTTTCCGAAACAGGTATTAGCAGAACAGGTTGCCCGGCGCACCGGAGCGCGCGTGGTGTTGGTGCCTGGTGAGGATCTGGAAGCGCGGCGGGCACCGGTATCACTTGATCGGTTTATAGCGGCTGGTTTTACAACAGAGAGCAGCTGGACGCAAACACTCCAGGCTGTGGTGAACCAAACGTATCCGGATGCCCGCGGGGCCGCGGCAGAGCTTGGCGGGTCCGCCCATAAGTTGCTCCGTCTCGTTCCCCCATACTCCTCATGAGTATTGTCCGTTCCATTTTTGCTGATGCCGCCCTGATGACCGGGAGCACCGCGTTTGCCCGCGGGTTGTCGTTCCTGAGCCTGGTCATGGTGACCCATGCCATATCCCGGCATGACTATGGGGTCTTTACATTGGCCTTGGCAGTTGTCGGCCCGGGGTTAACGGTGGTCAGCCTTGGGCTCGACGATGCGGTCGTCGCCGACGCTTCACGGGCCATAACATCCGGTGCGGTTGGGACTGCTCGGCGCCTGATATCCTCATATGTTCGTGTTCGGTTGGCGGTGCTTTGCCTGGTGATCGTGTCTGGTTGGTTCCTGCGTGGCATGCTGTCGGATTCATACGGGCCGGCCGTAGCGGACGACTATTGGGGGGTGGCGGCAATCGCTGTCTTTCAACATCTGCGAAATACGGTCCAACTGCTCATGCAAGTCGGCAAGAACTTCCGCGGCGCGGCGGCATTGATGGGTGGTGAGCAAGTGGCCCGCATCGTTCTGGTGCTGGGTTTTTTTATTCGGGACGGCATTACGGTTCCGGTGCTCTTGGGGATCACGGCCGCATCAGCTGGGTTTGCGGTGTGCGCGGCACTACCCTCCCTGTGGCGATTCTGGAGCACGGTGGGGAAGGCACCGCCAGACCCGCAACCCGTGTTGCGTACAATGCTCCGGACCCACGGGATGTGGCAGATCCTCCAGGCAATGACATCGGACGTGTTTGGCGCACTTAAATATTACCTCATCTATCACCTTCTTTCAGCTGAGGCGGTGGCTATTACGGCCATCGCCCAAAGCATCTTCTCCACGGCAACCAGCCTGTTCCCGATCAAGTTCGTCCTTTTTCCCCACTTGGCGCAGGCTGCCGGCGACCGTCCGCGCATGCAACAGACGATCGACCGAGTCGGTAGGTATGCTTTTTCCCTCTATAGTGCATTGATGATCGCGGTGCTTGGTGGTGGCGCAGCAATTTTGTATATATTTTTTCCTGCCTACCATGACGCTATCCCGTTCCTTGCTATCCTTTGTTTGCGTCTGCCATACAATGCCTGGTCGCTTAGTCAATCATCGGCACTGACCATTTTTAAAAAACAGCGTTTTAATGTCTTCGTTACCATGACGAGTGGGATAACAATGTGTTTTTTCTTGTTCATCACAATACGGCTTTGGGGGGTGACGGGTATTGCGGCCGAAGGGCTTGCGACCGTCGGCCTGGTGCTTGGCATGCGGGAGGTGTATTTACGTCGTGTATTGGGAATACGGACTATGACGTTATTCACCCTCCGTCCACCACATATAAGCGATATTCGTCGGATAGCGCAATTCCTTCTGCAACGTGTTTCTGGGAGAAAGCTGACCGACGACTTCCTGCCATCCGCTGATGGTTAGATGGTCCGCACGTGCTGTACGCGCGGAGCATGTTTTGGATTGACGGGGAGGGGAATCCGTGGTGTGATATCGTCTTACTATGTTTTTTTATTCGGGAAATAAATGGTTGGGGTGGGTGCTCATCGGGTGCGCTGGCGTGGCAGTAGCCTGCCTGTTCGACATCCGTAATCTCATGCACTGGTGGGATGCCCTGCAGGCCGGGGCAACCTATACCTATTACACGTTCCTCGGCCCAGACGCCTTGGCAAACTTAGCCCCGATGATGCGCGACGGTTTGGACGGCGCGTGGCGCGTTGCTGACGGGCGGTTGGCCGAACATGCCCAGGACCCGAACCTCTGGACGGTGTTCATGCCGGGCATGTTCAAGCCGTTCTTCTGGCTCATCCCATCCGTGCCCGTCGTGTCGCTCCTATTCCGGATGACGTGCGTGGCAATTGCGTACGTACTGCTCGTTTCTTTGCTGGGTCGGGTGCTCGAATCGCGGCGGGCGGCGATCGTCGGATCCGGTCTGTTTCTTTTGGCGCCGCTCTTGTGGTATATGCTGCCGCCGGTTTCCCTGGCGTATGTGCGGATGGCCGCACGCGCTCTCACACCGTTCGGTTCGCCGCCCGGGGAAGTCCTGTTGAGCAAGTATAACAGTTTGTCCGTTGCGCCCGGCCTACCCCTCATGGCCCTGGCCCTGCTCACGTTATGGACGGCGATACGTCGACGGACACCAAGTTCTGGTTTTCTTGCCGGGTTGTGTGTGGGGATCATGACCACCGCTTACGCCACCCATGGTATGTATGCGGCAGCGATCGGTGGTATTGCGCTCATCATCCTTATTCTGCAGCGACAGGCAGGCGCGCTGCGTACCCTGGTCTGGCTGGTGCTTGGTACGGCCCTGGGCATGGCTCCTTTCCTCTGGAATTACATCCACATCCGCGCCCTCCCCTCCGCGGCCGAACTCCTGATGCGCCTGGGCGGCGACCACACGTATGCAGTCCGATGGACGGAGTGGTTTACCTATGTGGTTTATGCCGTCTTTGCCATAGTGACTTTTCTCGTTGCCCGGCGCACAAGCAGGGAACACGCCGCTTTCCTGACCGCCGGGGTGCTGGCCGCTATCGCCGTCCTGAACATCCAGGTGGTCACCGGTTTCAACCCAGAGCCGACGGTTTGGCGGATCCACCAGTTGTTTTTTGGCTTTTTTTTGGCCTGGGCTTTTTTGGGTTGGCAAGCTATCGGTTGGTTGAAAGAGCGAGCAGGGAAATGGAGTTGGTTGGTAACCGGCACAATAGTAGTCCTGTGTCTGATGATTGTTGGGCGGGCATTGCAAGCTGATATTTTTGGTTTTTTGTACAGTCGTGGCATGGCGCGGCTACCAACACCATATGCCACCGCATTTGCCTGGATGGACGCACATACACCCGAAGATTCCGTTGTGGTCACGCCCAGCCTGGCGACGAACACCCTGCTGCCAACCTTTACGCATAATCGCGTCCTTATTGGCAAAGCGGTCACGGCCTCTGCTCCGGAGTGGGAGTTGGTTGACCGTTTACTGTTGAGTTATCGGCTGTTCGGTGTTCCGCCCGAGCACTTGGAAGCGGCACTTCGCAAGAAAGTGACCATTCGGGATCCATTTTTTCATACGGCGGAAAACGACCTCGTGACCTACGTCTACGAATACCGCTTTATTAGCACGGAGTTAAACGGCTTCTATCACGGTGCCAGCCGGGCCGTACCGGACGAAGTGGTGGCCGAACTCATGGAGCGTTACCGGACCTATCCCCGCCGCCTTGGCTATCTCCTCAACCGGTATCAGATGGACTACCTCTTTGTCGGCCCTATGGAACGACAACTCATGCAGGCGGACTTCTCTGCGCTGCCCTACCTCACTACGGTCTACGATTACGATGGCATACAAATTTACCAGATTGAGCGGAGTAAGATATGAGTCCGCGTCTCCTGGTTTTTTTTGTTGATGGGGGAAC
The DNA here is from genome assembly GCA_964591635.1 of uncultured Gammaproteobacteria bacterium. Taxonomy (GTDB): domain Bacteria; phylum Patescibacteriota; class Patescibacteriia; order 2-12-FULL-57-11; family 2-12-FULL-57-11; genus CAZQBA01. Next base: position 5,822 of record CAZQBA010000001.1, on the reverse strand, counting down.
ATGGCAGGTCTTGGACCCGCTGATTGCTGCGGGCAAGCTACCGACGTTTGCACGTCTGAAAAAAGAAGGGGCGTATGGTGTATTGGAGAGCGTCGTCCCCACCGAAACCAGTTATGCCACTGCTGCCTTTGCTCAAGGGAAGGACCCGGCCGCCTTCGGCCTGTTCCGCGACCAGACCGGACGCATTCCCGTGACCTCCACGGATTTTCCGGGCCCGCGCATCTGGGATCTGTTGAGCGTGGTCGGCAAGCGTTCGCTTGTTGTCGATTTCCCGTGCACCTGGCCCATCAAGCCGTTTTCCGGCGTCTGCTTTTCCGGCTTCTTCACACCGGAAACCGGAACTGATTTCGTCTTCCCGGAATCGTTGTCATCGTCCTACCCGGAATACCCCCGCGGCGGCATGGAAATACGGAAGTATTTGCGGGCAGAAAGCGAGGTGTTGTTTGCCAAAGAAAAAGAGATTACAGCCGAGCGCATGCGCGTCTTCCGGGAATGCGCGGCTAAGGAGTCGTTTGACTTCGGCTGCTTCTACATTAAAGCGACGGATATCATCCAGCATTTCTTCTGGAACGACCCGGCTCGCTTGGAGGAGTTCTGGGCATTCGTGGACGGCCTCTTGGCCGAAGCGATCAGAGATGGCTGGAGTCACGTACTCATTGCCTCGGACCATGGTTTCGGCACGGCTCCACAGGAGGCTTTTTATGTGAACCGCTGGTTGGCGGACCGCGGGCTCCTCGTGGTTCGTGCAGGCCGGGGAGGATCGGCAGAAGCGGGGATCAAGGCATTGTTGGCCCGGAATCGTCGTCTGGCACGCCTGTTCTACAGACTGTGGAATGTCTTATTCCCGCCGCGCGGCAATGATCGCAGCGAATCTGACATGGACCATGAAGTCTCTGGCGCCATTGGGAGCGACATTGATGTGGCTGCCAGTACAGCGGTGGCACCGGGTGGGGTCATGCACGGCAAGGGGATTATTTTCAACGACATGCTCCTGCCGCGTGGTTCAGCTGAGCGCGAGGCGCGTATCATCGAGGTCATGCGCGGCCTCAAAGAAGTCCGGTTCAAAGATGCGCCGGCTTTTCCACTCGTCGCCCGGGGGAGCGAGGTCTACGCCCAGGTGGATGACGCAACTCCGGACATTGTTTTTCTGCCAGTGCCAGAGCTGTTCATCGAGGACCGGCTCGGCCGCACTGCTTTTGGCCCGCGTATGATTAAGAGTCGGGCCCAGGGACACCATTTGTCATCGCGTGACGGCATGTTGCTCGTGCATGGTCCAGGCATATTGGCCGGCGATCACGGGGCCGTTCCCATGATTGATCTGTTCCCAACTATCCTGGCACTCTATGGCGTTGCCGCACCTGCGGGGTACCATGGGAAAGTACGTCGTGATTTGGTCACCATTCCAGATACACTCCGATCGGTCGGGGATGACACCGAGGCGCGCACCTTGATCGATACTCTTTCTTTCTAACTATGCCTCGCATTTTTGTTTTTGGAATCGATGGCATGCCGCCGCAGTGGATGCTGGAGCGCTGGCTGCCGGAATTGCCGAATTTCCGGGCGGTGAGTGAGGCTGGCATGTTCGGGCGTATTCAATCAACCGTCCCACCGACCTCTATTGCGGCTTGGACATCGATTTTTTCTGGATGCGACCCTGGTCAGCATGGCATTACCGGCTATCTCCGCCGACCGCATCCACCTGAGGTGCAGATGGGGCTCGTCGATTCCCGCGATGTGGCCGTGCCGCGCGTTTGGGATTTGTTGTCGGGGCAGGGCAAGCGGTCAATCGTACTCAATGTGCCGATGACGTATCCAGTCCATCCGTTTAATGGACACATGGTCAGCGACTTTTTGACACCGGGTTTTGACAGCGCCTCAGTCCATCCGCCGGAGCGCAAGGAAGAGATCCGCCAGGTGTTGGGCGGGCCGTATCATTTTGACGTGTCCGAATTTGGTGGGTATCGCCGCATGGAAACAGCCGACCTCATTCAAAAAGTGTTTGCGCAGGCCGACGAGCAATTGGCCTGGGCCGAGCACCTTCTGGACGAGCCTTGGGATTTGTTCATCTTTGCCACGATCGGTTCCGATCGGTTGCACCACACTATCTGGCGCTACTTTGATCCGAGTCACCCGGAGTACCAGGAACATCCGGAATTCTCTTCTGCTGTTTTCCGGTTTTACCAAAAATTAGACGCGGCGCTCGGTCGTATTCGGGCCCGCTTGCCGGCCGACACCACGCTCCTTATCACGTCCGACCACGGCATGGGCACTATGTATGGACGTATCAACCTGAACGACTGGCTGATGCAAAACGGTTATCTCTTTTTGAAGGAAGGTCTTCCTGCAGCCCCCACTAAACTCAACTTCGCGGCCGTAGATTGGAACCGAACACGGGCCTATGCTACGGGCGCGTACGAAGCGCTTTTGTACCTGCATCCGGAAAAGGGGAGTGCAGCCGATTATGACGCGCTCTTGAGCGAACTCAGTCAGAAGATCACCGCAATTCCGGGAAAAGACAGTGGTGCACTCGCCACAGTCGTCCATCGCTTGGACGCGCTTTATGGCGATGCCGCGCTTGCCCACGCCCCCGATGCCGTGGTCTACTTTGATGGTCTGAAGCTGGGGGTGAATTGTGACGTAGGAAACGCCAGCCTGTACTCCATGGCGAACAGTGTGGGCAAAGACGATGCCTTGCATACCCCAGAAGGTACATTCTTCCTGACGGGACCAGGTGTGCCAAAAACCGGCGCAGTTCCGCCCATCTCCGTCGTCGACATTACCCCGACCATTCTCGGTGCATTGGGCCTCCCACCCACAGAGCAAATGCGCGGTAAGAACATTGTGCTATGAGCGAAGAGCGAAAAAAATTCACGTCCGTGTCCATCCCGACGTTTCTTTTTGACAAGGTCAAAGAACGAATGGGGCGGAGTGGCTTCCCCTCGGTCTCCAGCTATGTGGCCTACGTGCTGCGCGAGGTGCTCACTGAATCTGGCGCCGAGCAACCGCTGACTCGTGAGAATGCCGAAAAGGTGAAGGAGCGGTTGCGGTCGCTTGGGTACATCGACTGATTTTTTGGATCGTTGTGGATTCCCGCCTTCGCGGGAATGACACTTGTACACACCCCTGCTACTTGGCAGGGGATTTTGATTGTGTAAAGATATGTAGTGATAAGTAATTATAAGTGATTATGAACACAGAACGGGCCATTATTGTGGCAGCGGGGCAGGGAATCCGCTTGCGACCACATACGGAAGATCGCCCCAAGTGCATGGTCACCGTTGGTGGCCGGCCGATGTTGGACCACGCCTTGGCAGCACTCACTGCGGCGGGCGTGTCTGACACGGTGCTTATTCGCGGCTATTTGGGTGATCAATTGAATGATCCGCGCTACCGGACCGTAGAAAATCCTGACTTCGCCACCACAAACGTCTTGGCTTCGCTTTTTTGTGCGGAGCAAGAAATGACGGACGGTTTCATCTTCTCCTATGCCGACATTGTTTTTGGCGCGCCCGTGGCTCAGGCCTTGCAGCAAGCGGAGGGTGACATCGTGCTCGTCGTGGACCGTGATTGGCAGACCATTTACGACGGCCGGGAGATCCGTCCGGAAACCGGTGCTGAACTGACGGCTCAGAACGGCGATCGAGTGCTGAAGATCGGTGTGGGTACGGTGCCGCTGCCTGAGGCGGCTGGGGAATTCATTGGCTTGGCCAAGTTTTCGCCACGCGGTGCCGCTCTCCTGCGCGCTACCTTCCATGCCACGGCCGCTCGTTTTGCAGAAACACCGGAGGCAATCTATGCGGCGACGCGTACTTTCCGGAAGGCGTATCTCACCGATCTGTTGCAAGAAATGATTGATACCGGTATAGACATGCAAGCCGTGATGATTGAAGGCGGTTGGTGTGAAGTAGATACCAATCAGGATTTGGCACGGGCCGAACGACTGTTCGGCACGGTTCCGGCCTAACGCCGGTCGCGCTTTGGCAGCGCCACGCATCGTGTTTGCGTGGTGGCGGTGGGGCCAGGGCGCGGCAGGAGTTCTGCTGCGGAAAGGAATACCATGGAGTTCGAGCGTACATACGGCCGGGTGCAGGTCGTGGCAGGGCCGTCACACCAGAACGTCGAGACAATTCGGCGTCTGGCTGCGGTCGTAGCAGGTCAGCGCCTGCTCATCTTGGTTGGGGCGCACGTGCAGGCCAACCCGGACCTCCGGCTCCTCATCCAGCGCCAGGTCTTTCCGGGACGGATTGCGGAGTGCGAAGTCGTACCGCCGTTCCCGTCTCGGGCCCGCGTCGAACGGATGATCGCCTTGGCCCGTGAAGTGCGGGCCGACGGCGTGGTGGCATTCGGCGGGGGCAGTGTCATTGACTCGGGAAAGACGGTTGCCGTCGTGGCCCCGAATCCAATGTCCTTGGAAGATGCCATGGCTGGACATTGGCAAGCCGAAGACCGGTTACCCCTGGGTGTAGTGCCGACCTTGTTCGGCAGCGGGAGCGAAGTGACCCCCTTCTCGGTGCTGTTCGCGAATGAGAAGAAGTACTCGCTCGACCATCCGTTGCTGCAACCGGACGTTGCAGCGATCGTGCCCCGTTGGGGGTTGTTGCCGCCGGCCCAACCGGCCGCAGCCGCCTACCTGGACATGCTCTGCCAGAGTATTGAGTCGCTTTGGTCGGTGAAAAGCTCGGTGGACAGCGAACGGTATGCCTGGGACTGCCTGCGCTACCTCATGGACTACCGCAAGGCATCCACCATCGGTGCCAAGTACGACATCCTGGCCCGCGCCTCGCTGGATGGTGGGTGTGCCATCGGCATGACGCGTACCACACTCGCTCACGCCCTGTCGTACCCACTCACCATCCACCATGACGTGTCGCACGGCATTGCCTGCGCCGTGTTCCTACCGGCCGTCCTAGCATGGAACGCCGCAGTCATCGACCAGGTGCCGACGGATTGCACGCATCCCCTAGGGGCCGTGTGGTTGCACAAGCGGATCACCGACATCTCCACCTTGCTCTGCGGGCGGTCCGCTACGGCTACGGAGGGTGCGGCGGAGATCCGGAAGATCGCCCAAGAAGTCGGCGTCCGGTTGTCCTTGCGCCAGCTCGGCATTCCGGCCGAGGCACATGCGGGAATCGCAGGCCAAGTCGGCAACCCGGAACGGCTCGGCAACAACCCGCGCCGGGTAACGCCGGAAGCGATCGCCCAGATCATCGCCGCTTCGGCCGAACCAAAAGACTGACGTCCTGGGGGGAACGTCAGTCTCTTTTTTATTAGTCGATGTACCCGAGGGCGCGTAAGCGATCTTGAACCATTTCCTTTTCTTGGTCTGTGTAGGCAGTGGGTGTGCCGCTTATTGGCAGTTTTTCAGCCATTTGTTCTAGGAGCCAGAGCAGGTAGGCTTCGGTAGAAGCATAGCCTTTTTCTTTGGCCCGGGCGGTAAAGCGGTCGAATATGGCTTGAGGAATCTGGAGGTCAGGCATATACTCGCGATGATATTCAAAGGGTATCAAGCTCGCCTCACCCCGTCCACATGGAACAGACCCATTGCCCGATTTGCACCGATGCGCCAACCCGGGTGGTTGGGAGACGCGGCATCCTGGAGAAGGGTGGGCCGCTCAAGCCGTTCACCAATGTGCTGTGCATGCGTTGCGGCCTGGTATTCATGAACCAGCGCCCCTCGCCGGCCGAGTACCGCGAGCTCTACGCGACCTACGAAACACACCGCTACGGCATCGACACGCAAGATGCTTCCGCTCTGCATGCCGCTGATCAGGCAACGCGACTGGCAACGGCTCGACCACTGATTACGTCGTTGGACGCGCTGA